>NZ_PUQF01000016.1:0-111636 GCF_003331015.1 Enterobacter sp. GER_MD16_1505_Eko_090 | reverse complement strand
CTCAGAAGTGAAACGCCGTAGCGCCGATGGTAGTGTGGGGTCTCCCCATGTGAGAGTAGGGAACTGCCAGGCATCAAACAAGTGAAGAGGCCATCCGAAAGGATGGCCTTTTTGCGTTTATGCGCCAAAAAACGGTAGGCCGGTTAAGGCAAAGCCGCCACCCGGCAAGTCAGACCGCACTCCAAGCCACAATAAACTGCGCAATCCCGTCCACATCATTTAAATCCAGCACCGGAACCTCAAGTTCCACTGCCACATCGCTGGCCACCGCAATGACATGCTCATCCAGCGTTAACTCGCTCATATCATGCCCGGCATCGCTTCTGAAAAGTAGGATCTTAGGCACGGCCTCATGCTTAAATCCCTCAACCAGCACCAGATCCAGCGTGGAGTGATCCATCCGGCTAACCAGATAAGCGAGATTCAGCGGCGCCTCATCCGGCGTTTCTGTCATTAACGCCCAGCGCTGAGGACTTGCTACCATCGTTTGTGCTGCTCCGGCCTTACGCAGCTCATAGCTGTCTTTTCCGGGCGTATCAATGTCCATGTTGTGATGACTATGCTTAATCAAACCAGGGCGAAGCCCTCTGGCACAAAGCGCAGGAATGAGCTTTTTCAACAGCGTGGTTTTCCCGGTCCCACTCCAGGCGGAAATGGCTACAACAGGTATCATCTTTTCTCCTGCATCATCTGCAAATCTTCACTCGTATTTACGTTCACAAACGCTGATTTCACATCGCTAAAATCAACGGAATGGCCGCCAGACTCACGCATAAAGACCATCACCCTGCGCTCTCCCGCGGCCAGGTAGGCCTGCAGAGCAGGCGCTAGCGATCGATGCATCAACGCGATAGCAGGATGGTCACGCTCGCCGTCATGTACCCAAACCACAGGAGCCGTACCACGAAGCAGGAACAGACGCTCGACAAGACAAGACGGAATAAACGGGGTATCGCAGGGGCAGAAGATGAACCACTCTCCGTGCGACTGTTGCATGACTGAAAGCATACCGGCAAGCGGTCCCGGGTAATTCTCAAGGCTATCTTGATAAACGGCGTACCCGCTTTGCCGGTAAGTGTCGATATGCCGGTTAGCGCTGATGGCCATTGCCGTCACCTGGCCGGCGAGCGTATCGGCGACATGCTGCCACAAGGGTTTTCCATTAAGAAGCTGAAGCCCCTTATCTTTACCGCCCATTCGCGTTGCTCTGCCGCCTGCCAGAACGACCCCGATGATTTCCTGGCTAACATTCACGAATATCGCCTCTTTTATTGTGGGATTGACCCTGCTAACGTGTCACTCTAAATGAAAGGAGCACCACCATGAAATGTAAACGTCTGAATGAAGTTATTGAACTCCTCCAGCCAGCCTGGCAGAAAGAGCCAGAGCTCAATCTGATGCAATTTTTACAGAAACTGGCAAAAGAGTCAGGTTTTGACGGCGATCTGGCAGACCTTTCTGACGACATCCTGATCTACCACCTTAAAATGCGCGACTCTGCCAAAGATGCTGTTATTCCTGGTATTCAGAAAGATTATGAGGAAGATTTTAAGACGGCATTGCTGCGCGCCCGAGGCGTAATTAAAGAGTAAAAGCTTGTAAGCGGCGGCACCGAAATCGCCACAAGATGATATCCTGAATCATTCGTATAATTTCCGGATGATCGGATGAACGACCAGGCTTTTACTTTCCAGACATTACACCCGGACACCATTATGGATGCCCTGTTTGAACAGGGTATTCGGGTGGATTCCGGGCTAACACCGTTAAACAGCTACGAAAACCGCGTCTATCAATTTCAGGACGAGGATCGTCAGCGCTATGTCGTAAAATTCTATCGTCCTGAACGCTGGTCCGCTGAACAAATTCAGGAAGAGCATCAGTTCGCTCACGATCTGCTGGATGACGATGTCCCCGTTGCCGCACCGCTGAAATTCAATAACCAAACGCTCCTTACGCACGAAGGGTATTACTACGCAGTATTCCCAAGTCTGGGTGGCCGTCAGTTTGAAGCGGATAATATCGATCAGATGGAGTGGGTTGCCCGCTATCTTGGGCGTATACACCAGACGGGACGCAAAAAAGCCTTTATTGCCCGCCCGACTATGGGGATTCAGGAATACCTTCTTGAACCGCGCACAATATTCGAAACGTCTGCAATGATCCCCGCAGCGCTAAAGGATGATTTCCTCAACGCCACCGATAAGCTTATTGCTGCAGTGAAAACCTGCTGGCGTGATGATATTTCCGTCCTGCGCCTGCATGGCGATTGTCACGCCGGGAATATTCTCTGGCGTGACGGCCCGCTGTTTGTCGATCTCGATGATGCGCGTATGGGGCCAGCGGTTCAGGACCTGTGGATGCTGCTGAATGGCGACAAAGCCGAGCAACGCATGCAGCTTGAAACCATTATTGAAGCTTATGAAGAATTTAGCCCGTTTAATTCAGACGAAATTGCCCTGATTGAGCCTTTACGTGCGATGCGTTTTGTTTATTATCTCGCATGGTTAATCAGGCGTTGGGACGATCCGGCATTTCCTCGTAATTTCCCGTGGCTTACCGGAGAGGATTACTGGCGTAGCCAGATATCTACATTTACTGAGCAGGTTAAGGTTCTTCAGGAGCCCCCTCTGCAATTAACGCCGATGTATTAATGGACACACCCAGGAGAGAGTTAATCATGAAAAAAATTTGGCTGGCGCTGGCAGGTATGATTCTGGCATTTAGCGCTTCTGCTGCACAGTTTACCGACGGCAAACAGTACATCACGCTGGAGAAGCCGGTCGCTGGCGAGCCACAGGTACTGGAGTTCTTCTCGTTCTATTGCCCACACTGTTACCAGTTCGAGCAGGTGCTGCATGTCTCTGACAACGTGAAGAAAAAGCTGCCGGAAGGCACCAAAATGACCAAGTACCACGTCGAGTTCCTGGGCCCATTGGGTAAAGACCTGACTCAGGCATGGGCGGTGGCGATGGCACTGGGCGTAGAAGATAAGATCACTTCGCCAATGTTTGAAGCCGTACAGAAAACCCAGACCGTTCAGACCACTGCGGATATCCGTAAAGTGTTCGTTGATGCCGGCGTGAAAGGTGAAGAGTACGATGCCGCATGGAACAGCTTCGTGGTGAAATCACTGGTTGCCCAGCAGGAAAAAGCGGCTGCTGACCTCCAGCTTCAGGGCGTTCCGGCGATGTTTGTTAACGGCAAATATCAGCTGAACATGCAGGGCATGGACACCAGCAGCATGGATATTTTCGTACAGCAGTATGCAGATACCGTGAAATACCTGGTTGAGAAGAAGTAATTTCGTTAATGTAAAAACGCCGGTCACTGACCGGCGTTTTTGTATGAAGATTTTATCTTGTCTATCTGTTCGTCTTTCTCTTTCCAGAGCGTATTAAGCCACTGCTGGAAACGACGTTTGAAGTTCTTATCGTTTACGTAATCACCGTGCAGTTCAGCGTCAATCGGAACCAGGTCGACGTGCACGACAATACGCGTCAGTTTGCCGCTGAGCATATCGAAGAACGGCGTCTTATCGTTTTCCGGATAGCAGAGCGTGACGTTAAGAAGTTTATCGAACTGTGCTCCCAGCACGTTAAGCGCCATCGCAATCCCCGCTGCCTTTGGCGGCAACAGATGCTGATACGGAGAGCGAGTTTGCTGGCGCTTCTCTTCCGTAAACCGGGAGCCTTCAACAAAGTTCACGATGGTCGTTGGATGCGCACGAAACTTTTCACAGGAGCGGCGCGTGGTCTCCACATCCTTACCGCGACGTTCCGGATGACGAATCAAATAGCTGCGCGAATAGCGTTTCATAAACGGCATATCGAGCGCCCAGCAGGCCAGCCCGATAAAAGGCACCCAGGCGAGCTGCTGTTTCAGGAAATATTTGTTCATCGGGATGTGTTTGCGAAAAAGCACGCATAACACCACGATGTCCGCCCAGCTGTGGTGATTGCAGATCAGCAGGTACCAGTTCTTTTTGTTAAGGTTCTCCAGCCCTTTGACATCCCACATCAGGTGCGGGTTAAGGCGCAACAGGATCGCCAGTCCTTCGCACCAGCAAAACATCATGAAATTACAAAATGCGGACACGGCTCGCCACACCATGGGTACAGGCAGCAGCAGTTTAATGATCCCGGCGATAATGATCGGTACGGAACAGGCGATCGTCACCAGGATAGTTAAAATGATGCTTAGCAGTAATGTTATTGCAGCGAGCAATCTCGACATGATGAGCTTTTTCAGGTGGTTAGCTGTAAGTGAGCGACCGGATAGTCGACGCTGGGCGCTGATTTTACCAGAAAACAGACAAATGAATGGCGCTTTCATAGGGTGATTTGGCGGCTTTTACCCCGGCGCAGAAGATTTCGCTGTCGTTCCGCGTAAATCAAGGCTTATATCCACATAGACTAAATTGTCATCAGTTGGCCATATAGAGGCGATCTCATAACATAACAATCTGATAATTAAGATCTAAATATTGCCTTATATGTATTTTTTACGTCTGTTATTCATGTGAAGTGAAAATACTCACAAACTTATCCACAGTTTGATTTTTACGAGCGATCCTCACGATCGCAAAATCTTTTCCTGTATCGGGCCTGAATAACTGATGTTTTCATCCTTCTGTGGCATCCTTTACGCATAAATTGATTAAAGGCACGGACATTATGGTTCAGATCCCAGAAAACCCTCTTATTCTCGTCGATGGCTCTTCTTACCTGTATCGGGCGTACCATGCGTTTCCTCCTCTGACCAACAGCGCAGGGGAACCTACCGGCGCAATGTATGGCGTGCTGAATATGCTGCGCAGCCTGATCCTTCAGTATCAGCCAACCCATGCGGCCGTCGTGTTTGATGCGAAAGGCAAAACGTTCCGCGACGAGTTGTTTGAACATTACAAATCCCACCGTCCGCCAATGCCTGACGATCTGCGTGCGCAGATAGAGCCGCTGCATGCGATGGTGAAAGCGATGGGTCTGCCGCTGCTGGCCGTTTCTGGGGTTGAAGCGGATGACGTCATCGGTACGCTGGCGCGTGAAGCCGAAAAGATGGGTCGTCCGGTACTGATTAGCACCGGTGATAAAGATATGGCGCAGCTGGTGACGCCAGGGATTACCCTGATTAACACTATGACCAACACCATTCTTGGGCCGGAAGAGGTGGTCGCAAAGTATGGCGTGCCGCCAGAGCTGATTATCGATTTCCTCGCGTTGATGGGCGACTCCTCGGATAACATTCCTGGTGTCCCTGGCGTCGGTGAGAAAACCGCGCAGGCGCTGCTTCAGGGGCTGGGCGGGCTGGATACGCTCTACGCGGAATCAGACAAAATCGCCGGTCTCTCCTTCCGTGGTGCCAAAACCATGGCTGGGAAGCTGGAAGAGAACAAAGAGGTGGCTTATCTCTCCTATAAGCTGGCCACAATCAAAACCGATGTCGAGCTCGAACTGGGCTGTGAACAGCTGGAAGTGCAGCAGCCTTCTGCGGACGAGCTTCTAAGCCTGTTTAAGAAATACGAATTTAAGCGCTGGACCACTGACGTGGAAGCCGGTAAATGGCTGCAGGCAAAAGGGGCAAAACCTTCCACAAAGCCGAAGGAGACGATTGTCGTTGATGCAGAAGAGCAGGCGGAAGAAGAAGCCGTGGCGCTTTCCTTCGACAATTATGAAACTCTTCTTGAAGAGTCACAGCTCATTGCCTGGATCGAGAAACTGAAAAAGGCGCCGGTCTTTGCCTTTGACACCGAAACGGACAGTCTCGATAACATCTCTGCCAATATGGTAGGCCTGTCATTTGCGACAGCGCCAGGTCATGCGGCCTATGTTCCCGTGGCGCACGATTACCTGGATGCGCCGGAACAGATCTCCCGTGAACGCGTGCTTGAACTGCTGAAGCCGATCCTGGAAGATGAAAAGGCGCTCAAGGTTGGGCAAAACCTCAAGTACGACCGCGGCATTCTGCAAAACTACGGCATTGAACTGCGCGGGATCGCCTTCGACACCATGCTTGAATCTTACATTCTGGACAGCGTCGCGGGCCGCCATGATATGGATTCCTTATCTGACCGCTGGCTCAAGCACAAAACCATCACCTTCGAAGAGATTGCCGGCAAAGGGAAAAATCAGCTCACCTTTAACCAGATTGCTCTTGAAGAGGCAGGACGCTACGCGGCGGAAGACGCTGACGTTACGCTGCAGCTCCACCTGAAGATGTGGCCAAAACTGCAAAAGCACGAAGGTCCGCTGAATGTGTTCCAGCATATTGAGATGCCGCTGGTACCCGTGCTGTCCCGCATTGAACGCAACGGCGTGAAAATCGATCCAACGGTGCTGCATAACCACTCCGGGGAGCTGGCGCAGCGCCTGACCGAGCTGGAGCAGAAAGCGCATGAGCTTGCAGGCGAGCCGTTTAACCTCTCTTCACCGAAGCAGCTGCAAACCATTTTGTTTGAAAAGCAGGGCATCAAGCCGCTGAAGAAAACCCCTGGCGGTGCGCCTTCAACCTCTGAAGAGGTGCTGGAAGAGCTGGCGCTGGACTACCCGCTGCCAAAAGTGATTCTGCAGTACCGTGGTCTCGCGAAGCTGAAGTCTACCTACACTGATAAGCTTCCGCTGATGATCAACCCGAAAACGGGCCGCGTGCACACCTCATATCATCAGGCTGTCGCGGCGACCGGTCGTCTCTCGTCAACCGATCCCAACCTGCAGAACATCCCGGTACGTAACGAAGAGGGCCGCCGTATTCGCCAGGCTTTCATCGCACCAGAGGATTATCTGATTGTCTCTGCTGACTACTCGCAAATTGAGCTGCGCATTATGGCGCATCTGTCCCGCGACAAAGGCCTGCTGACCGCGTTTGCCGAAGGGAAGGATATCCACCGGGCAACCGCGGCGGAAGTCTTCGGCTTGCCGCTGGACAGCGTGACCAACGAACAGCGCCGCAGCGCTAAAGCGATCAACTTCGGTCTGATCTACGGCATGAGCGCGTTCGGCCTTTCACGCCAGCTCAATATTCCGCGTAAAGAGTCGCAGAAGTATATGGATCTCTACTTCGAGCGCTACCCGGGCGTGCTGGAATATATGGAACGTACCCGCGCGCAGGCGAAAGAGAAAGGTTACGTTGAAACCCTGGACGGCCGCCGTCTCTACTTACCGGACATCAAATCCAGCAACGCGGCGCGCCGCGCGGGCGCAGAGCGTGCCGCGATCAACGCCCCGATGCAGGGGACCGCGGCGGACATTATTAAGCGTGCAATGATCGCCGTGGATGCCTGGCTCGAGAAAGAGAAACCGCGTGTGAAAATGATCATGCAGGTACACGATGAACTGGTATTTGAAGTGCACAAGGACGACCTCGACGCCGTGTCGAAGAAGATCCACGAACTGATGGAAAGCAGCATGACGCTGGACGTGCCGTTGCTGGTGGAAGTGGGAAGTGGTGAAAACTGGGATCAGGCTCACTAAGGGTTCTTCGCATAACGCGCTTTTTATGTAAGTTTGCAACATGGCAACGCGCGTTTTGTGACGATCATTAGAATTCCCTATGTAAAGAATGAAAAAAAACTACAAAAAGTGCTTTTTCTGCAACACAAAAAGGGGTAGAGTTATCGGCGTAGGGTACAGAGGTAAGATGTTCTATCTTTCAGACCTTTTACTTCACGTAATCGGATTTGGCTGAATATTTTAGCCGCCCCAGTCAGTAATGACTGGGGCGTTTTTTATTGCGGCAAAGAAATGTTCAGGCAAAAAAAGCGCGGCCATTGCCGCGCTCGGTATTACTCTTCTTCCGCTTCCGTCGCGGGTTCCAGCTCGCTAAACCAGGTGTCGAGCTTCTGACGCAGCTTGTCCACGCCCTGCTTTTTCAGCGAG
This sequence comes from Enterobacter sp. GER_MD16_1505_Eko_090, assembly GCF_003331015.1. Classification (NCBI taxonomy): domain Bacteria; kingdom Pseudomonadati; phylum Pseudomonadota; class Gammaproteobacteria; order Enterobacterales; family Enterobacteriaceae; genus Enterobacter; species Enterobacter sp. GER_MD16_1505_Eko_090. The sequence continues at coordinate 103,762 of NZ_PUQF01000016.1, read as the reverse complement.
GAGAACGGCTCAACCTGCACATCGCCGTTGAACGCCAGCACCGCTTCGCGAACCATATTCACCTGCGCTTTACGCGCGCCGCTTGCCAGCTTATCGGCTTTCGTCAGCAGCACCAGCACGGCGATATCGCTTGCCACCGCCCAGTCGATCATCTGCTGATCGAGATCTTTCAGCGGGTGGCGAATATCCATCAATACCACCAGACCTTTCAGGCACATGCGTTTTTCGAGGTATTCACCCAGCGCACGCTGCCATTTGATTTTCATCTCTTCGGGTACCTGCGCATAACCGTACCCCGGTAAGTCGACCAGGCGTTTGCCCTCTGCGACTTCAAACAGGTTGATCAGCTGGGTACGGCCAGGTGTTTTTGAGGTACGCGCCAGGTTCTTCTGATTGGTCAGCGTATTCAGGGCGCTGGATTTACCCGCATTAGAGCGGCCAGCAAAGGCCACTTCAATACCGGTATCAGAGGGGAGGTGGCGAATATCGGGCGCACTGGTGACAAAATGCGTCTGTTGGTAGTTCCAGGTAGTCACGTGGTCGTCTCCAAAAATCGTAATCTGAGGGGGATTATACCTGAATGCGGGCAAAAGACTTTTTTCATTGCACTCAGCCTGTAGGCTTAAGCCCTGGCCGCTGTGAGAGATTGGCTATACGTACTATGGGAGATTTCAGAGAAATCGCAGGAGCAAGAAAAAGGCAAACTGTTTTAAATCATCATCTTATTTCCAGGTAATTATCTGAAAATCCGTTTTTGTACCGTTTCGTTGCTTGTTAGTTTAAGCGAACACGGTAAAGTATGCGGCAAGGCGAGGAAGCCAACAGGATGATGACTTAAGGATAAGGGTCAGGAGCGCCAGGAGGCGAAGACGCAGGATTGTCAGGACGACCAGCGCCCGGAGGCGTTTTAACAGGAAATGGAACCGTATCACGGACGGTATTAGCCAAGGGATAAACAGGGTTTGTTGTTGGCAAACATGGAATGTCTGACCCGTTAAGGGTTGTGAGTCAGGAAAAAAGGCGACAGATTGCTCTGTCGCCTTTTTTCTTTGCTTGCTTTCTGCTAGATTTCGCCGCAATTCTATACTGAAGAAAACGACTTAAAGATAAAACATCATGAAAAAACCAACCTCCGCTGCGGGCGCGAAACGCCCTGCAAAAGCACGCCGCAAAACGCGCGAAGAACTGAACCAGGAAGCGCGCGACCGCAAACGCGACAAAAAACATCGCGGTCATGCTGCGGGTAGCCGTGCCAACGGTGGTGGTGCAGCGGGCGCTTCTGCAAAAAGCAAGCAGCAGAAAGATCCTCGTATCGGCAGTAAAACTCCCATTCCACTGGGTGTGACAGACACCCCGGTCACTAAGCAGCACAAACCAAAGAGCGAGAAACCTATGCTTTCACCGCAGGCTGAGCTGGATTTGCTGGAGAACGATGAGCGCCTGGACGCGCTGCTGGAACGTCTTGAAGAGGGTGAAACCCTGACCGCTGAAGAGCAGTCATGGGTGGATGCCAAACTGGATCGCATCGACGAGCTGATGCAGAAGCTGGGTCTGTCTTACGATGACGAAGACGACGAAGAAGAAGACGAAAAGCAGGAAGATATGATGCGTCTTCTGAAGGGTGGAAACTAACATTTGCACCCGGCAGGCACGATAGTCCTGCTTATAACCCTTCCGGTTATATGTTATCTGGTGTGGTTATTCGTTAAACTACGGCGGTTGTCGCGGCGACAGAAGTGGCTGCGCACCCGAATGATGTCCCGCAATGGGGTCAGAACGGGCCGCCGTATACGAACGCGACACCAACGGAAGGAGTGAGCATGTCAGCACCAACTATCGACTGGGATTTGGCCCTAATCCAGAAATATAACTATTCCGGGCCGCGTTATACGTCATACCCCACCGCGCTGGAGTTCTCCGATGCCTTCGGCGAGGAGGATTTTCAGCAGGCTGTCGCGCGCTATCCTGAGCGTCCGCTGTCGCTCTATGTCCATATTCCGTTCTGCCACAAGCTTTGTTACTTCTGCGGCTGCAATAAAATCGTGACCCGCCAGCAGCATAAAGCCGACCAGTATCTTGACGCGCTCGAACAGGAAGTTGTGCATCGCGCGCCGCTGTTTAAAGGCCGTCACGTCAGCCAGCTTCACTGGGGCGGCGGTACGCCAACCTATCTGAACAAAGCGCAAATAAGCCGCCTGATGACCCTGCTGCGCGGCAATTTCAGTTTTAACGTCGACGCTGAAATCTCGATCGAAGTCGATCCGCGTGAAATTGAGCTGGATGTGCTGGATCACTTACGCGCAGAAGGCTTCAACCGCCTGAGCATGGGCGTGCAGGACTTCAATAAAGAGGTTCAGCGCCTGGTGAACCGCGAGCAGGACGAAGACTTTATCTTTGCCTTACTCAACCATGCGCGTGACATCGGTTTCACGTCGACCAACATCGACCTGATTTACGGCCTGCCAAAGCAGACGCCGGAAAGCTTCGCCTTTACGTTGAAGCGCGTGGCTGAACTCAGTCCGGACCGCCTGAGCGTCTTTAACTACGCGCATCTGCCGACGCTCTTTGCCGCCCAGCGCAAAATCAAAGATGCCGATCTGCCTTCTGCCCAGCAGAAGCTGGATATCCTGCAGGAAACCATCACCTCGCTGACCGACACCGGCTATCAGTTTATCGGCATGGATCACTTTGCCCGTCCGGACGACGAACTGGCGGTCGCTCAGCGCGAAGGGGTCCTGCACCGCAACTTCCAGGGCTACACGACCCAGGGCGATACCGATCTGCTCGGCATGGGCGTCTCCGCCATCAGCATGATCGGCGACTGCTACGCGCAGAACCAGAAAGAGCTAAAGCTGTATTACCAGCAGGTGGATGAGACCGGCAACGCGCTGTGGCGCGGCATCGCATTAACCCGTGACGACTGCATCCGTCGCGATGTGATTAAGGCGCTTATCTGCAACTTCCGTCTCGATTTCAGGGACGTGGAAGCGCAGTGGGCGCTGAACTTCAGCGATTATTTCGCGGAAGACCTGAAGCTGCTGGCGCCGCTGGCGAAAGACGGGCTGGTGGATATGTCGGAGAGCGCGATTGAGGTCACGCCGAAAGGGCGTCTGTTGATCCGCAATATCTGCATGTGCTTTGACGCATACCTGCGTCAGAAAGCGCGTATGCAGCAGTTCTCGCGGGTGATTTAAACGGTAATGCCGGGTGGCGGCTTCGCCTTACCCGGCCTACAAAAGTGCGAAATGTAGGCCGGGTAAGCGAAGCGCCACCCGGCTTTTCATCGCCAACTCGCTAGCTAAACAGCCCAACCAGCGCCGCACACAGCACCGCCGCAACGGCGGTTTGTGGCGTGTGGCTTTCAGCGGCTCCGCTAGAGAGCATATTCACGAATGTTTCCAGCATGATGTTCACCCCCAATTTCCGGGCACGATCATACAAAACTCATCGGAACAGTAAAGCGCAAAATAACGGCAATTTGCGCTCAATTAATAACCTTTACACAAGCGCGGATATTACTCCATTCCCAGCTCTTTCAGCTTGCGCGTCAGGGTATTGCGTCCCCATCCTAACAGGCGAGCGGCTTCCTGCTTATGACCCTGGGTATGACGAAGCGCGGTGGTCAACAGCGTACGCTCCATCTCAGGCTGAGCCTCAGACAGCAGGTTTTGATGACCGGAACGCAGCGCGCGGTCGGCCCACTGCGCCAGCAGCGTCGCCCAGCTGTCCGGCAGCGCGTGTCCGCTACTGCTTTCCGGCGCGGTCGCCTCAAACAGCTCGGCCGGTAAATCCTGAATCAGCACTTCCTGACCGGCAGCCATCACGGTTAACCAGCGGCAAGTGTTTTCCAGCTGACGCACGTTGCCTGGCCACGCCAGACGCGTCAGAGCGGCATCGGTTTCGGGATGAAGCTGCTTAGCTTCCACACCCAGCTCGCGGGCAGCCACCTGCAGGAAATGACGCGCCAGGCGGGGAATATCTTCCCGGCGTTCACGCAGCGGCGGCAGATGAACGCGAATGACGTTCAGACGATGGAATAAATCCTCACGGAATTTGCCTTCCTGCACGCGCTGCTCCAGGTTCTGGTGGGTCGCGGCGATAATACGCACGTCCACCTTCACCGGCGCATAACCGCCCACGCGATAAAACTGCCCGTCGGCCAGCACGCGCAGCAGACGGGTCTGAACGTCCAGCGGCATATCGCCGATCTCATCCAGGAACAGCGTGCCGCCGTCAGCCTGTTCGAAGCGCCCCTGGCGAATGGTATTTGCGCCGGTAAACGCCCCTTTTTCGTGCCCGAACAGCTCGGATTCAATCAAGTCCTTTGGGATCGCCGCCATATTCAGGGCGATAAACGGCGCTTTTGCCCGCGGGCTGTGGCGATGCAGCGCATGGGCCACAAGCTCTTTACCGGTGCCCGATTCGCCGTTAATCAAGACGCTGATGGAGGAGCGGGACAGACGGCCAATAATGCGAAACACGTCCTGCATCGCCGGCGCTTCGCCGATGATGTCGGTGGTTGGCCCAAAATCGGGCGCGTGGCGCGGCTGTTGCTGCTCCTGATAATGGCTAATCGCGCGCTCAACCAGCGCCACCGCTTCGTCGATATCAAACGGTTTGGGCAGATAATCGAATGCCCCTTGCTGGTAAGCGCTCACCGCGGCATCCAGATCGGAATGAGCCGTCATTATGATGACCGGAAGCATAGGGTGGCGTTGTTTGATCTGCTTTAACAGCGCCAGCCCGTCCATGCCCGGCATACGGATATCCGACAGCAGAACATCGGGCGTTTTAGTGGTGAGTGCGTCGAGCACTTCGCTGCCGCTCTCAAACGTCGTGCAGCTTAATCCTGCCCCTGTGAGCGCGCGTTCAAGCACCCAACGGATGGAGCTATCGTCATCGACTACCCAGACTATCCCTCGTTGCATAAACGTCACCTTTATTTTTTAATCGGCAGGAAAACCGAAAACTCGGTATGTCCCGGCCAACTGGTAAATTCAATTTTTCCAGAGTGTTGGTCGATCAAACTGCGGGCAATGGATAAGCCCAGGCCGGTACCGCCTTCACGGCCGCTGACCATCGGGTAGAACAGAGTGTCCTGAAGATGCGATGGAATACCGGGGCCGTTATCCTCGACGTCGATACGGGCCGCAAGCCGATAGCGCACGCCGTGTAACGTGAGCTGGAAGGCGGTACGGGTGCGCAAAATAATCTCGCCCCCTTCCGGTCCCAGCGCCTGCAGGGCATTGCGCACAATGTTCAACAGGACCTGCTCAATCTGATCCGGGTCATGGGCCAGTTCCGGCAGGCTTGGGTCGTAATCACGCACCAGCGTGACGTTCTCCGGCAGCTCCATCGAGACGAGCTTCACCACCCGCTCGGCCACTTTATGGATGCTTTCTGTGACGTGCATTCCCGGCTGCTGTGGCCCGAGAAGACGGTCAACCAGATTTCGCAGGCGGTCCGCCTGCTCGATGATGACGTTGGTGTACTCCGCCAGCGCAGGGTCGGGCAGCGCCTTGGTCAGAAGCTGCGCCGCGCCGCGTAACCCACCCAGCGGGTTTTTGATTTCATGCGCCAGGCCGCGCACCAGGTCTCGGGCGGCAATTTGCTGCGCATGCTGAAGCTGCTCCTGGCTCAGGCGACGCTGATTATCCATCGGCGCCATTTCCAGCAGGATCAAGCCTTCGGGAAGACGTTGCGCGGTCAGCGACAGAATGTGCGAGCGCCCGTCGATCACCAGCGTCACTTCGTTATCGGTGAAACCCTGGCCCGCCTGTAAACTTTCCTGCATCAGGCCAATATTCAGCGAAAAATAGCTCAGAAGTTCCGGAAGCGGGGTGCCGAACAGTTTGCGTGCGCTTTGGGCGAGCAGCTGCTGTGCCGCCGGGTTGGCGTAATGAACGGCCAGCTCGTCATCCACCAGCAAAATGCTGTTAATCAAAGAATTGAGGATCTGCCCAGCATCGGGCAGCGTGCCAGTTGCCATTCAGCAGTCTCCTGGAGTCGTTTGCACTAATTTAGTGCAGTATAGCGTTTTCGGCGTCAAAAGCGCGTGAGATCAGGTTGTTGGTGGAGAAAAAAGCCCATCCGGAGATGGGCTAAAAGTTTCCACGGCAACTACTCCCGGCGCTTGTCACGCCGGGTAAAACAACTTAATTAAACGCTGTAGTACAGTTCGAACTCAACCGGATGCGGAGTCATGCGCACGCGGTCGTTCTCTTCAGTACGCAGGGCGATGTAGGCATCAATAGCGTCGTCAGTGAATACGCCACCTGCGGTCAGGAACTCACGGTCTGCGTCCAGCGCCTGCAGGGCTTCTTCCAGAGAGCCAGCAACCTGTGGGATCTCTTTCGCTTCTTCTGGCGGCAGGTCGTACAGGTTTTTGTCCATCGCTTCGCCTGGGTGGATCTTGTTCTTGATACCGTCCAGACCGGCCATCAGCAGTGCTGCGAAGCACAGGTATGGGTTAGCCGCTGGATCCGGGAAGCGAACTTCGATACGACGCGCTTTAGGAGACGCCACCACCGGGATACGGATAGAAGCAGAACGGTTACGCGCAGAGTAGGCCAGCATCACTGGCGCTTCGTAGCCCGGGACCAGACGCTTGTAGGAGTTGGTGGTTGGGTTCGCCAGGGCGTTGATCGCTTTAGCGTGTTTGATTACGCCGCCGATGTAGTACAGCGCCTGCTCGGACAGACCGGCATATTTGTCACCAGAGAACAGGTTGGTACCGTTCTTGGACAGAGACATGTGGCAGTGCATACCGGAACCGTTGTCGCCAAACATTGGTTTTGGCATGAAGGTCGCGGTTTTACCGAAACGGTGCGCAACGTTGTGCACAACGTATTTGTAGATCTGAATTTCGTCCGCTTTTTTGGTCATGGTGTTGAAGCGGGTAGCCACTTCGTTCTGACCCGCAGTCGCCACTTCGTGGTGGTGAGCTTCAACAACCAGGCCCATCTCTTCCATCACCAGACACATGGTGGAACGAATGTCCTGTGCAGAGTCGACCGGAGGAACCGGGAAGTAACCGCCTTTCACGCCTGGACGGTGACCTTTGTTACCACCTTCGTATTTGGTGGAGGAGTTCCATGCGCCTTCGATGTCGTCGATAGCCACGTGGGAGCCAGAGATAGAGGCACCAAAACGGATGTCATCGAACAGGAAGAACTCTGGCTCTGGCCCGAACAGAACGGTGTCCGCGATGCCGGTAGAACGCAGGTACTCTTCAGCGCGTTTCGCGATAGAACGTGGGTCGCGGTCGTAGCCCTGCAGCGTGCCTGGCTCGAGGATGTCGCAACGGATGATCAGGGTAGGTTCTTCGAAGAACGGATCAATGACCGCAGTGGTTGCATCTGGCATCAGAACCATGTCGGATTCGTTAATGCCTTTCCAGCCACCAATGGAGGAGCCGTCAAACATTTTGCCTTCTTCAAAGAATTCGGCGTTCACCTGATGAGCAGGGATTGTGACGTGCTGTTCTTTACCTTTGGTGTCGGTGAAGCGGAGATCAACAAACTTCACTTCATGTTCGTTCAGCATCGTCAAAACGTGTTCAGCGGACATACTTAACTCTCCAGATTGGTCATTGTCGTCGTGGTAACGAGGTCTTCAGTTTCTGTTTGTACTGGCTGTTGCCATGTAATTTTTATAAAGCGAAATCTGTGCCAACTTTTAAAACACCCCAAAAAGGCGTTATCATGCGCACCATAGTGCAAAAGGGCTGCACCACAATGGTAATGTTGCACCAGTATAGTGCTTCAGTGTGAACACCGAGCACCATATTGGTGCAATTTTCGTTAAAGTGCCCTTTTTCGCTCCGTGAAAGCGATCACAAAGCATCTCTGCGATACTTGTTTGCGGAGGATGTTTGTGATCCTGTTTTGTAGTGCGATTAATCCGTGTACAATAACGCGCTATTTCTAATGCCTGAGGCAAAGTTGTGATCGAAAATTTGCGTAACATCGCCATCATCGCGCACGTTGACCATGGTAAAACTACCCTGGTTGATAAGCTGCTGCAGCAATCCGGTACGTTTGATGCACGTGCCGAAACTCAAGAGCGTGTGATGGACTCCAACGATTTGGAGAAAGAGCGTGGGATTACTATCCTCGCGAAAAACACCGCTATTAAATGGAATGACTACCGTATCAACATCGTTGATACCCCAGGGCACGCCGACTTCGGTGGTGAAGTTGAGCGCGTGATGTCCATGGTGGATTCCGTGCTGCTGGTGGTTGACGCATTTGACGGCCCAATGCCGCAAACGCGCTTCGTGACCAAAAAAGCATTTGCCCATGGCCTGAAACCAATTGTTGTTATCAACAAGGTTGACCGTCCTGGCGCACGTCCTGACTGGGTTGTTGATCAGGTATTCGACCTGTTCGTTAACCTCGACGCGACCGACGAACAGCTGGACTTCCCTATCATTTACGCTTCGGCGCTGAATGGTATCGCGGGTCTGGACCACGAAGATATGGCGGAAGACATGACCCCGCTGTATCAGGCGATTGTCGATCACGTACCGGCACCGGATGTTGATCTGGATGGTCCACTGCAGATGCAGATCTCCCAGCTGGACTACAACAACTACGTTGGCGTCATCGGTATCGGTCGTATCAAACGCGGTAAAGTGAAGCCAAACCAGCAGGTTACTATCATCGATAGCGAAGGCAAAACCCGCAACGGTAAAGTGGGCAAAGTGCTGACTCACCTTGGTCTGGAGCGTATCGATAGCGATCTGGCTGAAGCGGGCGACATCATCGCGATCACCGGTCTGGGCGAGCTGAACATCTCTGACACCATCTGCGATCCGCAGAATGTGGAAGCGCTGCCTGCCCTGTCTGTTGATGAACCAACCGTTACCATGTTCTTCAACGTCAACACCTCTCCGTTCTGTGGTAAAGAAGGTAAGTTCGTTACCTCTCGTCAGATCCTTGACCGCCTGAACAAAGAGCTGGTGCACAACGTTGCGCTGCGCGTTGAAGAAACCGAAGACGCTGATGCCTTCCGCGTATCCGGTCGTGGTGAACTGCACCTGTCTGTTCTGATCGAAAACATGCGTCGTGAAGGTTTCGAGATGGCGGTTTCCCGTCCGAAAGTTATCTTCCGCGAAATCGACGGCCGTAAACAAGAGCCGTTCGAAAACGTGACGCTGGACGTTGAAGAGCAGCACCAGGGTTCTGTGATGCAGGCGCTGGGCGAGCGTAAAGGCGACCTGAAAAACATGAATCCAGATGGCAAAGGCCGCGTACGTCTCGACTACGTGATCCCAAGCCGTGGCCTGATCGGCTTCCGTTCTGAGTTCATGACCATGACCTCTGGTACCGGTCTGCTGTACTCCACCTTCAGCCACTACGACGACGTGCGTCCGGGCGAAGTGGGCCAGCGTAACAACGGCGTACTGATCTCCAACGGTCAGGGTAAAGCGGTTGCGTTTGCGCTGTTCGGTCTGCAGGATCGCGGTAAGCTGTTCCTGGGTCACGGTGCTGAAGTTTACGAAGGCCAGATCATCGGTATTCACAGCCGTTCTAACGACCTGACCGTAAACTGCCTGACCGGTAAGAAACTGACCAACATGCGTGCGTCCGGTACTGACGAAGCAACGGTTCTGGTTCCACCGATCAAGATGACTCTGGAGCAGGCTCTGGAATTCATCGATGACGACGAACTGGTAGAAGTGACTCCGCTGTCTATCCGTATCCGTAAACGTCACCTGACCGAGAACGATCGTAAACGTGCTATGCGCGGTGCGAAAGAAGAGTAATTCGGTTATGCCGTAGGCCGGGTATGCGCATGCGCCACCCGGCAACGAAAAAGCCGCTGAGCGATCAGCGGCTTTTTTTATTAGAACGAATACCGTAGCCCTAAACGGATCCGGTACTGCTCCCGGTTGTAATCATTCCATCTGTCCAGCCACTGCAGTTCGAGGTACGGCAGCCAGTTTCTGTCGATCTTATAGCTAAACTTATTGGTAATTTCCCAGTGATGGTCTTTGCCATTTTTGCTGTGATAATCATTCACCCGCTGGAAAAAGTGCGGTTCAAAGGTGTAGAAAAATGCATCCGTTACTTTGAAATTCCAGTAGTTGGCAAATTCGTGCGTGTCGTTCTTATCCATCTGCCCGTTATAGTCCGGCGTATCGTAGTTGTTATGGTTATAGCGATAGCGGAACGTCAGGTTGAACCAGTCCGTAAATTTATAATTGGTATCTAAATAGACCGCGCCACCCGAACCTGCGCTGCTGTCGTTAATCAACCCGCCGGGCTGGAAGGTGAGTTTATCGGTCGGCTTAAAGAGCGGATACCACCCCTCGATTTCGTTATAGCTGTGCTTAAGTTCATCCCATTTACCCACGTTATAGGCGTTGGTGAACATCAGTCCCGCGCCCATATCGAAGTTATAGCCCGCACGCAGGATCACCTCGTGCATCTCTGAGGCCGTATTGTAGGCTTCACGCGTTTCGACATAGGCCCCGGCAAATACCGGGCAGGACACAGACGACACGATCAGTACAGTGATGATTCTTTTCATAATTTGTCCATGTATCAGGTACAGAAAGGCCTCCCTCCTGATAAACAGGAAGGACATAGTGGCCGGATTTATTGTTATAAAGTGACTGCTGACGCTTTATTGTTGGTGGTTATCTCAGGGGTATTCGCGGTTTGTTTCTTCCGTTTTCCAATCTCCTCGATAATAAAGGCGAAGCGCGCTTCGTTGAGTTTATAAAACAGCCCCATGGTCACGGCAGCAACAATCGCCAGGCCGCACGGCCAGAGGAAAATCAGCTGACGCAACCCAAGCAGCGTGCCCGCGCTCTGCACGGCATGGGGAACGTAGCCAATCTGGGTCAGCATGATGCCGGGCAGGAAACCGGCGAGCGCGGCGGAGATTTTGCGCGAGAAGGTATAGCCGGTATACACCGACCCTTCGGCGCGAATGCCGGTTTTCCACTCGCCGTAATCGACGGTATCCGGCACCAGCGCCCAGTTCAGGCTATTAACAAACGCCGTGCCGAAGAAGGCCATGCAGGAAAACAGCACAAACAGCAGGGAGCTGGTCCCCCAGAAGAAATTCAGCACGTCGCCCACCGCCCACAGCACCAGCCCGCCCAGATAGACCGGTTTCTTGCCAAAGCGCTTTACCGCGCCGGGCACCAGAAACACACCAATCAGAATGCAGCCCATGCTGAAAAAGCCCATCCACGACAGCAGATGCAGATCGTTCAGCACGTACTGGGTGTAATAGACCTGAATCGCCAGCTTGATGTTAAACGCGGCGAGAGTGCACAGGTTGGCGATGCACAGCACCAGCAGCGGCGGATTGCGGAAAATCGCGCAGAATGATTTCAGAATGCCGGGCTTATGGTGATCGGGCGTAAGCTCGACGTAGCGTTCTTTCACCCCGCTGTAGCACCACCACATGCAGAACAGGCCGCCGGTAACGAACACCAGCGCGGCCACCAGATAGCCGAGTGAGGGCTGGTGGACGAACAGCGCCTGAATGGGCATAAAGCCGACGGTGCAGAGCAACAGTCCTACCGTTGCGCCGCCCTGACGCCACGCCGCAAGCTGCGCGCGCTCGTTCGGGTTTTTGGTGATGGCCGGGACCATCGCACCGTAGGCGCAGTTCATCAGGCTATAGCAGAGGCCAAACATCATGAAGAGCACGGTGGCGAGGGCCGTTTTCACCGTCAGGCTAAAGTCGTTGGCCATAAACTGCGCCGTCGCCACCAGCGCCACCGGAACGGAGGCGTAAAGAATGAACGGCCGGAACTTCCCCCGCGCGCCGATATTACGCCGTGAGTCGAGCAGCACCCCGGTCAGCATGTCGGTAAACGCGGTAAAAAACTTCGCGACGAGGAAAATAATGCCGCCATAGAACGCGGGCATGCCCAATTCATCGGTGTAAAACTTCAGCAGATACAGCGTGCCAATACACAGCATCAGGTTCGAGCCAAAATCACCCATCCCGTAGGCGCACTTCTCTCGCAGGCTCAATTTCAGGGTTAACGGATCAGTATTATGTGTCATGGTCGATCCTCAAAGCGCCCCGCAGGGCGCTCAATCACGTCATTTATGCCGTACGTTTGCGCAGTTCGATCTCTTCCACTATGCGCACATACATCTTCTCGTTGAGGTTGTAGAAGCAGCCCATCGCCACGATGGTGATAACTGCCAGCAGGCTCGGGTAGATAAATATCAGCTGCCGCAGCCCTTCAACCGTGCCACTGGATTGCACCACGTTGGGCACATAGCCGATCTGCGTGAGCATGATCCCCGGGAAGAAGCCCGCCAGCGCCTGGGAGACCTTCCTGAAGAAGGTAAAACCGGTATACACCGTTCCTTCGGAGCGCACGCCGGTGCGCCACTCACCGTACTCCACGGTATCGGACACCAGCGCCCAGTTCAGGCTGTTCACGAACGCGGAGCCGAAAAAGGCCAGGCAGGAGAACGCCACAAAGCTCACCGAGCCGCCGCCGAAGAAGTAGTTGAGCAGATCGCCCGCCACCCAAATCATCAGCCCGCTGATGTAGACCTTTTTCTTGCCGAAGCGCCGCACCGCGCCGGGCATCATAAAGACGCCGATAAAAATGCAGCCCATGCTGAAGAAGCCCATGTACGACAGCAGGATCGGGTCGTGCAGCACGTACTGCGTGTAGTAGACCTGAATGGCGAGTTTGACGTTAAAGGCGCCCAGCGTGCACAGGTTGGCGATGCACAGGATAAACAGCGGACGGTTCCCGGCGATGGCGCGAAACGACTGCAGCAGCCCCGGTTTTTGCGCCGGGTTAGCGGGCTGCGCCTCGACGTAACGTTCGGTCACCCCCTTGTAGCACCACCACATAAAAAACAGTCCGAACAGCGAGAAGAGGGTGGCGGCAAAGATATAGCCAAGCTGGTCATTGCCTTCAATCAGGTTCATCACCGGAACAAAACCCACGGTACAGAGCAGCAGGCCCAGCGTAGCGCCGCCCTGGCGCCAGGCGGCCAGCGAGGCGCGCTCGTCCGGGTTTTTGGTAATGGCGGGCACCATCGCGCCGTAGGAGCAGTTCATCATGCTGAAGAACAGGCCGTACAGCATGAACAGCACCGTCGCCATCACCGTTTTACCGGTGATTTCAAACGGCGTGCCAACGAAGTTGGCAATCGCCAGTAAGGTCACCGGGAACGCCGCATAGAGCACGAACGGGCGGAATTTCCCTTTCGGGCCGATCTTGCGCCGGGAGTCGAGCATGATCCCGGTGCCCATATCGGTGAAGGCGGTAAAGAACTTCGCAATCAGGAAGATAATTCCGCCGTAGGTGCCCGGCAGGCCCAGCACGTCTGTGTAAAACTTCAGCAGATAAAGCGTGCCGATATCCAGCAGGATGTTTGAGCCGAGATCGCCCATCCCGTAGGCGAGTTTTTCTTTAAACGGCAGGCGTAGGGTTGCCGGATCGGAAGTATGTTGACTCATTATTGTTCTCCGTCTGCCCGCAGGTGGCCCCGCGGGCGAGCCTTATCAGATATGACGTAAGGTGCTAAACAGATCTGCCCATTCGCTGTGCTGGCGGTAGAAGACCGGCGGCTTGCCGAGCGGGGCATCTACGTTCACGTCACCGCCCCGGCAGATTTCCCCGGTCCACGCATTCACCCAGCTGTCCTGCGGCAGATAGAGCGACCAGTCGCGGCGCCCCTCTTCATGAACCGGCGCCACCAGCAGGTCGCGGCCAAACAGGTACTGGTATTTCAGCGTGTAGGCGCGCGCGTCGTCCTCGTAGTGCAGGAACAGCGGACGCATCACCGGCAGGCCGCTTTTCGCGTTCTGCGCGACCGCAGCTTTGATGTACGGCTTTAGGGTGGTGAAGACGGTTGTCATGCGCGCGAAGTGCGCGATGGTTTCCGCGTCGCCGTCGAACTGCCAGTTGTCGCCGGGACGGTTGCCCTCATGGGTACGCATCATCGGCGTAAAGGCGCTGAAGTCGCACCAGCGCAGCAGCAGCTCTTTGCTGCGCTTCATCTCGAACAGGGTCGTATAGCCGCCGATGTCGCTGTGGTGCAGGCCGTGCCCGGTCATCGCCAGCGACAGCGCCGCAGGGATGACGGACGCCAGACCGTCGTCCAGGCTCCAGTCGACGTTCTGATCCCCCGCCCACATCATCACCGAGTGCTTCTGGCTGCCGGTATAGCCCGCGCGCATGAAGAACAGGATCTCGCCGAGCTTGCCGGTCTCCTGAAGCGCTTCGTAGTTACATTTGGCCCAAAGGGCAGGCCAGGCGTTATGCATGATCTCCGCGCTCACGCCGTTATGCAGGAAGGTGTCGGTCGGCAGGTACTCCCCGAAATCGGCCATCCAGCCGCCGCAGCCCAGTTCGATCAGGTTCTTTTTAATGACCTCTTTGTACCAGTCGTAGGCTGCCGGATTGGTCAGGTCGATAACGCCCGCGTAGAACTCGCCGAACTCGACGTGGTAGTCCTCGCCGTTGGCGTTTTTGGTCAGATAGCCGCGTTTCGCGGCCTCTTCGCAGAGATCTTTATCGCTGGCGACGTACGGGTTGATATAGGAGAGGAACTGCACGCCTTCCTCTTTCCACTTCGCAATCCGCGCATCAAGCTGCGGATAGAGCGCGCTGTTCCACTTCCAGTTCCACATCACGCGCTTGCCGAAGGAGGTCATGCGAATGCCGGACCAGTCCTGCGCCCAGATGCCGTTGACCTTCACGCCGCCGTTACGCATGGTGTCGAGCTTCTGCTGGCACACCTCGGTGCCGCCCTGAATGCCCAGCGTCACGCCGTCGTACACCCAGTCCGGCAGCTCCGGCTGGCGCCCCAGCAGGCCGGTCAGTTTTTCCAGCAGATCGACGTACGTTTGCGCACATTCGAAGCGCAGCGTGGCGTTATCTTCCCAGAACGCCAGCTCGTGGAAATCCGGCGCGCTGAAGTCGAAGTTCATATAACAGCTGTTATCCACGTGGCAGTAGTACTTCTGGGTGCTCACGAAGGTAGGCTGCGGGAAGAAGGTCCAGTAGTAGTCGCCGCCCGCGTTCTCTTTGCAGTCGGCCTGCCAGGTGACGTAGGTTTGCTTATTGCGGCCCACGCCCTGCTCGCTGGTCCACAGCGGGAACGGCTTGCCGCGCAAATCGAAATACGAGAACTGCTCGCCGCAGCCGTAAATATGATCGTCTGGCTGCGCCGCCAGCCGCAGCCAGATGCGGTTATGGCTGGCGGCGTCATTTTTCAGCTTCAGCTCGAGACGGCCTTCCGCATCTACGCTCACCAGCAGCGTCGCGCTTACCGCATCGCCGCGGGTAAAGCGGATCGCCCAGCCCGCGCTTTGCTGCGTGACGGTCGCGTCCGTCAGGGCAATCTTTTCGTTGAGCTTGTCTTTGATGCTGAAGTTGCCGCGAAACATCTCGATATCCGCCTCGCCTGCGCCAATCCACAGGCAAGGGGCATCCGCGGTGTGGGATAAAATCAGACGGTCCTGCCAGCGCAGGGTGAAGCCACTTTCGTTATTTTTCAGGTCAATATTGTGTAGGGTACGCATAAACACTCCGTCTTAATTATTTGGCCTGGCTATCCAGTAATCCGGCGGCGACGGCAGGGGCTAAGCCCGGTGCCAGCGGCAGGCGGGGGATCACCAGGCAGTGCAGCAGATGGTAAATATCCTGCTTGCCGTCCCAGACTTTGGTGGTCACTTCGTTGTTGGTGTCCAGCTCCTGCCACCACGAACCGTTTTCGTAGTCCATCAGGTACTTGATGCAGTAATCCCACCACTTCTGATACCAGGCTTCGTACTGCGCTTCGCCGGTTACGGTGTAGAGCGCATACGCTGTGCCCATCGCCTCGACGATTGGCCAGCGCACGCGTTCGCGGACGATTGGCTTGCCGTCCCAGCCCACGGAGTAGACAAACCCGTCGGCGCCGTCGGGTGCCCAGGCGTCGCGGATGGTGGCGTGGAACAGGCCTTTTGCATCTTCCAGCAGCCACTCTGGCGGGGTTTCAAAGCGCGCTTCCAGCGCGGCGCGCAGGTGCAGCATCAGGCGGCCCCACTCAATCCAGTGCCCCGGCGTGCCGCCGTAGGCGCGGAAGCGGTGAGCAGGGTTATCGATGTTGTAATCGCGGATCGGGTTCCAGTCGGTGTCGAAATGCTCGTTAACGCGGTACTCACCTTTGCGCGCCACGTCATGAATAATGACCGACGCGATGCGCAGGGCGCGGTCGAGCCATTTACGGTCGTGGGTCACGTCATAGACGATGAGGAAGGCTTCCACGGCGTGCATGTTGGCGTTACCGCCGCGATAGTCTTCCGTTTTGCTGAAGGCTTCATCCCAGGACTCCAGGCACATCTGCTCCTGTTCGCTCCAGAAGTAACGCTCAATCACCTCGATGGCATCGTCCAGCAGCTTACGTGCCTGCGGGTGACCCGTGGTCACGGCGCTCGCCGCGCCCAGCAGAACGAAGAAATGCTGATAGCCCTGCTTGGACGCATCAATCACGCCTTCATCGTTTACGCAGGCGTACCAGCCGCCGTGCTGCTTGTCGCGCAGCGGACCGTTGAGGGCGTTAATGCCGTGCTCAACCAGGGCATACGCGCCGGGACGGCCCATGTTTGCCGCCACCGCGTACACGTGCAGCATGCGGGCGGTGATCCACAGATGGGTGCCCATATCGCTGCGCACCTGGCCGTTATTGCCCAGCCAGCCAAAGCCGGTCGGTACGGCGGCGTTTTTGCCGAAATCGAGAATGCGGTCGGTCTCTTGTTCGAGCCAGCGGTTATGGCTCAGGGTGTTAAACCATTTCATGTTCGGATCCTTTCTTAACGGCGAGCCATCATTTCGTCGACGATCTCACCCAGACGCTGAAGTTTGGGGACGGAGATATCACGCAGCATCAGCTCGGTGTCCGGCAGGCCAATCACAGAGGACCAGACGGCGCGACCGGCTAAAAAGCCCGATGCCCCCGCCTGCATGGCGACGCTTACGGCGCGCGGGAAGAGCTTATCGTCCACGCCGGAGGAGAGGATCACCCACGGCATGGCGATGTTCTCGTTCAGCTTTTGCGAGGCCGCCAGCAGCGCCTGCTGCGTGCCCTTGCCGAACAGCGGCATCTCCACCTTGTAAAGGTCGGCACCGCTGTCGCCCAGCTCTTTGGCCGCATCGATAATCGCCTGTTCGCGGTTAAATTCGGCTCCGCGACGCGGCGGACGCACCACCGGCTCGATAATGCTCAGCAGCCCGTTGTCGTGGCAGAGCGTATTGAACGCTTTCACCATCTCCAGGCGCTGCTGCGGATCTTCATCGCTGCGCCACAGCACCAGCAGCTTCAGCGCTTTGCCGCCATCGCGCTTGACCGCCTGCGCGTCGACGTTCTTGTCGATCGCCACGCTGTCGACCGGAATACCGTTCCCCGGAATAAATTCGTCGGCGGCCACAATCATCGCGCAGCTTTTGGCCACGGCCTGCTGCTCGACAATCTGGCGATAGCAGAACTGCTGGTCGACGAGAATGGCCGAGGCGTACGGCGACAAAATTTTTGCCGCGTTGACCTTAAAATCGGTCAGGTTCTGGTCGGTTACCGGCACCGGCGCGCCTGCGGCGGCAAACATCAGGCGCATCGCTTCGCGCTGATCCACGGCCAGCATCGCAAAACCGCCGGAAGGTCGGGTGATATCTTTCAGGGTGTACATCGTCATTCCTCAGTCCTTTCGTATCAGTGTGATTTTTTCAGCCCGGCAGATGCGCGAACCTGTTCAAGAATGGCCGTCCAGTCTTCGCGCCCGCGCCCGGCGGCGCGTGCCTGGTTGTAAACTTCGCGGGAGGCCGCGCCCAGCGGCATCGGAACGTGGAGCTGGTTGGCCACGTCGAGGGCGATCCCCAGATCCTTATGCGCAAGGTCGATCATGAAGGCGGGAGAAAGATCCCCTTTCAGCACCTTGTTCGGCCAGGATGTCGTGAAGTGGCCTTTACCCGCAGGCGTACCGCTCATGACCTTGAGCGCCACGTCAAAGGAGAGGCCAAGCGCTTCGCATAGCACGGCGGCCTCGGCGGAAAGGGCGTTCAGGGCAATGCTCATGTAGTTATTGATAAGCTTCACGCGAATGCCCATGCCTGGCCCGCCGGCGTTAATCAGCTCATTGCCCATCGCCATTAAGACCGGGGTGGCGCGCTCAACCTGCTGCGCCGTGCCGCCTGCCAGCAGGAGCAGCGTGCCGGCGATGGCATGGTCAGAGGTGCGCCCGACGGGCACGTCCATCAGGCTGAAGCCTTGCTCAGCCATGTCGCGTATCAGCGCGTCGGTTTGCAGCGGGTGAATGGTGGACATATCAATCACCAGTGCGTCGCGGGATAACCCTTCGCACACGCCGTGCTCGCCGAACAGGACGCTGCGTACCAGGTCGCCGTTTGGCAGCATGGTGATGACGAATTCCGCGTCCGTTGCTGCCTGCGCGGGCGTTGCCGCCGCCCGAGCGCCGCTCTCTGCCAGCGCCTGAACCGCCTGCGGGTTCACGTCAAAGACGTTAAGCTGGTGGCCTTGCTTCAACAGATTCTTCGCCATTGGCGCGCCCATCTGTCCTAAGCCGATAAATGCGATTGCTGACATGCCTTTCTCCTGTCACATCGTGTCAATTTTTGCGCGTTTATGTTGTCTGTTTTTGATCGTATTTGTAATTTATAGTCAAAAAATTGACACGGGTCACTTTTTAAACATTTGGTGAAATTAAAATGAAGACATCTGAAATCGCAGAAGGAATCACCATGACTCGCATCGTTTGTGTCGGCATTACCGTGCTGGATCGCATCTGGTATCTCGATGATTTACCAAAAGAAGGTGGGAAATATGTCGCAAAAGACTATACGGAGGTGGGCGGCGGCCCGGCGGCAACGGCGGCAGTGGCGGCGGCGAAACTGGGCGCGGAAGTGGATTTTATTGGCCGGGTGGGTGATGACGATACCGGCAGACGGCTGCTCGCGGAGCTGGAATCCCTGGGGGTGAAGACCCGCTACACGCGCGTGTTTAAGGGGGCCCGATCGTCACAATCGGCGGTGCTGGTGGACGCAAGCGGAGAGCGTGTGATTGCCAACTACCCCAGCCCCGATCTCCCTGCGGCGGCAGACTGGCTGCATGAAATCGACTTCTCTCAATGGGATATTGTCTTAGCCGATGTGCGCTGGCATGACGGGGCAAAACAGGCATTTACCCTGGCCCGTCAGCAGGGCGTTCCGACGTTGCTGGATGCGGATGTCACCCCGCAGGACATCGCGGAGCTGATCGCTTTAAGCGATCACGCGGCCTTCTCCGCGCCAGGGCTGCGGCGCCTTACGCAGCGGGACGAAACAGAAAATGCCCTGAGAAAAGCACAAACGCTCACAAATGGACATGTGTATGTTACGCAGGGGCGAGACGGGTGCTTCTGGCTGGAAAACGGCGCATTGTGCCATCAGCCCGGCTTTGAGGTGAACGTGGTGGATACCACCGGGGCGGGCGACGTGTTTCACGGTGCGCTGGCGGTCAGCCTGGGGCAGCAATGGCCCGCCGCAGACGCCGTGCGTTTTGCCAGCGCCGTCGCAGCGCTGAAATGCACGAAGCCCGGTGGACGCGCGGGTATACCTGACTGTGATCAAACCCGCTCTTTTTTGTCACTTTTTGTATAAAATGCGGGGCGTGATGGTTTTCAGAGGACAGCCCATGAGCCTTACCGAACTGACCGGCAACCCGCGTCACGATCAGCTGCTGACGCTGATTGCCGATCGCGGCTATATGAACATTGATGAACTGGCGCAGCTGCTGGATGTCTCCACGCAAACCGTGCGCCGGGATATCCGTAAGCTCAGCGAGCAGGGGCTGATCACCCGTCATCACGGCGGCGCAGGCAGGGCATCCAGCGTGGTCAACACGGCGTTCGAACAGCGTGAAGTCTCGCTTACCGAAGAGAAACGGGCGATTGCCGAAGCCATTGCGGACTATATTCCCGATGGCTCGACTATTTTCATCACCATCGGCACGACCGTAGAGCACGTTGCCCGGGCGCTGCTCAACCATAACCACCTGCGCATTATCACCAACAGCCTGCGGGTGGCGCATATTCTGTATAAGAATCCGCGTTTTGAAGTGATGGTGCCTGGCGGCACGCTGCGCCCGCACAATGGCGGGATTATCGGGCCTGCGGCAACGGCGTTTGTGTCTGGTTTTCGGGCGGATTATCTCGTGACCAGCGTGGGGGCAATTGAGCACGACGGCGCGATGATGGAGTTTGACGTCAATGAAGCCAGCGTGGTGAAAACCATGATCGCCCACGCTCGCCACATTCTGCTTGCGGCCGATCATACGAAATTTACCGCATCCGCGGCGGTAGAGATTGGCAACGTGGCGCAGGCCACGGCACTCTTCACCGATGAGATGCCTGGCTCGGCTCTGCAAACTCACCTGAAATCCAGTAAGGTTGAAATCATCCTGGCCAGTACCAGCGATGATATTGCCTGAAGCAAAAAAAGCCGCTGAGCTAACAGCGGCTTAAATATTTTTATTTGAAGCTGTATTTCACCCCTAACATCCCCTGCGTATCGCTGTAGCCTTTATCGCCTATCTGCTGAGCCACGTTGCCCCATACGCTAAGCTGCGGCGTAATCTGCCCCTCTACGCCGGTCTTGAGTTCACCGATATTGCGCGTACCACGCATGTCATTGCTGATGTCATCCATGCGGATACGCGTGGTCTGGGTGTTGTGGATCCAGTTCGCTTCGATAAACGGCTGGAAGGTCCGTGATTTACCGTCGTCAATCGCGTTATGTCCGCTGATGTAGGCCTTCACGCCGAGACGTGTCATCAGGTTGCCCTGAGTCTCGTCTTTCACCCGCGTGCCGTTGCGCTCGCGATGATCGTCAGCCTGCACGTCCATCCAAACGGCCTGCGCTTTCGGCTGGATCCAGTAGCTGTTGCGGTCGCTTTCGCCCACCTTAACGCTATAGCCCGCTTCAACAGAGGCGGTCACGCCGCTGGAACGATAACTCTCAGTGGCCTGATCCTGCCCCATTACCTTATTGTCGAACCAGTTATACAGCACCCAGCTATCAACGTAGGTGCCACTTTTATCCGCCTCGTTTGCGTACCAGGTACCATACAGACCGACGCTATAGCCATTCACTTCACCGCGTGAGCGGTAGCCGGTCAGGCTGGAAGCGCTCCGGCTGTGGCTGTTGCCGTAGCCTGCCATCAGGCCAAGATGCCAACGGTCCAGGCCATCGGTGCTCCACTGGGCGACATCGCCACCCAGCTGCAGCACGTACCGATTGGCGGTGGTTTTTAGCTGGCCGCTGCCGTCGTTAAAACGCGTATGACCGCCGATGTTACGCATCCACAGGCTCGTCACTTTCTGCTCGCCCGTAAGCATGTCGGTGTACTGCGTTTCACCCAGACGATCGTGCAGACGGGTCATAAACAGCGTATTGGCCGCATAGCTGTTTGCCAGATAGCTGCCAAATTCCGGGCGATACTGGTGCTCGCTTTTCGGTGGTGCGGCTGGGGGGACCGGCTCTTGCGGCGGGATCACCGGGTCAACGGGCGGATCTACCGGGTCCACTGGGTCAACAGGTGGATCTACGGGGTCGACCGGTGGGTCTACAGGATCAACGGGCTCGACCTGGCTGGTCAAAAACCAGTTTTTACCTTTTTGCACCACGTTATAGTCATAGCCCCCCGCCACGATACGGCTGGCCTTCTCAAACGTCCCCTCAGAGTTGCCGCCAACGCTGACAATTTCAATCCCTTCTACGGTTTGCGCGCCGGCACCGCCAATGTTGTTCACTTCCACCCCGGTATGACCGGAGGTGTTGCCTTCAACGATCAGTTTGTCCGTTTCCGAAGTGTCGTCAAACAGCACGGTATTGAAAACCAGCTTGCCGCCGTTGCCGATAAAATCATCCTTGATGGTCAGCGTTTGCCACGCCGCGTCCTCTGCATGCTGGAAATTAATCGTGCCGCCCGCATTCAGCGTCAGGCTGGTCAGCGTGGAGCTGTCGCGCAGATTCCAGACGGCATCATTCATCGTCAGTGCGATAGTACCGGTACCCGCGGCGTTGCTCTCAATGAAGGACGCCCCGTTCCACAGGGAGTTGTCATCCATAGTCAGCGTAATGGTACTGTTTTGTGCCGGAAGCGCGCTGGTGGCCGCGACGCCGCCTGCGGAAAGGATATCGCCGTTGAGGATGAACTTGCCTCCTGCGGACGCATCAATCACCCCGCCGTTACTGGCGTTCAGGGCATAGCTACCGCTGTCGCGCTGGCCTGCGGTGGTAATGGTTGCACCACCCGCGAGCGCTATCACGCCGCGCGACCAGGCATACATCCCGTGCGGCGCCTGCGCGGAGCTGCTGGTTTTCTCGCTGCTGTTTACCGCAATGGTGACGTTATCTCCCAGATTCACCGCACCGGTGTAAGCGTAGACGCCATGCGCACTGGCACCGTTGGTCGTAATGGTGGCGCCTTCATCAAGGGTGATGGTTGACGAGCCGGTAGAATAAACCCCGGAGGCACTGGCCGCGTCGGTGGTAATCGTCGCGCTTTTGCCTAGCTCAATTTTTGACGCAGAGCCCGCGTACAGGCCATAGGCCGATGTGCCGTACGTTTCGATGGTCGCCACATCTCCCAGCCGGACGTATGAGCCGCTCTGGTTGGTACGAATGCCCTCAGCGTAAGTCCCGCGCGTCACAATATGCGCACGATCGCCGACGATAACGTTATTTTTTGCCTTTGAGGCATCATTCAGTGCATAAGCGCTAATCCCGCGCCCGGTGCTGCCCGTGGTTTCGATATAGAGATCGTCACCCACATAAATATTGGCGGAGCCGAGAGAACCCTGACTGAAGGAGCTGTACCCGGCATTGATGCCGTCACCGCTTTGGCCATTAACGTAGATGTGGGTGCGGTCGCCGGTAATGATAAATACCGGGTTGGCCGGCGTGTTCATCCCGTGGGTACGAATACCGTCGACGTCTTTACCATTATTGGCAGCCACTTTTGACTGGGTGCGAATAGTCAGATCGTCACCAAATATCACGCCCGGGCTGCCGGACGTGGAGTTCTGAATAACGGTAACGGAATGCTCAAAGGCTTCCGCCCCAGGCCCTTCGAGGGTGATCCCATCTCCGTAAATCGGGATATTCCCCGGGCTGTACTGGTAGACATAGTTAGGATCGCCGGTATTTTTGCTAAAGTTCGCGTTTGCCGTTGCAGGTATCAGCGCCTGTATTTCTGCAGGTAAATCCGTTACCGCTCCGGAGGCAGGTAAATTAGCAAAATCTATTACCGCTGCATGTGCGGTAAATAGCGCTGACGTTAACGCCAGCGAAATCGCAGCGGCGACTGGTGAGTGTTTCATTAAATATGGCATGACTGCCCCCTTTCTTTCAGGCGTAGAACATCCTCCACACCATTAAATGTGGGTAGGTAAACAGGTTGAAATTACAAAATAGAAACGAGAACTTTATGAATACTGGTGCCTAACTTCCTCTCAAGTCGTATTTTATGAACATAAATTTTTTTAACATCAATGCCGTCTGATTTTATAATCTCCTGGAGGCAAGCACCTGACAAAAATCTGTTCAGTAACGTAAATTCAACAGCGTTCAACATGCTGCCGCGTCTGCTATTTAACCGTCTCCCGGAGAAAAGATGGCTGATTTTTTCCTTTAATATAATGTCGTTGTCATTCGAATAAATAATTCCCTTTATTTCACTGCGCTGCATGAAAAAATAATTGGCCAATGCTTCCAGCTTGCGGTCTGTGATAATCACGATGTTCATGTTAGTTCTCACCAGACGTTCAATCCATTGCGGATCGGCAAGTACGCGCAGGTTGCAAAACGAAAAGTCTACAAATATAAAGCCGCGTAATAAGTGATTCTTGTTTCCTTGCAATATTTTATTTTCTACTGCAATCTGCAGGAAATGGTTACCACCAGGCCAAACTGCGAATGAGGCATTTCCACAATATTGTGAACGTACTGCGTTATCTGGAAATAACTGACAGGACAATTCACAGCTCATACAGCGGACAACCTTATGCGACGATGTCATCATCCAGTCCACTCCTGTCTTATTTTCACTGTCAATATTTCACTGCCATCCAAATGTGTCAATCTTGAAACATATCTCGTGCCCCTCTCTTGTTTATGATAAATAGTGGTGAAGAATATAAATTCCTGGTGATGTCTATTTTGTCAGGCCGTAGCCATAGCGAAAGGACATACTTTGGTCATCGTATTCCAGGACTATTCTTCAGCCCCTTAAGATTATTCGACAAAAAAAATACCGGAGGATGATTTACGAAATAGCACTAATAGCTAAAGATTCGTTTCTTAAATCGGCCGTAACGACAGTCTTTTCGCGACTTGGGGCTCAATATAATGAGTGGGCCGGGCGAAGTGTAATGAAATCTCATTATGTCGTTTTAGATGAGAGAAACCTAAGAAAACTGCCTTTTAACTGATTGAAAAACAATGTGTTATTTTTAATCTTAGTTGGGGTGGTATCGCGTCCTGATCCTTCTGTCCTATACTGTTGTTAAATATACGTATATCTTTCTGGTGTATATAGTTAAGGGTTGTTATTGCTGAGGAAAGGAAAATTGTATCTTATTAACAAATTGGTCGAGTATGATCCAGAAAACAAAAACCTGGTAAATCATATTACCGGGCGCTCGATACAATTGCAGCTTCCTGCCAACCTCTGTTTTCTTTATCTCATCACCCATCCCGGAGAAATAATTTCGCAAAACCAGTTAATGGTGGTGGGATGGGGGGAGCGCAATGACGTCACTACGCCGAATACCTTTTACCAGGCTATTTTGACATTACGTAATGCCCTCGCTGAGGTGGGCTTACCGCGCGATACGGTAAAAACGATTTCGCGTCGCGGGCTTATGCTTTCCGAGGCTACCGAGGTTGAATTATTTGTCCCAACCGCTGAGCCAGTCATAGCCAATAAAGACGTGCTCGTTGCCAAGGGCGCCGCGAGGCAGAGGCCAGCCTGGCTGATAATAACGACCGCAACGCTTTTGTTGATCGCGCTTATCAACGGGGGAATATTATATAAAAAGCACCAGAACATGCCGTTTAGTCACTACATTCCCCTTTCAACGGGCAGCACGACCCAGGCCTGCCAACTTTTTTATGCACCTAACGAACATATTCAGGATCATTACGTGCGCCTGCTAAACAATAATCCCGGTCTGTGTGCCGAAAAACGATACGTTTTTCTCGTCGGCTATAGTAAAACGGAGCGAATCGCGGCGTTTGTCTGTAATAACGATGCGCGAAGGGACGCGACGGCGTTATGTACCACCCATTATTTTTGGGCGCACGAAAAATGATGACTCTCCGGAACCGTATCATTTTGCTGGCGGCATTTCTGGCGGCCGCTGCCACCAGTGGCTGGTTAGCTTATTCGCATTTATCGAGTACGCCGATACGCTGTACGGGAGATGTGGAATGGACGATTGGTAAAAACCGATTTGTGGGTACGGTTTCCTGGCGGATGCAGCATCGGGAGGGGTCTACGGTTATTAACGGTAAATTATTTGGTCAGACGGTTACTGAAGTTAATCGTACCATCTATTTTCACTACAGTGACCATGAGAACGCGCGCGTGTTAAATAACAATCGTATTGTTAAAACCTTTGCCGATAATGCGGATGAGGCTGATATCAACGCAACGCTACCGGGTTTTTACCGCACGCCGGGTAGGGAGCTGAGCCTGATGATCGATGAGTATCGGGGGGCCTGGATTTTTGCCGCGTCAAACGTCCCTTCGCTTTACTGTCGTAAAAACGCGCCGTAAAAATCGATCGCACACCTTAGACCGCATCCATAGTCAAATCTCTTTATTCCCGCTACAGTTACCTCTCCACGGCGAGCAGGAGATAAACATGCTTTATATCTTTGATTTAGGAAACGTCATCGTCGATATCGATTTTAATCGCGTGTTGGGTGCATGGAGCGATTTTAGCCGCGTGCCGCTGGCGACCTTAAAGCAGAATTTCGCGATGGGCGAGACCTTCCACCAGCATGAGCGCGGTGAAATCAGCGATGAAGCATTCGCTGAACGTTTCTGCCAGGAGATGGGGCTTTCGTTAAGCTATGAACAGTTTTCCCACGGCTGGCAGGCGGTATTTGTGGCGGTTCGCCCTGAGGTGATCGACATCATGCACAAACTGCGCGAGCAGGGGCATCGGGTCGTTGTGCTATCAAATACCAACCGTCTGCACACCACGTTCTGGCCTGAGGAGTACCCTGAAGTTAAGGCGGCGGCAGATAAGATCTACCTCTCGCAGGAGATGGGGATGCGTAAGCCTGAAGCGCGAATCTATCAGGCTGTTCTGCAGGCAGAGGGATTCACCGCGGCCGATGCGGTCTTTTTCGACGACAACGCCGATAATATAGAGGGAGCTAACCAGTTGGGTATTACGTCAATTCTGGTGACCGGAAAAGAGACGATACCAGACTACTTTGCGAAGCAGCTATGCTAAAAACCGTTCATCAAAAAGCCACGCACCATACTCGCCCGCTGCGGGCCTGGCTGAAACTGCTCTGGCACAGGATTGATGAGGACAATATGACCACGCTGGCGGGTAACCTCGCCTACGTGTCGTTGCTCTCATTAGTGCCTCTGGTGGCAGTCATCTTTGCCCTGTTTTCCGCCTTTCCGATGTTTGCGGATGTCAGCCTGCAGCTTCGTCATTTTGTCTTCGCGAATTTCATTCCGGCAACCGGGGATGTCATCCAGAACTACATTGAGCAGTTTGTTGCTAACTCCAGCAAGATGACGGCAGTGGGGGCATGTGGTCTTATTATCACCGCGCTGCTGTTGATGTACGCCATCGATAACGCGCTGAACACGATCTGGCGGAGTAAAAAAGCGCGGCCAAAGGTCTATTCCTTTGCCGTGTACTGGATGATCCTCACGCTGGGGCCGCTGCTGGCCGGGGCGAGCCTCGCGATCAGTTCGTATCTGCTCTCCCTGCGCTGGGCGAGCGATTTAAACGGCGTGATTGATAATGTGCTTCGCATCTTTCCGTTGATCCTGTCGTGGCTCTCGTTCTGGCTGCTCTATAGCGTGGTGCCGACCACGCGCGTGCCTAACCGCGATGCGGTCGTGGGGGCGCTGGTGGCGGCGTTGCTCTTTGAGCTCGGTAAGAAAGGGTTTGCCCTTTACATCACCATGTTTCCGTCCTATCAGCTGATTTACGGCGTGCTGGCGGTGATCCCCATTTTGTTTGTCTGGGTCTACTGGACCTGGTGTATCGTCTTGCTTGGTGCTGAAATAACTGTCACTCTCGGTGTATACCGCGAACTTAAAAAAGCAGCAGAAGCTGAAAAACAACAAGAAGCAGACCAACCATGATTGCATTGATACAGCGCGTAACCCGTGCCAGCGTCACCGTGGAGGGAGAGGTGACGGGTGAAATTGGCCCAGGACTTTTGGTGTTGTTAGGTGTCGAAAAGGATGATGACGAACAAAAAGCCAACCGCTTGTGTGAGCGCGTGCTGGGCTACCGTATTTTCAGCGATGCGGAAGGCAAGATGAACCTGAACGTCCAGCAGGCGGGCGGCAGCGTGCTGGTGGTTTCCCAGTTTACGCTGGCAGCGGATACCGAGCGCGGCATGCGCCCGAGTTTCTCGAAAGGCGCCGCGCCGGATCGTGCAGAAGCACTTTACGAGTACTTTGTTGAGCGTTGTCGCCAGCAGGAAATGAATACGCAAACCGGACGATTCGCTGCAGATATGCAGGTATCGCTGGTGAACGATGGCCCCGTCACATTCTGGCTCCAGGTATGAGCATACTTACGGCGTGGCCGCGGGTAACAAGAGAGAGTACAGCTATGTATCACCTTCGAGTACCGCAAACGGAAGAAGAGTTAGAAGCCTATTACCAGTTCCGCTGGGAAATGCTTCGCAAGCCATTACATCAGCCAAAAGGCTCTGAGCGCGACGCCTGGGACGCGATGGCCCACCATCAGATGGTGATGGACGAAGAGGGCAACCTTGTGGCCGTCGGGCGTTTGTATATCAACGCCGATAACGAAGCGTCTATTCGCTTTATGGCGGTTCATCCCTCCGTGCAGGACAAAGGTCTGGGGACGCTAATGGCGATGACCCTGGAATCCGTCGCCCGTCAGGAAGGCGTTAAGCGCGTCACCTGTAGCGCCCGCGAAGATGCCGTGGAGTTCTTCGCTAAACTCGGTTTTGTGAATCAGGGTGAAATCACAGCCCCGCAAACCACGCCGATTCGTCATTTTTTGATGATCAAACCCATCGCCACGCTGGACGATATTCTGCATCGCGCCGACTGGTGCGGACAGCTGCAGCAGGCCTGGTATCAGCACATTCCGCTCAGCGAAAAAATGGGCGTACGCATTCAGCAGTACACCGGACAAAAATTTATTACCACCATGCCGGAAACCGGCAACCAGAATCCGCACCACACCCTGTTTGCCGGAAGTCTTTTCTCACTGGCCACGCTCACCGGCTGGGGGCTTATCTGGCTGATGCTGCGCGAGCGCCATCTGGGCGGCACCATCATTCTGGCCGATGCCCACATTCGCTATAGCGCGCCGATAAGCGGCAAGCCGACCGCCGTGGCCGATCTGGGATCACTGGGTGGCGATCTTGACCGTCTGGCACGCGGTCGCAAGGCGCGCGTACAAATGCAGGTTGAACTGTTTGGCGATAAAACGCCGGGCGCGGTGTTTGAAGGCACCTACATTGTTCTTCCGGCGAAGCCTTTTGGCGCGTATGAAGAGGGCGGGAACGAGGAGGAGTAATCTCCTGTTTACGCTCCCCGGGCGTGCTGAATCCGCCCGGCGATATCCCGCATAACATCTCGCGCTGATTGGCTAATTCCACCAAGCTGGAAGAAGCCATGTATTACTCCCAGCCATCGCTGAGCGGTACACGTCACTCCTTGCTCCGTGAGGCGTTGAAACAGCGCCTCACCTTCATCGCATAACGGATCGTACTCAGCGGTAACGATATGGACAGCTGGCAGGCCGCTGAAGTCTTCTCGCCACAGCGGGCTAACCTCAGGATGCTTACGGTCGGCTCCAGCCAGATATATTTCATAGCCGCTCAGCAGGGTATCGCGAGTAATTACGTAATCCATGCCGTTGAGGGTATAGCTTTCAAAACTGGCCGTGGCGTCGAGCATGGGGTAGATAAGAATAAGCTGTACAGGCTGCCAGAGCCCTTTAGCCTTAAGCCGCAGCGCCGTTACCAGCGCAAGATGTCCCCCCGCGCTGTCTCCGCAAAAGGTGATCCGGTTTTTATCCACGCCCAGTTTATCCGCATATTGCCAGACCAGATCTGCACCTTTTTCCGCATCGTCATGTGCGGCGGGGAAGGTATGCTCCGGCGCCAGCCTGTATTGAATCGCAACCACCCGGCAATTGCCGTAGCAGGCTAACTGACGGAGCTGGTTGTCATGGGTATCAAAGCCGCCGCTGATAAAGCATCCGCCGTGGTAGTAGATGGCAGCAGGCAATAGTTCAGGCGCATTGAGAGGCGAAAATACCCGAAAGGTCAAATCCTCTAGAACAAGCGTTTCAACCTGGACACGAGTTTCTTTTTCCCCAGCCAGCGCTGTGCTGGCGACATATCCGCTTCTCCGGTCATCAATACTCTGCTTTCGCGAGGAAGGTCGTCCTGCGGCAATAAACTCCTGTACCAGCTTATCAATACCCTTCTCCAGAGCCATGGTTACGTCCTTTTACTGTTTTTTTATACAGTTTATAGCCTGGTTTACAGCAGATGAAAACAGAGAAATGTTGAGAGGTGCATATTGTGGAAAGCGGCTCGCAAAATCGATCATTCCCTAAAAAACGTCCTTTCACTCTAAATTGATAAAGAGTATTTTGCCTGAAAATTAACCAAAGATGATATACTAAGGTGATATATGAGCGTTTTGGCGGAACTTGATATGGGCAGAATACTTATCGATTTGTCTGATGACGTGATTCAACGTTTGGATAACCTCAAGCAATTGCGAAATCAACCACGTGCTGAACTGCTTCGCGAAGCGATAGAGCTGTATCTCGACCAGCAGAGTTCTTCTGTTATCCGAAATGCGCTTGGTCTGTGGGGAGACAGAAAAGAGGACGGGCTTGAGTATGAACGCAAGCTGCGTGAGGAGTGGTAATCATGGAGCACATGGCAGTGTTTGATACCAATATTCTCATTGATCTCTTCAACAACCGTGTTGAAGCTGCGGATGCGATTGAGAATACCGCGTCGCATCGTGCCATCAGCTTAATTACCTGGATGGAAGTGATGGTGGGCGCTCGCAGGCATGGTCATGAAGCGAAAACGGCAGCCGTGATGGGCGCTTTTGAAATTATTGATGTGTCTCGGGATATCGCGGAAAGAAGCGTTTTACTACGTGAGAAGCATGGAATGAAACTGCCTGATGCTATCATCCTAGCTACAGCGCAGAGCAGAAAATGTCCGTTGGTTTCTCGCA
Organism: Enterobacter sp. GER_MD16_1505_Eko_090; assembly: GCF_003331015.1. Classification (NCBI taxonomy): domain Bacteria; kingdom Pseudomonadati; phylum Pseudomonadota; class Gammaproteobacteria; order Enterobacterales; family Enterobacteriaceae; genus Enterobacter; species Enterobacter sp. GER_MD16_1505_Eko_090. Next base: position 73,268 of record NZ_PUQF01000016.1, on the reverse strand, counting down.
ACACGAAAGATTTTGCGGGTATTGACGAGGTCCTTACGCCTTACCAGGTGTAGGCCGGGCAAGCACGCGCCGCCCGGCACTGTCACAGGGAATTACTCCCCTTCGCCCGGGAACAGGAACGGGTTGATCGAGCTGCGGGCAAAGCCCTCCTGCTCCATCTTCGCGTCCAGAATCAGCGAGGCGAGATCGTCGGCCACCGCTTCGACTTTCGGGTCTTTTTCCTGATACAGAATCTTCAGGTAAGTGCCGCAGTCGCCGCAGCTTTCGGCTTTCACTGCCGCGTCTTCGTTTTCCAGCGACCAGTAGTTGAGATCGCGGGTCTGCTCGCAGTTGCTGCACTTGATGCGCACCACGTGCCACTCGGTTTCACACAGGTTGCAGTGCAGGTAGCGCAGCCCCTGAGTGGTGCCGATTTGCACCATGCTGGAGACCGGCATTGAGCCACACACCGGGCAGAACTGGCGCGCCTCGCCGTATTCGGCGCGAGCTTTGCCCGGGATCAGGCTTGCCATTTGTGCCCAGTAGAGCGACAGGGCTGCCCAGATAAACGGCGCCTTATCGCTGCTGACCAGCGAGAAGTCGGACGCAAACAGCGCGCTCGCCATCTCTTCCAGCTCCAGGTCAGAGGCTTTTTCCAGATTCTCAATGACCGCCAGCGCGGTTCCGCTCATTTCCGGCTTCAGCTCGGCAATCAGCGAATGCAGCAGCTTTTGCCAGTGCTTGTCGCGCGGCAGGACGTGAATGTCCAGCGGCGGCTTGCCCTGCGCGTTGGCTTCTTTGATGCGCGCGGTCAGGTCCATTTGCAGCGGGTGGTCGTACAGCACCACTTCCTGCGCGTGGGCGACCAGCGCGGCAAAGCGCAGAAAATCACCCAGCGGGTTGTTCTCTGCCAGCTCGCGCAGACGCTCTGCGCGGCGGTTGTAGAGGTTCTTGAGTCTGGGGAATAACAACGGCGGAATATAATCCGCCGTGCGTTTCTCGCTCGACCCCAGCTCATCTTGCGGGATTATGCGAATACTCATTCAGATGACTTTTCCTGTTTCTGGCGGACTTCACGGTACCAGCGCGGGTGATGTTTCTTCGCCCACGTGCTGGTGACCCATCCCTCCACCATCGCGGTAATGGTGCCTTTCACCCAGAGGGCGGCGTAGATATGCACCATGATAACCACAATTAACGCCACTGCGGCAAATGAATGCAGCATCAGCGCGAATCGGATCACCGGGATTGAGAAAGCAGGCGCAAAGTACGGACGCCAGATGATCACGCCGCTCACCAGCAACAGGACCAGGAAGATAATCGCCGCCCAGAATACGCATTTCTGGCCGAAGTTATAACGCCCGGTGTCACCCACTTCCTCGTTGACGACGATCTTACGAATATTCTTCGCCCAAAAGATATCATCCCGATTGATTAGGTTATGGTGCCAGTAGCGGAAAAACATGATGATGAACGACGCGAACATGATGACGCCCACAAACGGGTGCAGGATGCGCGCCAGCTGTGGTGTCCCCATGATCTGCATCAGCCAGTTGAAGGACGGGAAGAAGAACCCCAGCCCGCTTATCGCCGCCAGCATGAAGCAGAAGGCGGTGACCCAGTGGTTGATGCGTTCCGGCGCGGTGTAGCGCACGATGGTGTCACGTTTTCTCATTTGCGCACCTCGTCTTTCTCTTCATGCAGGTTGTCGTCTTCCTCTTCCGCGCGGTTCGGACCGACGCCGACGTAGTGGAAGATGCTCGCTGCAAAGGTGGCAGCAAAGCCCACCGCTGCCAGCGGTTTCCAGATGCCTTTCCAGAACTTCACGGTGGCGCTGATTTCCGGGTTCTCCGGCAGGCCGTGATACAGGTTCGGCTTGTCGGCGTGGTGCAGCACGTACATTACGTGCGTACCGCCTACCCCGGCCGGATCGTACAGGCCCGCGTTGTCGTAACCACGGGTTTTCAGCTCGCCCACGCGCTCTGCCGCCAGCGTTTTCATATCCTCTTTAGAACCAAAGTGGATGGCGCCGGTTGGGCAGGTCTTCACGCAGGCAGGCTCCTGGCCGACGGTAACGCGGTCCACGCACAGGGTGCATTTGTAGACGCGGTTGTCTTCCGGGTTCAGGCGCGGTACGTCGAACGGACAGCCCGCGATGCAGTAGCCGCAGCCAATGCACTGCTCGGACTGGAAGTCGACGATGCCGTTGGCATACTGAATGATAGCCCCTTCTGACGGACACGCCTTCAGGCAGCCCGGATCCGCACAGTGCATACAGCCGTCTTTGCGGATAAGCCATTCCAGCTTGTCGTTCTGCTCCACTTCCGAGAAACGCATCACCGTCCAGGACTTGGCGGTCAGGTCCGCCGGGTTGTCGTACACCCCGACGTTGTGGCCCACTTCGTCACGCAGATCGTTCCACTCAGAGCAGGCCACCTGACAGGCTTTACAGCCGATACAGGTGGTCACGTCGATAAGCTTCGCCACTTCCTGCTGGTGGTCCCGCGCCTGAGGCGCGGGCGTGAAACCGTTAGTCGCGGAACGACGGATAATGTCTTGAGATTGATAAGCCATAAGTCGTCTCCGTTACACCTTTTCCACGTTCACGAGGAAGGCCTTAAACTCCGGCGTCTGCGTGTTCGCATCACCGACGAATGGCGTCAGGGTGTTCGCAATGAACCCTTTCTTCGCCACGCCCTCATAGCCCCAGTGAATTGGGATGCCGATGGTATCCACCTGCTGACCGTGAACGTTCAGCGTGCGAATACGCTTGGTCACCACCGCCTTGGCCTTGATGTAGCCGCGGTTAGAGGAGACCTTCACGGTATCGCCATGGGCAATGCCGAGCTTGTTCGCCAGCTTCTCGCCGATCTCCACAAACTGTTCCGGCTGCGCGATGGCGTTAAGCAGCGCGTGCTTGGTCCAGTAGTGGAAGTGCTCGGTCAGACGGTAAGTGGTGCCCACGTACGGGAACTTGTCCTTTTTACCCAGCGCTTCAAAATCGCTCTTGAAGATACGGGCTGCCGGGTTAGAGACCACGTTCGGGTGCAGCGGGTTGGTGCCCAGCGGCGTCTCAAACGGCTCATAGTGTTCCGGGAACGGACCTTCCGCCATCTTATCGATAGCGAACAGACGCCCCATTCCTTCAGGCTGCATGATAAACGGCCCGACGTCGCTGCCTGGTGCGGCAGTGCTGTAGTCCGGAATATCCACGCCGCCCCATTTCGCACCGTCCCACTTCAGCAGCTGACGCTTCGGATCCCACGGGTTGCCCTGCGGGTCAGCGGACGCACGGTTATAGAGGATGCGGCGGTTGAGCGGCCATGCCCATGCCCAGCCCAGCGTATTGCCCAGACCCGACGGGTCGGCGTTATCGCGGTTGGCCATCTGGTTGCCTTTCGGCGTCCAGCTACCGGCAAAGATCCAGCAGCCGCTGGAGGTGGTGCCGTCGTCACGCAGGTGCGCGAAGGTGCTGAGCTGATCGCCTTTCTTCGCCAGCACGGTGCCGGTGGCCGGGTCGATAACGTCCGCCAGCGCCTTACCGTTGCTCTCCATCGCCACTTCTTCCGGCGCTGGGTTTTCCGGCGTCGAGTAGTTCCAGGTCATGTTCAGCACAGGCTCAGGGTTCGCGCCGCCTTCAGCCGCATACATCTTACGCAGGCGTAAGAAGATACCGGCCAGGATCTCGCCGTCGTTCATGGCGATGCCCGGGGCGTCCGCGCCTTTCCAGTGCCACTGCAGCCAGCGCCCGGAGTTGACGATAGAGCCGTTCTCTTCCGCAAAGCAGGTCGATGGCAGACGGAACACTTCGGTCTGAATCTTCGACGGATCGACGTCGTTCGATTCACCGTGGTTCTGCCAGAAGGTCGAGGTTTCGGTATTGAGCGGGTCAATCGTCACCAGGAACTTCAGTTTCGACAGCGACTCAACAACCTTGTTCTTGTTCGGGAACGAGGCAACCGGGTTAAAGCCCTGGCACAGATAGCCGTTCACTTTGCCCTGATGCATCATCTCGAAATACTGCAGAACGTCGTAACCTTTGTCCCACTTCGGCAGCCAGTCAAAGCCCCAGCTGTTTTCCGCCGTCGCTTTGTCACCGAAGAACGCTTTCATCATCGAGACGAAGAACTTCGGATAGTTGCCCCAGTAGTTCACCTGGCCTTCAAGCAGCGGTTTAGGCGTGCTGGCCGTCAGGTAGGTTTGCAGGTCGGTCTGTTTCTCGCTTGGCAGGTTCATGTAGCCCGGCAGGCTCTGAGACAGCAGGCCGAGGTCGGTCAGACCCTGAATGTTGGAGTGACCGCGCAGGGCGTTCACGCCGCCGCCTGCCATCCCCATGTTGCCGAGCAGCAGCTGAACCATCGCCATGGTGCGGATGTTCTGCGCGCCGATGGAGTGTTGCGTCCAGCCGAGGGCGTACAGGAACGACGCGGTTTTGTCTTTCGCGCTGGTTTCGGCGATCAGCTCGCACACCTTCAGGAAGTCCGCCTTCGGCGTACCGCAGATGTTTTCGACAACCTCCGGCGTGTAGCGGGAGACGTGCTCTTTCAGCAGGTTCCACACGCAGCGCGGGTGTTGCAACGTGGTGTCACGCTTCGCAAAACCTTTCTCATCCAGCTCGTAGTTCCAGCTGGTTTTGTCGTACTTGCGTTTTTCGGCGTCGTAACCGCTAAACAGACCATCTTCGAAGTGGTAATCCTCACGCACGATCAGGCTGGCGTTGGTATAGGCTTCGGTGTATTCGCGGTTGTATTTTTCGTTGGTCATCAGGTACAGCAGTACGCCTGACAGGAAAGTAATGTCAGTACCTGAACGAATAGGGGTGTAGAAATCCGCCACTGACGCAGTACGCGTGAAGCGGGGATCGATCACAATCAGTTTCGCACCGTTGTGGATTTTGGCTTCCATCGCCCAGCGGAACCCGACCGGGTGCGCTTCAGCGGCGTTACCGCCCATCACCACAATGAGGTTGGCGTTCTTGATGTCGACCCAGTGGTTGGTCATCGCACCGCGACCAAATGTTGGAGCAAGACTTGCTACCGTTGGTCCGTGTCAGACACGCGCCTGGTTGTCGACCGCGAGCATACCGAGTGCACGCGTAAATTTCTGGGTTAAATAACCGGTTTCGTTACTGGAAGCAGAAGCACACAGCATCCCGGTGGAGAGCCAGCGGTTGACCGTGACGCCGTCGGCGTTCTTCTCAACAAAGTTGGCATCGCGGTCTTCTTTAATCAGTTTAGCGATGCGGTCAAACGCCTCTTCCCAGCTGATTTGCTGCCATTTGTCGGAACCCGGCGCGCGGTATTCAGGGAATTTCAGGCGGCTTTCGGAGTGGATAAAGTCCACCAGACCGGCCCCTTTTGGGCACAATGCGCCGCGGTTAACCGGGTGATCCGGGTCGCCTTCGATATGGAAAATAGACGCTTTGGCGTTTTTAGCACCGTCGCCGAGGCTATACATCAACAGCCCGCAACCGACAGAGCAGTACGTACAGGTATTACGGGTTTCACGGGTGCGCAGCAGTTTATACTGCCGCGTTTCCGCCAGCGCTACGCCGGGCGCAAAGCCCAGTGCCGCTGCCGTGGTGCCTGCCATACCGCCAGCGCAGATCTTAAAGAACTGCCTTCTGCTGACCTGCATGGGTCACTCCTTGTTTCGACATTGCTTACATATGTAGTTTTGACTTCGCGGTTGAAGAATGACCGCAAAGGAAAAAATTTGCGTTAATCCCTCAATTCCACGAGGGATATCATCAGAATACCACATTGTCGGTACAGCTGTTCTAATGGCGTTAATACAAAGTGAACGTATTATCACCATGTTGATTATAAAGTGTGATATTGATCACGTTAACAGCTCTGCATGTTAAAGCGGTGTAGCCGGTGGCAGGTTGCACCCCTGCTAAATGAGTAGGAGAATGGTTGTCGAAAAGTTGATCCATACTATGCGTACAGCCTGTGGTTTATGCTGCAATAGCACGCTCGCTTCCGTGGTTGTTCAGGAATACCGCTGTGTCTAAACAAAACCGTGCTCCCCACTCGTCACCCCTGCCTGCCGGCATAGTGGAACTGTCGGTACACCGACCGCCCCACATAACTCATGCCATACCCGATTTTCTGGCCGAAGAAGTGCCCGTTGCGCTCGTTTACAACGGCATCTCGCATGTGGTGATGATGGCGTCTCCGAAAGATCTTGAGCTGTTCGCCATCGGTTTTTCCCTCTCGGAAGGCATCATTGAGCATCCGCAAGATATCTATGGCATGGACGTGGTGCAGGCCTGCAACGGCCTGGAAGTGCAAATCGAGCTCTCCAGCCGCCGCTTTATGGGGCTGAAAGAGCGTCGTCGCGCGCTGGCCGGGCGTACCGGCTGCGGCGTGTGTGGCGTTGAGCAGCTCAACGATATTGGCAAACCTGTTTCACCACTGCCGTTTACTCAGACCTTTAATCTGGCGCACCTCGACCCTGCGCTTGAGCACCTCAACGATGTACAGCCTATCGGCCAGCTCAGCGGCTGCACGCACGCGGCGGCGTGGGTATTGCCGTCGGGAGAGATTGCCGGTGGGCATGAAGACGTGGGCCGCCACGTGGCGCTGGATAAGCTGCTCGGTCGTCGTGCGCGTGAAAGTGAGGTTTGGCAGCAGGGCGCCGCGCTCGTTTCCAGCCGAGCCAGCTATGAGATGGTGCAAAAATCGGCGATGTGCGGGGTGGAGATCCTGTTTGCCGTGTCGGCGGCAACGACGCTGGCGGTGGAGGTGGCCGAGCGCTGCAACCTGACGCTGGTGGGCTTTTGCAAGCCGGGAAGGGCAACCATTTATACCCATCCACAGCGATTAATAGTTAATCAGTAATTTTGAATGATAATAGCAAATCCTTCCGCTTTTAGTTGTTCGCGATGAGGTCTAGTATTTATCTCATCAAGGCACGGTGCCTTACCTAAACAACTTAATGAAAGGGTTTATATTATGAAAAGCATCAAAACTTTTGTCGCTGTAATCGCTCTGGCTACTTCTTTCGGTTCTTTCGCTGCGCAGACCGTAACCGCAACCGCCTCTACCATTGATGGTGCAGAAGCGAAAATCGCGGCTCAGGCTCAGGAAGCGGGTGCGTCATCATACAAAATTACCCAGGCATTCACCGGTAACCGCGTACACATGACTGCTGAACTGAACAAATAAGCGAGCCACACCGTCGAAAGAGCGCCCCCGGGGCGCTTTTTTAGTTTATGCCCGCCACGCGCAGCAATGCCGTCACCACTGCCGCGGCCACAATGACCACGATTAACGGCATTTTCCGCCAGGCCAAAAACACCGCAAACGCCACGCCCAGCACGCGCGCCATGCCCGCGAAGTGGTCTCCCTCATAAAAGGTGGTCGCCAGCGCCACGGAGAACAGCAATACCGTTGCCGCATCTGACAGCAGCGCCTGATAACGCTCCGACAGCGCCAGCCGGTTGCCGAGTTTGGCGCCGCCAAGGCGCATTAAATAGGTTCCGGCAGAAAGAATGGCGATGCCGAGAATAAAGATCGTCATGTTTTCCATTATTTTTTCCTCGCGGCAAGACCGAGTAAAGAGAGCAGTACCGGTAATCCCACCGGGGCAAACGGTACGGCGGCCAGCGATAACACGGCGCCGCTGCAGGCGCGGATCAGCGTGGTACGGTTTTTAAAAGCGGGAACCACTAATGCCAGCAGAATGGCCGGAAATACCGCATCCAGCCCGATGGTTTCTGGGGCCGGCAGCAGCTTGCCGACCATAGCCCCCAGCAGTGCGCCAAGCGGCCAGACGAGGGCGACGCCTAAGCCGCACAGCCAGTAGGCGGCTTTACGCTGCTCGGCGGTTTTTTGCGACAGGCCAAACACCACGCTTTCATCGTTCATGATGTGGCAGCCCAGCAGGCTCAGACCGCGCTTGCCCACCAGCTCTCGCACCGTCACGCCAAACGGCACGTGGCGCGCGTTGACCAGCAAACCTGCCGCCGCGGCCGCCAGCGGATTGCCGCCGCTCGCCACGATGCCGATAAACATGAACTCAGACGCGCCCGCCAGCACGGTAATGGAGAGCACAAACGGCACCCAGACCGGGAAACCGTAGGCCATCGCCAGCGAGCCGTAGGACATCCCGACCACGCCCACCGCCAGGCAGACCAGAATGATTGCTTTTATGGTGTCGCCTTTCAGGCAAGAGAGATGATGCTTCATACAATTTTAGCCATATCGAACGTGTATCCATTATAATGAACGCAACGAAACTGATTTTCAAGACGAACGATTCGTTCGTTTTATAGAACAAGAGGCCGTTATATGACGCAGCCGATCAGCCTGATCGCCAAAAGTCTGGTGCGAGAACGCCTGCGAACCGGGCTTTCACTGGCGGAAATTGCCCGCCGTGCCGGGATCGCAAAATCCACGCTTTCCCAGCTGGAGTCCGGCAACGGTAACCCTAGCCTGGAAACGCTGTGGTCGCTCTGCGTGGCGCTGGATATTCCTTTCGCCCGTTTGCTTGAGCCGCAGCTACCGACCACGCAGGTGATACGCCGTGGTGAAGGGACGAAAGTGGTCGCCGGAGAGGCTAATTATGAAGCCATTTTGCTGGCAGCATGCCCTCCCGGCGCGCGCCGCGATGTCTATCTTCTGATGACCCAACCGGGTGCAGACCGTCTTTCTCAGCCGCATCCGCCGGGCTCGGTGGAGCATATTATTGTGACGCAGGGGCGGGCGCTGGTCGGCCTGCTCGACGCGGCGGAAGAGCTCGGCGCAGGGGATTACATTTGTTATCCCGCCGACCAGCCGCACATCTTCAAGGCCCTGGAGCCAGACACTTACGCGCTGCTGGTGGCGGAACAAAACTAACAGAGATACGGAAACTCATGTCGCTTAAAGCCATTGCCAAAGAACTGGGGCTGTCGGTCACCACCGTCAGCCGCGCCCTCAACGGATATGACGACGTCTCCGCCGAGACGCGCGCACGCGTGGAAGCAGAGGCCCAGCGCCGTGGTTACCGACCGAACACCTTCGCCCGTCGTCTGAAGATGGGCAAAATCGACGCCGTTGGGCTGGTGTTCCCGGTCCATCCTGTTCCGCTCAATAACAGCGTATTTATGGACATGGTCGGCGAAATTAGCCACGAACTGGCGAGACATGAAATCGATTTGTTGCTGATTGCCGATGACGATCTGGCCGATAAACACAGCTATATGCGCATGGTGCAAAGCCGCCGCGTGGATGCGCTGATCGTGGCCCACACGCTGGATCGCGATCCCCGTCTTGAGCAACTGCAGGCCGCCGGTTTTCCTTTCCTGGCGCTCGGGCGCAGCCAGCTACCGCAGCCGTACGCGTGGTTCGACTTCGACAACTATGCCGGTACGTACAATGCGACCCGCTGGCTGATCGGAAAAGGCCATCAGCGCATTGCCCTGCTGGGCGAAAGCAACAATCAGGCATTCATCACCCAGCGCCGTCAGGGCTATCTGGACGCGTTGCGGGAAGCCGGGCTTTCCAGCGAATGGCTGCGCGCCATGCCCCCTTCACGCCGGGTGGGGTATGCCACCACGAAAGAGCTTCTCTCGCTATCGCAGCCGCCCACGGCCATCATTACCGACTGCAACACTCATGGCGACGGCGCGGCGATGGCGCTGGCGGAGCTGGGCCGCCTGACCGGCGAGAACGCCGTTGCGCTGGTGGTTTATGACGGGCTTCCGCAGGACAGCATCGTCGATGCTGACGTGGCGGCAGTGATCCAGTCCACCCGTCAGGGCGTCGGGAAACAGATTGCCGATATGGTTCGCCAGCTGATCAACGGAGAGGCGATCGAGCAGCTCCAGGTGCTCTGGCAGCCCGAATTCTCTCCCGGCCAGACGGCCTGAATCTCTCCATTTTCTAAACCCGATCACAAATCCGAAACGTTTTGGTTTGTATCCGAAACGTTTCGGATCAAAACTCAAGGCATCCCATGACAGGAGATGTCTGATGCAAGATTCCATTTTACGACTCGAAAGCGCGACGGTGGATGTGGTGATAAAAACGCACCCATTCGCCGAAATTATTTACTGGGGGCCGCATCTTCAGCACTTTTCGCCGCAGAATGCTGAAACCCTTTCCCGGCCAGTTGCAAACGGCAGGCTGGATGTTGATTCTCCGGTCACGCTGATGGCCGAGCTGGGGCACGGCCTGTTTGGGTCACCCGGTATTGAAGGGCATCGTCTGGGCCTGGACGGTTCACCTCTCTTTAGCACCACAGACGTCCAGCAGCAGGGGCAAACCCTGACGATTACGGCAGAAGATGAACATGCGGGCCTGCGGCTGACCAGCGAGCTGGCGCTGGACGCCAGCGGCGTGCTGGCGGTGCGTCACGGCTTAACCAACCTGAAAGCGCAGGCGTGGCAGGTGGACCGTTTTGCCATAACGCTACCCGTGGCCGAACGCGCGCGGGAGGTGATGGCCTTCCACGGACGCTGGATCCGGGAATTTCAGCCGCACCGCGTGACGCTTGAGCACGACAGCTTTGTGATTGAAAACCGCCGGGGTAAAACCTCTCATGAACACTTCCCGGCGCTGATTGCCGGTACGCCGTCATTCAGCGAAATGCACGGCGACGTCTGGGGCGTGCATCTGGGCTGGAGCGGCAACCACCGCCTGCGTGCGGAAGCCAAAACCGACGGCCGCCGCTATCTGCAGGCTGAAGCCCTCTACCTGCCGGGCGAAATGGCGATTGAGGAGGGCGACACGCTCTGGACGCCGCGCCTGTATGCAAGCTACTCCGCGCAGGGTCTGAACGGCATGAGCCAGCAGTTTCACCATTACCTTCGCGACAACGTTATCCGCTTCCCCGAAAACAAACCGCGCCCGGTTCACCTCAATACCTGGGAAGGCATCTACTTTAACCACGACCCGGACTACATCATGCGCATGGCCGACGAGGCGGCTGCGCTGGGCGTGGAGCGCTTTATCATCGACGACGGCTGGTTCAAAGGTCGCAACGACGACTACGCCGCGCTGGGTGACTGGTATCTGGACGAGAAGAAGTACCCGAACGGCCTCACGCCGGTCATCAGCCATGTGAAACAGCTCGGCATGGCGTTTGGCATCTGGGTTGAGCCGGAGATGATTAACCCGGATTCCGATCTTTATCGTGCGCATCCCGACTGGGTGCTGGCGTTGCCCGGCTACAGGCTACATACCGGGCGGCACCAGCTGGTGCTTAACCTGAACATTCCGCAGGCGTTTGATTACCTGGTGGAGCGCATGAGCTGGCTTCTGGGTGAACATGAGGTCGACTACGTGAAGTGGGACATGAACCGTGAGCTGGTGCAGCCGGGTCACGACGGGAAGGCCGCCGCTGACGCGCAAACCCGCCAGTTTTATCGTCTGCTGGACGTGCTGGGCAAGCGTTTCCCGCACGTCGAATTTGAATCCTGCTCCTCCGGCGGGGGGCGAATTGATTATGAAGTGCTGACGCGCTGCCACCGCTTCTGGGCCTCGGACAACAACGATGCGCTGGAGCGCAACGCTATCCAGCGCGGCATGAGCTATTTCTTCCCGCCGGAGGTGATGGGGGCGCATATCGGTCATCATAAATGTCACGCCACCTTCCGCCAGCACAGCATTGAATTTCGCGGTCTGACGGCGCTGTTTGGTCATATGGGGCTGGAACTGGATCCCCTCACCGTTGATGAGCAGGAGCGCGAAGGTTATCGCCGTTACGCCGCGCTGTATAAGCAGTGGCGCGAGGTTATCCATCAGGGCACCCACTGGCGCGTGGATATGCCGGATGCCACTACGCTGGCACAGGGTATTGTGAGCGAAGATAAAACGCAGGGACTGTTTATCGTCAGCCAGCTCGCCATGCCGGACTACACGTTGATGATGCCGCTGCGCATGCCGGGGCTTGAGGCCAGCGCGCAGTATCGTATTTCGCTGCTCGATCACCCTGATATTCGCATCACCGGTGAGGGAGGCCATACCATGCGCAAGCTGCCGGCATGGATGGAAACGCCGCAAACGGCGAGCGGTGAGTGGCTGATGCAGGCGGGCATTGCGCTGCCGATTCTCGATCCGGAAAGCGCCATCATGATTGGCGTGGAACGCGTGTAAAGGTGACGGGCCGGGAAACTGGCCCTCCGTTGAGGATAAAAATAATGAACACAACAACCTGTACCCACAAAGACAACCCTAATTTCTGGATTTTCGGGCTGTTCTTCTTTCTCTACTTTTTCATCATGGCCACCTGCTTTCCGTTCCTGCCGATCTGGCTGTCGGATATCATCGGCCTCAATAAAACTCATACCGGCATCGTCTTCTCCTGCATCTCACTCTCGGCCATTGCCTTCCAGCCGGTGCTTGGGGTGATCTCGGATAAACTGGGGCTGAAAAAACACCTGCTGTGGATCATCTCCGTGCTGCTGTTCCTGTTTGCCCCTTTCTTCCTCTACGTCTTTGCGCCGTTACTGAAAGCTAACATCTGGCTGGGCGCGCTGAGCGGCGGCATTTATATCGGCTTTGTCTTTTCGGCGGGCTCAGGAGCCATTGAGGCCTACATTGAACGCGTGAGCCGTAACAGTTTCTTTGAATACGGCAAGGCGCGCATGTTTGGCTGCCTCGGCTGGGGGCTGTGCGCCTCCACGGGCGGGATCCTGTTCGGCATCGATCCGTCGTATGTTTTCTGGATGGGTTCGGGGGCGGCGCTGCTGTTGATGCTATTGCTGGTGGTCGCAAAGCCAAGACCCAACCAGACGGCGCAGGTGATGAATGCGCTGGGTGCCAACCAGCCGCAGATCACCGCGAAAACGGTCTTTAGCCTGTTCCGCCAGCGCAGAATGTGGATGTTTATTCTGTACGTGATTGGCGTGGCCTGCGTCTATGACGTCTTCGACCAGCAGTTTGCTACCTTCTTCAAAACGTTCTTCGCCACGCCGCAGGAGGGCACTCGCGCCTTTGGTTTTGCGACCACTGCCGGGGAAATCTGCAATGCGATCATCATGTTTTGTTCACCGTGGATCATTAACCGCATCGGCGCGAAAAACACGCTGCTGATCGCCGGGGTGATTATGGCGACGCGCATTATCGGCTCGTCGTTTGCCACCACCGCCGTAGAAGTGATTGCCCTGAAGATGCTGCACGCGCTGGAGGTCCCGTTCCTGCTGGTGGGGGCCTTCAAGTACATCACCGGGGTGTTTGATACGCGTCTTTCGGCGACTATCTATCTGATTGGCTTCCAGTTCGCGAAACAGTCGGCGGCGATTTTTCTCTCCGCGTTTGCCGGGAATATGTATGACCGGATCGGTTTCCAGGAGACGTACCTGATGCTGGGCTGTTTCGTGCTGGCGATTACGGTGGTGTCGGCGTTTACGCTCAGCAGCAGGGAGGAGATAGCGGCGGGCAATAAGGCGCTAGAAGTCCATTAACACCCTGAACCCATTCACTATTCCGGCGTTGGTCAAAAAATGAATAACCTTATAAAAACTACGGCATTGATAATCATTTTCAATATCATTTAATTAACTATAATGAACCAACTGCTTACGCGGCATTAACAGCTGTGCCGCCCGACAATAATGGAGAGGATTATGAGTTATACACTGCCATCCCTGCCGTATGCCTACGACGCACTGGAACCGCATTTCGACAAGCAGACGATGGAAATCCATCACACTAAACACCACCAGACCTACGTGAACAACGCGAACGCCGCGCTGGAAAGCCTGCCTGAGTTCGCTAACCTGCCTGTTGAAGAGCTGATCACCAAGCTGGACCAGCTGCCAGCGGACAAGAAAACCGTGCTGCGCAACAACGCGGGCGGTCACGCTAACCATAGCCTGTTCTGGAAAGGCCTGAAAACCGGTACCACCCTGCAGGGCGATCTGAAAGCGGCTATCGAGCGCGACTTCGGTTCCGTTGACAACTTCAAAGCGGAGTTCGAGAAAGCCGCTGCAACCCGCTTCGGCTCTGGCTGGGCGTGGCTGGTACTGAAAGGTGACAAACTGGCCGTGGTTTCTACCGCGAACCAGGACTCCCCGCTGATGGGTGAAGCGATCTCTGGCGCATCCGGCTTCCCAATCCTGGGTCTGGACGTGTGGGAACACGCTTACTACCTGAAATTCCAGAACCGTCGTCCGGACTACATCAAAGCCTTCTGGGACGTGGTAAACTGGGACGAAGCAGCAGCGCGTTTCGACGCTAAAAAATAAGGTTGCATTGACGCCTGTGAGAAGCGAGTCTGATGGCTCGCTTTTTTTGTATCTGCGTAATGGAGGCAGCGATGCATTATCCGGTGAATGTATTTACAGGCAAGGTAAGGGAGTACGACGGCAGCCGCCCGAGCGCCATCGCCAAAATTCAGGTCGACGGTGAGCTGACGTTAACCGACCTCGGGCTTGCGGGCGACGAGCAGGCCGAAAAGAAGATCCACGGCGGGCCGGAGCGCGCGCTGTGCCACTACCCGCGCGAGCACTATCAGCACTGGAAGGCGGAGTTCCCCGAGCAGGCGGATCTCTTCGTTGCTCCCGCGTTTGGTGAAAATCTCTCCACTGAAGGGCTCACCGAAAAGAACGTGTTTATCGGTGATATCTACCGCTGGGGCGATGCCCTGATTCAGGTGACGCAGCCGCGCTCGCCGTGCTTCAAGCTCAACTACCATTTCGGCATTCATGACATGTCGGCTCAGATGCAAAGCGCGGGTAAAACCGGCTGGCTGTACCGGGTGGTGCTGGCTGGGCAGGTTTCAGCGGATGCGCCGCTTGAGCTGGTATCACGCCTGAGTGAGGTGTCTGTTTACGACGCCTGCGCCATTGCGTGGCATATGCCGTTTGATGACGAGCAGTATCATCGCCTGCTGTCGGCGGCGGGGCTGTCGACCAGCTGGACAAGAACGATGCAGAAACGGCGTTTAAGCAGCAAGATCGAGGATAATTCGCGGAGGTTGTGGGGTAAATAGACCTCCGTAAAAAGTAGGCCGGGTAAGGCGAAGCCGCCACCCGGCACTAACAGCTACGAACGCTTATACAACGGTAGCCACAGCGTTAACCGCAGCCCACCCAGCGGGCTGTCGTCGGCTTTCACCCAGCCGCGGTGCTGCTGCATGGCGGTTTCCACAATCGCCAGCCCCAGTCCCGTACCGCCCGATTCCCGGTCGCGCGCCTCGTCGGTGCGGTAGAACGGACGGAATATCTGCTCGCGGTCTTCCGGGCTGACGCCAGGACCGTCGTCGTCGACGATGACGGTGATCCCGTCTTTATCCACCGAGAACGCCACCTCAATCTTCGTGTGCGAGTAGCGCAGGGCGTTACGCACGATATTTTCCAGCGCGCTTTCCAGCGCGTTGGGGTTACCGTACAGCGGCCATGGCCCCGGCGGGAAGTTAACGGTGAAGGATTTGCCCATCTGCTCCGCTTCGAACGCCGCGTTATCCAGCACTTCATGCCACAGATGATTGGCTTTCACCGTTTCGCTCACCAGCGCGTTTTTCTGCTGATTGCGCGACATGACCAGCAGGTCGTTGATCATGCTGTCCAGACGATGCGCTTCGGTTTCGATGCGCTCCAGCTCTTTGCTTTCTCCGCTGCGGCGGCGCAGCAGGGCGGTACCCAGCTGTAAGCGCGTGAGCGGGGTACGCAGTTCGTGCGAGATATCCGACAGCAGGCGCTGCTGGGCCGTCATCATGCGATCGAGCGCGCTCACCATCTGGTTAAAACTGGTCCCGGCGGCCAGGAACTCCTGCGGTCCGGACTCCAGTTCCGGGTGCTGCCTCAGGTTGCCCTGCGCCACTTCGTCGGCGGCGTTTTTCAGCTTACGTGCGGGTTTTGCCAGGCTCCACGCCAGCCATAACAGCAGCGGCGAGCTGACCAGCATCGTGACAATCAGCAGCAGGAGAGGGCGGTCAAACAGCAGGTTGATAAAATCGGACTGGGAGCTGCTCGCGGGGCGAATCAGGTAGAGCTGATAGTTATCCTCGCCATCTCTGACGGAGAACGGCCCCACCATCTCTACGCGGCCATATTTTTTCTTCTGGGGGTGATCGGCATTATCTGCCTGGCCAATGAAGTTGCGGATGATCTGCATTTCATTGCGATCGGCGCCAATCACGCGGCCTTCGCTGGTCACCAGCAGCAGGCGTTGTCCGGGCGGCGCCCACTTGTCGATAGCGCGAAATAGCCTGCGCCACCACATCAAATCGTTTGGCGGATCGTTTGCCAGCTCGGCTTCCACGTGCTGCTCGATCATCACGCCCTGACGTTGCTCGCTGTCGAGCAGCTCCGTCATCTGGCGTGAGTCGAGTTTTGGCAACATCAGTACGAGCATTAAAACCAGTGCCAGCGTCAACCAGAAGATGGCGAAGATGCGGGCGGTTAAGCTTCCTATCATGAAGCGGAAACCATCAGATAACCGCGACCACGCAGGGTTTTAAACCATGGGTGACCGTCTTTACGCTCCGGCAGCTTACGGCGCAGGTTAGAGATGTGCATGTCGATGGCGCGGTCAAACGGGGTAAGACGCTTGCCCAGCACTTCCTGACTTAAATGTTCACGCGATACCACCTGGCCGAGGTGCTGTGCCAGCAGATACAGCAGGGTGAACTCGGTGCCGGTGAGTTCGAGCGTCTGGCCATCAAAGCTCGCTTCCTGGCGGCCCGGATTCAGGCTCAGGGAGTCGACTTCAAGGGTAGGCGAGCTGTTGTCGGTATTCTGCTGCTGCTCGCTCCAGTGGGAACGACGCAGGATTGCGCGAATACGGGCCACCAGTTCACGGTCGTTGAACGGCTTCGGTAAATAGTCATCCGCGCCCAGCTCAAGGCCGAGAACGCGGTCAAGCTCGCTGCCGCGGGCGGTCAGCATGATAACGGGGGTCTGGTGTGTCTGGCGAAGCTCTTTCAGCGTATCAATGCCGTTTTTCTTCGGCATCATCACGTCGAGCAAAAGTAAATCGATGCTGTCGTCAAGGAGACTCAGCGCCTGCTCGCCATCATGGGCAACCAGGACGTTGAAACCTTCCATGTCGAGCAACTCCTTTAAAAGAGATGTGAGCTCTCGGTCATCATCAACTAACAGGATTTTATTCATTGTTTAAATACCTCCGAGGCAGAAATTACGACATCAAGGCTGTCTAATCCATGACTTTACGTTGTTTTACACCCCCTGACGCATGTTTGCAGCCTGAATCGTAGACTGTCTCTCGTTGAATCGCGACACGAAAGATTTTGGGAGCAAGTGATGCGCAAAGTTACCGCTGCCGTCATGGCCTCAACGCTGGCGTTCAGTGCGTTTAGCCAGGCTGCTGTAGCTATCATCAGCGATAACGGTTCCTCACAAGAGGACACAACGCAGCACAGTAGCCAAAGCCATATGTTTGACGGCATAAGTTTAACCGAACATCAGCGTCAACAGATGCGAGATCTGATGCAGAGGGCGAGACACGACCAGCCCCCTGTTAATGTTAGCGAAATGGAGACAATGCATCGCCTTGTCACCGCAGAAAATTTTGACGAAAGCGCTGTGCGCGCTCAGGCCGAAAAAATGGCACAGGAACAGGTTGCTCGCCAGGTAGAGATGGCGAAGGTCCGCAACCAGATGTTCCACCTGCTAACGCCGGAGCAGCAAGCGGTTTTGAACACCAAACATCAGCAGCGTATGGATCAGCTGCGTGAGGTTGCACGGATGCAGCGAAGCTCAGAAACCTCGTTTTTCAGTAGCAATAGCAGTACCCGTAGTAACCAGTAAACCCTGTTTTCCTTGCCATAGACACCATCCCTGTCTTCCCCCACATGATGTGGGGGTTTTTTTTGCCCCACATTCTGTTTGTTAACCGTTTATTCATCCTTCGACTCCACAAGCTTCCGTTATACTACCGGCATGACATGACAGGAGCGTTTATGAATCAATCCTATGGAAGACTGGTCAGCCGGGCCGCCATCGCGGCGACCGTCATGGCATCCAGCCTGTTACTGATTAAAATCTTTGCCTGGTGGTATACCGGCTCGGTCAGTATTCTGGCGGCGCTGGTGGATTCGCTGATGGACATTGCCGCCTCATTGACCAACCTGCTGGTCGTCCGTTACTCGCTGCAGCCAGCGGATGAAGAGCACACCTTTGGGCACGGCAAAGCGGAGTCGCTGGCGGCGCTGGCGCAAAGCATGTTCATATCCGGTTCTGCGCTGTTCCTGTTTCTCACCGGCATTCAGCATCTCGTCTCGCCGACACCGATGAACGATCCCGGCGTCGGCGTCGTTGTGACGGTCGTTGCACTTATTTGCACACTTGTTCTGGTAACGTTCCAGCGCTGGGTCGTTCGCAAAACGCAAAGTCAGGCCGTACGGGCGGATATGCTTCATTATCAATCTGATGTTATGATGAATGGGGCTATTCTTATTGCGCTCGGTCTGGCCTGGTATGGCTGGCATCGGGCCGATGCGTTGTTTGCGTTAGGGATTGGTATCTATATTTTATATAGCGCCCTGCGGATGGGGTATGAAGCAGTGCAATCGCTGCTTGACCGCGCCCTCCCGGACTCAGAACGTAATGAAATTTTTTCTATCGTGACCGCCTGGCCCGGCGTCAGCGGTGCACACGATCTTCGAACGCGGCAGTCAGGGCCGACCCGCTTTATTCAGATTCATATTGAAATGGAAGACAACCTGCCACTGGTTCAGGCTCACGTGATTGCTGAGCAGGTCGAGCAGGCGATTTTGCAGCGTTTTCCTGGTTCAGACGTCATCATTCACCAGGATCCCTGCTCGGTTGTACCCGGACATGTTGGGCTTTCGTAATTCGTTGTAAAAAAGTGAGCCAGGCCAGCATTTTGTGTATAAATTACCGCCATTTGGTCTGACCTGAATCAATTCAGCTGGAAGGGATTGATATACTATTTGCAGTATTCGTTGGTCGATAAGTTTCTTCCGGCAACAGATTTCAATTTTGCATTCCTAAGTTCAGAGGTAGTCATGATTAAGAAAATCGGTGTGTTGACAAGCGGCGGTGATGCGCCGGGCATGAACGCGGCAATTCGTGGGGTTGTCCGCGCGGCGCTGACGGAAGGTCTGGAAGTTTTTGGTATCTATGATGGTTACCTGGGTCTGTATGAAGACCGTATGGTTCAGCTCGACCGTTACAGCGTGTCTGACATGATCAACCGTGGCGGTACCTTCCTTGGGTCTGCGCGCTTCCCGGAATTCCGTGATGAACACGTTCGTGAAGTGGCTATCGAGAACATGAAAAAACGTGGACTGGACGCCCTGGTGGTTATCGGCGGTGACGGCTCGTACATGGGTGCAAAACGTCTGACTGAAATGGGCTTCCCGTGCATCGGCCTGCCGGGCACCATCGACAACGACATCAAAGGCACCGACTACACCATCGGTTACTTCACCGCGCTGGGCACCGTTGTGGAAGCAATTGACCGCCTGCGTGACACCTCTTCCTCCCACCAGCGTATCTCTATCGTTGAAGTGATGGGGCGTTACTGCGGTGACCTGACCCTGGCTGCGGCAATTGCGGGTGGTTGTGAGTTTGTCGTGGTTCCGGAAGTGGAATTCAGCCGTGAAGATCTGGTAGCTGAAATCAAAGCGGGCATCGCGAAAGGCAAAAAACATGCGATCGTGGCTATCACCGAGCACATCTGTGACGTAGACGAGCTGGCGAAGTACATCGAAACCGAAACCAAGCGTGAAACCCGTGCAACCGTACTGGGGCACATCCAGCGTGGCGGTTCCCCTGGCCCGTATGACCGTATTCTGGCGTCCCGTATGGGTGCGTATGCAATCGAACTGCTGCTGCAGGGCCACGGCGGCCGCTGCGTCGGTATTCAGAACGAGAAACTGGTTCACCATGACATCATCGACGCGATTGAAAACATGAAGCGTCCGTTCAAAGGTGACTGGCTGGACTGCGCGAAAAAACTGTACTGATTGGCTCTGTTGCCCGGTGGCGCTGCGCTTACCGGGCCTACAAAAGCACGACTCGTAGGCCGGGTAAGGCGTAGCCGCCACCCGGCTTTTTTATGCGTACACGCTTTTTTATTCCACTACGTTATAGCCAATCTTTTTTTATTCTTTAATCCTCGATTCGCTTTCTGGCACGCTGCATTCATCAAAACACTACACAAGAGAGCTGGGCGATGAATAAATGGGGCGTGGGTTTAACATTATTGCTGGCATCGACCAGCGTTCTGGCTAAGGATATCCAGTTACTGAACGTGTCATACGACCCGACGCGTGAACTGTATGAACAATACAACAAAGCGTTTGCGGCACACTGGAAGCAGGAAACCGGCGACAATGTCGTGGTTCGCCAGTCTCACGGTGGTTCTGGCAAGCAGGCGACCTCCGTCATCAACGGTATTGAAGCCGACGTGGTGACCCTGGCGCTGGCCTACGATGTTGACGCGATCGCCGAGCGTGGCCGTATCGACAAAAACTGGATCAAACGCCTGCCGGATAACTCCGCGCCCTACACCTCGACCATCGTTTTCCTGGTACGTAAAGGCAACCCGAAACAGATCCATGACTGGAATGACCTGATTAAGCCGGGCGTGTCAGTTATTACCCCTAACCCGAAAAGCTCCGGCGGCGCACGCTGGAACTATCTGGCCGCCTGGGGCTATGCACTGCACCACAACAACGGTGACCAGGCTAAAGCCCAGGAATTCGTGAAAGCGCTGTACAAAAACGTCGAAGTGCTGGACTCCGGCGCGCGCGGTGCAACCAACACCTTCGTGGAGCGCGGCATTGGCGACGTGCTGATTGCGTGGGAAAACGAAGCCCTGCTGGCGACCAACGAACTGGGTAAAGATAAGTTTGAGATCGTGACTCCAAGCGAATCTATTCTGGCTGAGCCGACCGTTTCCGTGGTCGATAAAGTGGTTGAGAAGAAAGACACCAAAGCGGTGGCGGAAGCCTACCTGAAGTATCTCTACTCGCCGGAAGGTCAGGAGATTGCAGCGAAGAACTTCTATCGTCCACGCGATGCAGCTGTGGCGAAGAAATATGACGGCGAATTCCCGAAACTGAAGCTCTTCACCATTGATGATGTTTTCGGTGGCTGGACGAAAGCGCAGAAAGAGCACTTCTCTAACGGCGGCACCTTTGACCAGATAAGCCAGCGCTGAACATAAATAAACGACACGGTGACCCGGCGTGAGAAATCCGCCGGGTTTTTTATTTGGTCATCATTTTGCGTTACTCTTTTGCCTCTATTGAAAACAGGGAACGCGTTGTGAAAAAAATTATCTTATTGATCCTCATTGTCATCGCCCTTGCCGCTGGCGGTTGGTACTGGATGAAAGCGGGTAATCCGAATGCGTTGCGACATATCGTTCTCGACCAATGCCTGCCGAATCAACTGCAACACCGTAACCCGGCACCGTGTGCGCAGGTGAAGCCTGACGCAGGCTATGTAGTCTTTAAAGACCGCAACGGGCCGCTGCAATACCTGCTGATGCCGACATATCGCATCAACGGCACCGAAAGCCCGCTGTTGACCGAAGCGCATACGCCGAACTTTTTCTGGCTGGCCTGGCAGTCGCGTAGCTTTATGACCCTGAAGCGTGGAAGCGAGGTGCCCGACAGCGCCATTTCACTGACGATTAACTCGCCGACAGGGCGCACGCAGAACCATTTTCACATTCATATCTCCTGCCTGCGCCCGGACGTGCGCGAGAAGCTCAACGCCGCACAGGGAGACATCAGCACCCAGTGGCTGCCCCTTCCTGGCGGCCTCGAAGGGCATGAGTATCTTGCTCGTCGGGTGACGGAGAATGAACTGGTGCAGCGCAGTCCGTTCATGATGCTGGCGGAAGAGCTGCCGGAAGCGCGCGACCATATGGGGCGCTTCGCGCTGGCAATGGCGCAGCAGTCAGATGGTTCGTTTGTGTTGCTGGCAACCGAGCGCAACCTGCTGATGCTTAACCGCGCGTCTGCTGAGGAACTGCAGGATCATCAATGCGCTATCCTGAATTGACCCCACCATAAATAGCGTTTACTCGCCCTGCCTGTCGCCGTAGACTTGCTGAAAAATTCTACAGGAGACAGGTATGTCGCTCTGGTCAACGTATCCTCTGCTGCTGCCTTCACTGATTGTGGGCGTCACCATCGTACTATGGGCGACGTCGCTATTGCCTGAGTTCATTACCGCGCTGCTGTTCTTCACGGCGGCAATGACCGCGAAGATCGCCCCGCCGGAGACGATCTTCGGTGGTTTTGCCTCGTCGGCTTTCTGGCTGGTCTTCAGCGGATTCGTGCTCGGCGTGGCGATACGTAAAACCGGGCTGGCGGACCGGGCCGCCCGGGCGCTGTCAGCAAAGCTCACCGACTCCTGGGTATTAATGGTAGCGAGCGTGGTGCTGCTGAGCTATGCGCTGGCGTTTGTGATGCCATCGAATATGGGACGTATTGCGCTGCTGATGCCGATTGTCGCCGCAATGGCGAAACGCGCCGGTATCGCCGACGGCTCCCGCGCCTGGTTTGGTCTGGCGCTGGCGGTAGGGTTCGGGACGTTCCAGCTTTCGGCGACGATTCTGCCCGCTAACGTGCCTAACCTGGTGATGAGCGGTGCGGCGGAAGGCTCGTACGGCATCCATCTGAACTATGTCCCGTATCTGCTGCTGCACACGCCGGTGCTGGGCATTCTCAAAGGCCTGATCCTGATTGGCCTGATCTGCTGGCTTTTTCCCGGCAGCCCAAAACCGCCGAAGGAACAGGCGCCGTCTGAACCCATGGGCCGGGATGAAAAGCGTCTTGCCTGGCTGCTGGCGATAGTGCTGGGGATGTGGGTGACGGAGAGCTGGCACGGCGTGGGGCCCGCCTGGACCGGGCTGGCGGCGTCGGTCATCGTTATGCTGCCGCGCATCGGTTTTATCACCGGGGAGGAGTTTTCTGCCGGTGTGAATATGCGCACCTGTATCTACGTTGCCGGTATTCTGGGGCTGGCGATCGTCGTGACGCAAACCGGTATCGGAACGGCGGTGGGCGAGGCGTTGCTCCGTATTATGCCGCTCGATGCAGACCGACCGTTCACCAGCTTCCTGGCGCTGACCGGTATTACCACCGCACTCAACTTCATCATGACCGCCAACGGCGTTCCGGCGCTGTATACCACCCTGGCGCAGAGCTTCTCGGATGCGACCGGCTTCCCGCTGCTGTCGGTGATCATGATTCAGGTGCTGGGCTATTCTACGCCGCTGCTGCCGTATCAGGCGTCGCCGATCGTGGTCGCGATGGGGTTAGGAAAAGTGCCTGCCAGGGCGGGGATGGTGCTCTGTCTGGCGCTGGCGGTGGCAACGTATCTGGTGCTGCTGCCGCTGGATTATCTGTGGTTTAGCCTGCTGGGACGGCTGTAAAAAAGCCCGGTGGCGCTAACGCTTACCGGGCCTACAGAACCGTAGGGCGGGTTAGCGAAGCGCCACCCGCCACAAAGGCAATTACGCCTGTTTAGCCGCTTCTGCTGCTTTAACGATCACCGCGAAAGCGTCAGCTTTCAGGGATGCACCGCCAACCAGCGCGCCATCGATGTCTGGCTGGGTGAACAGCTCAGCAGCGTTAGACGCGTTAACGGAACCACCGTACTGGATGATCACTTGCTCAGCCACTTTGGCGTCAGCTTTCGCAATGTGGTCACGGATGAATTTGTGAACCGCCTGAGCCTGCGCAGGGGTGGCTGATTTGCCGGTACCGATCGCCCAGACTGGCTCGTAAGCGATAACCGCGCCTTCGAACGCTGCTGCGCCCTGTGTTTTCAGCACTGCGTCGATCTGACGTGCGCACACTTCTTCAGTTTTGCCCGCTTCGTTTTCTGCTTCGGTTTCACCGATGCACAGAACCGGGATCAGACCCTGCTCTTTCAGCACGGCGAATTTCTTCGCGATGAACTCGTCGGATTCTTTGTGATAGGTGCGACGCTCGGAGTGGCCGATGATGATGTATTTCGCGCCGATATCTTTCAGCATTTCAGCGGACGTTTCACCGGTGAACGCGCCAGACAGGTTAACGTCAACGTTCTGCGCGCCCAGAATGATGTGGCTGCCGTCAGCGGCACGTTTAGCCAGATCCAGGTACATATCCGGCGGAGCGATAGCAACCGCGCAGCCGGTCACGCCAGCCAGCTCTTTACGCAGGTTCGCAACCAGTTCGTTTACCATGTGGCGGCTGCCGTTCAGTTTCCAGTTACCCATCACTAAAGGATGTCGCATTTCAATTCTCCACGCTCAATAAGCGAATTAAGGAATATGGCCACCCTGTCGGGCAGCATGGTCTGTGAATCAGTATAGAGATTTTCCCTCGAAAGGCTTTGCTTTTTGTCATTAATTCGCCCCGCCGAGGGTGTCAGATAGTGCCAGCTTAATCGGTTCAACAGCGAAGGTCAGTCCTTTTTCGCCGTTGTCCGCCACCACATAGCGGATCGCGCCTTCGGTATCGGCGTAGTAACGCTTGTTTTTACCGGCGGTGAGGAGTTTTTGCAGCTTTTGCTGGCTTTGCTTTTTCGTCAGCGCAGGGGTAAACGCCTGCAGGACCGCGCTCATGTACTCCAGCGCTTTCGCCTTCGCGGCTTTCTGCTCTGGCCCTTGTATCGGCAGCCAGGTGATTTGCATGCTTTTGATTTTTAACGTCCCGCGCTCCAGCGCCGTGGAGGCATACAAATTCTCGTTAATCTTGCTTGCCGCACGGGTCAGGGTAGGCGTGTCGCGGGGGCCATCAATGGCACGAAACTCATCCAGTTGCAGCGTGGGATTGGCCTGATTGAAGGCTTCACGAAACTGGCTGATGGACTGATCGAACGACGGTGCGCCCGCCAGCAGGTACGGTGCTGTGGTCGGGGCTGTGGTTTCGGCGGCGTGCAGGGTAAAACCCGCGCTGAGCAGCGCTAAACACAGGAAAAGAGAATGTGCCGAACTTTTCATCAACATTGCCCCTGGCCGTAAGTGCTCATGATTAAAACGATATCTGGTCGGCTTGTCAAAAGGTCACAACTCCAGGGTAAAATGCGGGCTAAACGATAATAAGGAACCTTACATGACCATACAGCAGTGGCTGTTTTCATTCAAAGGGCGTATTGGACGCCGTGATTTCTGGATCTGGATGGTGACGTGGGTTGTCGCCATGCTGCTTCTGTTTTTCGTCGCCTATAACGCGTGGCTGAGCACGCAAACGGCGGCCTTCGCGCTGGTCTGCCTGCTCTGGCCAACGGCGGCTGTCGTGGTGAAACGCCTGCACGATCGCGGTCGTTCCGGCGCGTGGGCATTTCTGATTATTCTGGCGTGGATGCTGGTGGCGGGAAACTGGGCGATGCTTCCATCCATCCTGCCGTGGGTGGTGGGCAGGCTGCTGCCGTCGGTCATCTTCGTGATGATGATTGTCGATCTGGGCGCGTTTATTGGCACCCAGAGCGAAAACAAATACGGTAAAGACACCGTTGAGGTGAAATACCGCTGATCACCAGTAGTGTTCGGCGGTCATATGGCCCGGTCGGCGGCGAAGATGTTTCGTCATCTGCCGGGTATCCTTCAGAAGCTGCTGCGTGTCGCGTACCATCTGCGGGTTGCCACACAGCATGACGTGGCTGGTTTCAGCCGTCATCGGTAAACCCACCGCCTCTTCCAGGGCACCATTCTCAATTAACGCCGGCACGCGACCGGTCAGCGTTCCTGCTACGGTTTCGCGGCTGACCACCGTCTGAATCTTTAACTTTCCGCCGTACTGCTGTTCCAGCGCCTGCATCTGCGGCAGGTAGCTCAGGTCTGCGGCGTAGCGCGCAGCGTGAACCAGCACGATGTTTTTAAAACGCTCCAGGTCTTTGCCGTACTGCAAAATAGAGAGATAAGGGCCGATGGCCGTACCGGTTGCCAGCATCCAGAGCGTGTCACAATCCGGGATCTCTTCGAGCACAAAGAAGCCTGCTGCTTCACTCACGATTTGCAACTCGTCGCCGGGCTTTAGGGCGGCAAGGCGCGGGCTGAGTTTACCGTCAGGAACGGTGACCAGATAGAACTCGAGATCCGGGTTATCAGGCGCGTTAACGTAAGAGTAGGCGCGCTGCACGCGCTCGCCGTCGACATCCAGCCCCAGCTTCGCAAATTGCCCGGCTTTAAACGGGTGGACGGGAGCATGCAGGGTGAGACTAAATAGCGCATCGGTCCAGAACTGTATCTTTGTGACTTTACCTGTTACCCAGTCCGCCATGATCTTCTCCTGTGCTGTTTCTCTGTTCTATCTTCCGTACTTAACGGGGAGATTTCCAGCCCATTTGGGCCGGAAAGCTCTATCGATCAAACGGTTTTACAGAATGTGCGTCTGTACGTCCGGGTCTTTGCGGTCGAGATAGTGGATAGACTGGATGCGGCGAATGGTGCGTGATTTTCCGCGGATCAGCAGCGTTTCAGTGGTGGCCATATTGCCCTTGCGGCTGATGCCGTCCAGCAGATCGCCTTTGGTGATACCTGTCGCCGAGAAGACCACGTTATCGCTACGGGCCATATCATGCAGCGCCAGCACTTTGTTGGCCTCGATGCCCATCGCTTCGCAGCGTGCCAGCTCGTTTTCCCCGATACGGCGGTTCTCTTCGCTGTCGCCTTTCACCTCGTGGCGGGGCAGCAGACGAGCCTGCATATCGCCGTCCAGCGCGCGGATCACTGCTGCAGAGACTACGCCTTCCGGCGCGCCGCCGATGCCGTACAGCACGTCTACTTCGCTGTCCGGCATGCAGGTCAGGATCGAGGCGGCAACGTCACCATCCGGAATGGCAAACACGCGCACGCCGAGCTTTTGCATCTGCGCGATGGTGGCGTCGTGGCGCGGTTTGGCCAGAATGGTGACGGTGAGTTCGCTCAGCGGTTTGTTCAGCGCGCTGGCGACGTTACGCAGGTTCTCTTCCAGCGGCAGGCTGAGGTCGATTGCGCCTTTTGCGCCAGGACCGACAATCAGCTTTTCCATGTACATATCCGGCGCGTTGAGGAAGCAGCCTTTATCGCCTACGGCCAGCACCGCCAGGGCGTTGGCCTGACCCATTGCGGTCATGCGCGTGCCTTCGATCGGGTCGACGGCGATATCCACGGCATCGCCGTTGCCGGTACCGACTTTTTCACCGATATAAAGCATCGGCGCTTCGTCGATCTCGCCTTCGCCGATCACGATGGTGCCGTCGATGTTGACCTGGTTAAGCACAATGCGCATGGCATGGACGGCTGCGCCGTCTGCGGTATTTTTGTCACCACGACCCAGCCACTTATAGCCTGCAAGGGCAGCTGCTTCGGTGACGCGGGAAAACTCGATAGCAAGTTCACGTTTCATGAGGTACTCGTACAATCAAAAGGAATTGCACGAAGTTTATCACAGAGTGGGGAGGGGCGAGGGGACCGGTGCGGTCCGGGCCCCTCACCCTGACCCTCTCCCCAGGGGAGAGGGAATATATGATTACTCTTCGTGCTCTTCCCACGCCAGGGCGCGTTTCACCGCTTTCTTCCAGCCGCTGTAGCGGAAGTTACGCTCGGTGGTTTCGATGCCAGGGCGGAATTCGCGTTCGATCACCGCTTTTTCCTGCAGCTCGTCCAGGTTCTGCCAGAAGCCTACCGCCAGACCGGCAAGGTATGCCGCGCCCAGCGCCGTGACTTCACGCACTTCAGGACGCTCAACGCGGGTGCCCAGAATGTCGGACTGGAACTGCATCAGGAAGTTATTCGCTACCGCACCGCCGTCCACGCGCAGGGCGTGCAGACGAATGCCGGAGTCCGCCTGCATCGCTTCCAGCACGTCGCGCGTCTGGTAGGCGATGGATTCCAGGGTGGCGCGAATAATGTGGTTAGAGTTAACGCCACGCGTCAGGCCAAAAATTGCGCCGCGTGCATACGGATCCCAGTACGGCGCGCCCAGACCGGTGAATGCAGGCACCACGTACACGCCGTTGGTGTCTTTCACTTTGGTCGCGAAGTACTCGGAGTCGAACGCATCGCTGATCAGCTTCATCTCGTCGCGCAGCCACTGGATAGACGCACCGGCCATGAACACCGCACCTTCCAGGGCATAGTTCACTTCGCCGCGTGGTCCACAGGCGATGGTGGTCAGCAGGCCGTTTTCTGATTTCACCGCTTTCTCGCCGGTGTTCATCAGCATAAAGCAGCCGGTGCCGTAGGTGTTCTTCGCCATCCCTTCTTTGACGCACAGCTGGCCGAACAGCGCCGCCTGCTGGTCACCGGCAATACCGGCGATAGGAATACGGGTGCCGCCTTTACCGCCGATGTTGGTCTGGCCATATACCTCAGAAGACTTGCGCACGTCAGGCAGCATCGCGCGTGGGATATCCAGCGCGTCCAGCATCTTGTCATCCCACTCCAGGGTGTTGATGTTGAACAGCATGGTACGCGAGGCGTTGGTGTAGTCGGTGACGTGAACGCGTCCCTGGGTCATCTTCCAGATAAGCCAGGTGTCGACGGTGCCGAACAGCAGCTCGCCGCGTTTTGCACGCTCGCGTGAACCTTCCACGTGGTCGAGGATCCACTTCACTTTTGTGCCGGAGAAATACGGGTCAACCACCAGACCGGTGGCGCTGCGCACGTACTCTTCCATGCCGTCGCGCTTCAGCTGCTCGCAGATCTCAGAGGTACGGCGGCACTGCCAGACGATGGCGTTGTAAATAGGCTTACCGGTTTCACGTTCCCAGACAATCGTCGTTTCACGCTGGTTAGTGATACCAATCGCGGCAATCTCGTCGGAACTGATATCGGCTTTTGCCAGCACTTCGACCAGCGTGGAGCTTTGTGACGCCCAGATCTCCATTGGGTCGTGTTCGACCCAGCCTGGACGAGGATAAATTTGCTCAAATTCGCGCTGTGACACGCTGACGATGTTCGCGTCATGATCCATTACGACAGCGCGGGAGCTGGTAGTGCCCTGGTCGAGCGCAACGATATATTTTTTTTCGGTCATGGTATGTGTCCCGTAGTCAGATTACAGCGAAGCTTTTTGTTGTGCGGTAGAAGTCGTTTCCTTCTCCTCTTCCACACAGGTGTCGCACGGTAAATGGCGACCAATTAATTTGCGGTAGCTGAACGCACCCAGCGCAGCCCCGACAACTGGCGCAAACAGCGGTACCAGGAAGTAAGGAATGTCTTTGCCACCGGTGAAGGCGACGTCGCCCCAGCCTGCGATAAAGGCGAACGCTTTAGGTCCGATATCACGCGCCGGGTTCATCGCGAAGCCGGTCAGCGGGCCCATGGAGGCACCAATCACCGCAATCAGCAGGCCAATCAGCAGTGGGGCCAGCGGGCCGCGCGGAATGCCGTTTCCGTCGTCGGTCAGCGCCAGGATAACGCCCATCAGAATAGCGGTAATCACCATTTCAACTGCGAACGCCTGCACAAAATTGATATGCGGGTTTGGATAGGTTGAGAAGATGCCTGCCAGATCCAGACTTTCGACGCTGCCGCGCACCATATGATGCGTCTGTTCGAAGTCGATGAAAAGATTGTAATAAAGCCCGTAAACTAACGCCGCTGCGCAAAACGCGCCGGCAAACTGAGAAAGAATGAAAGGAACTACTTTGCGTCCGTCGAAGCACGCGAACAGCCACAGTGCGATAGTCACCGCCGGGTTAAGATGTGCACCAGACACCCCTGCAGTCAGGTAGATGGCCATCGCCACGCCCAGACCCCAGATGATACTGATTTCCCACTGACCAAAACTGGCACCCGCCACTTTCAGTGCAGCGACACAGCCCACTCCGAAGAATATCAACAACCCGGTACCAAGGAACTCGGCAATGCACTGGCCTTTTAAGGTTGATGTCTGACTCATAATCGGAATCCTGAAGAAATTGATGTTTATTGTTAGCATGGCCGCCCGTGACAGCCACGATGCCCTGTAGACATAGTGTTAATTTATCGTTAACGAGCAAAAACGAGAAATATCGAAATCGAAATGTGTGGTCTGCGTCAATAAAATGAGCGTTTTCGCGCCATAAAGCACATTTTTGCAGCAGTACAGGATCAGTACAGGAATGTGAGCTGAATCATTTCATTAACGAATCAGTTAACAATTTAGGGGTATATGACGCGAACGCACCAGGACCAGACCTAAAAGTGTTGCAAACCGCGATCTGCGCGGTGTGTCGCTGGACACAGAGCGCCGCGCTCCATACAATCGACGGTATATGTCGTGCGCGTTTATGTTAAAGCGTCGCCTTGCAATTCAGGAGAGGTAGCATCATGTCTTTAGAAGTGTTTGAGAAACTGGAATCGAAAGTACAGCAGGCGATTGACACCATCACCCTGCTGCAGATGGAAATTGAAGAGCTGAAAGAGAAGAACAGCAGCCTGGCGCAGGAAGTACAGAACGCGCAGCACAGCCGCGAAGAACTGGAGCGCGAAAACAACCAGCTGCGCGAACAGCAGAACGGCTGGCAGGATCGCCTGCAGGCGCTGCTGGGACGTATGGAAGAAGTCTGATTCCCACTGGGATGAACTGAACAGGCCGGGTAAGGCGATGCCGCCACCCGGCTTTTTTTATGGTTCTCGCTGACTGACACCCAACCATAAAAAAGGCCGCCAAAGGCGGCCTTAACGCTACTTGTCCTGCGCTATCATAGTAAAAGCAACGAACACATTCGGTTCATCACTCTTTACAACGAGTACGCTGGCGACAATGAACGTGATACATAAATAGCGTTTCATTATGCGGTCCCTGCAGCTAACCGCTCCACCGTTCACCACCGGTGATAAGTCGGTGGACACAAGCCCGGTTAAAGGTTGCTATACGGTTGTGAAGACACCTTTCCCTGGACCGATGCCCATGTGCGAGATGGCGGAAAGGGACGATGCATCATAATGAGCAGCAGCAGCGTAGTTAAGGTTTTAATAGTTAATTAGGAATTTATAAAGGGTCGATGGGGTTACCTGAGATTTGAATCAGGGTAAGATAAAAATCCTGGTTAAAGGTTGCAAAACTCCCCAACGGACCGCGAATCCCGAGGGACAAAAAAACCGCCACATTGCTGTTGGCGGTTTTTTTATGGTCCACGCTTACGGTTTTATTACTCGATATCCAGCGGATCTTCGGAAAGGATAATGCCGGTATTATCGGCGTAGAGATGGTCGCCTGAGAAGAAGGTCACGCCGCCGAAATTGACGCGCACGTCGCTTTCGCCGATGCCGTCACCTGCCGCCCCTACCGGTATGGCTGCGATGGCCTGAATCCCGATATCCAGGTCTTCCAGATCGTCCACCTGGCGCACGGAACCGTACACCACTATGCCTTCCCACTCGTTTTGTGCGGCAATACCGGCCAGTTCAGCATCAATCAATGCGCGGCGTACGGAACCACCGCCATCGACCACCAGTACGCGGCCACGGCCGTTCTGTTCGAGCAGATCGTACAACAACCCGTTATCCTCGAAACATTTCACCGTGACGATCTGTCCGCCAAACGACGACCGCCCACCAAAGTTGGAGAACAGCGGTTCAACGACGTTGACATCTTCCTGGTAGATGTCACAAAGCTCGGAGGTATCGTATTTCATAGGTTTAACGCTCAGTTGCTGCGAATGTGTTCAGTATATCGTGCGAAATGCGTTGTTGGCAAAATCATCAATTGTTAATTGATATTTGTCAGCTAACTGAGCGTCTGGCTTAAGACAATCCCGATGACGAACAACAGGTTAGTCAGCAGCGCGCCTTTTACCGTGCGCTCCAGCATCGGCGGCATGGCGGCCGGGCTGCGTTCACGCATCACAAAACGGGCCTGCTTAATCAGCAGCGGCGCGGCAAGCACAAACAGCCAGCCCCACAGACTGTGCAGGGAAATCAGGTTAAACAGCGCCAGGCAGACCAGAGCACCCATCAGCAGGCAGGCATGGTAGCGACGCGCATTCACCGGCCCCAGACGGACCGCCAGGGTGTTTTTGCCGTTCTCCCGGTCGCTGTCGATATCGCGCAGGTTGTTGATGTTGAGCACCGCGGTCGCCAGCAGACCGCAGGCGGACGCAGGCAGGAACAGGGCAGGGATCACCGTATGCGCCTGTAAGTACCAGCTTCCCATCACGCTCAGCCAGCCGAAGAACACCAGTACGGAGATATCCCCGAGCCCAATGTAGCCGTAAGGACGCGTGCCGACGGTGTAGGTGATGGCTGCGATAATGGCCAATAAACCCAGCACCAGGAAGCCAATAAAATCGCTGGGGGTCTTAGACGCCACTGTCACCAGCGCCAGACCCGATAAACAGATCTGCACCACGGTGATAATCAGCGCGCGTTTCATCTGCGCCTGGGTAATCACCCCTTTTTGCATCCCACGCAGCGGCCCGATACGGTCAGGTTTGTCGCTGCCTTTCACCGCGTCGCCATAGTCGTTGGCGAGGTTGGAGAGAATTTGCAGCAGGCCGGCGGTAATCAATGCCAGCGCGGCAACCAGCGGATCGAAATAACCCTGCCACCAGGCAAGCGCCGTACCGACGATAATCGCGGCAAAGGCCAGAGGGAGTGTTTTA
The DNA here is from genome assembly GCF_003331015.1 of Enterobacter sp. GER_MD16_1505_Eko_090. NCBI lineage: Bacteria > Pseudomonadati > Pseudomonadota > Gammaproteobacteria > Enterobacterales > Enterobacteriaceae > Enterobacter > Enterobacter sp. GER_MD16_1505_Eko_090. The sequence goes on along the minus strand of NZ_PUQF01000016.1, from coordinate 40,846 downwards.
GGGCGCAGACTTTCGAGCCACGCCTGAGTACGGCTGATGTCAGTCATAAGTATTTAGCCAATAAAAATGGGGGCATTAGCCCCCATTAAACGTGATGAGAATCCAGTAACCGCGATTATAGGATAAAACGGCTCAGATCTTCATCTGCCACTAACGCATCCAGATGTTTACTCACATATTCTGCGTCAATGGTAACGGTTTGACCGTTCAGATCGCTCGCGTCGTAAGAGATATCTTCCACCAGGCGTTCCAGCACGGTATGCAGACGACGCGCACCGATGTTTTCGGTGGTTTCGTTCACCTGCCATGCGGCCTGGGCAATACGTTTGATACCGTCTTCGGTGAACTCGAGGTTCACGCCTTCGGTTGCCATCAGCGCTTTGTACTGAACGGTTGCAGAGGCGTTTGGCTCGGTCAGGATACGTTCGAAGTCTTCGGTCGTCAGCGCCTGCAGCTCAACGCGGATAGGCAGACGGCCCTGCAGTTCCGGGATCAGATCCGACGGGCTGGCAACCTGGAAGGCACCTGATGCGATAAACAGGATGTGGTCCGTTTTCACCATGCCGTGCTTGGTGGAAACGGTGCAGCCTTCAACCAGCGGCAGCAGGTCGCGCTGAACGCCTTCGCGGGACACGTCCGGGCCGGAGCTGTTGCCGCCGCGCTTACAAATTTTGTCGATTTCGTCGATAAACACGATACCGTGCTGCTCAACCGCGTCGATAGCGTCCTGCTTCAGCTCTTCCGGATTCACCAGCTTCGCCGCTTCTTCTTCAATCAGCAGCTTCATCGCGTCTTTGATTTTCAGCTTACGCGTTTTTTGCTTCTGACCGCCCAGGTTCTGGAACATGGACTGCAGCTGGCTGGTCATCTCTTCCATGCCCGGAGGTGCCATGATTTCCACACCCATTGGCGCGGCAGCGAGATCGATCTCAATCTCTTTATCATCCAGCTGGCCTTCACGCAGTTTTTTGCGGAACGCCTGACGCGCAGCGGACGGTTCCGCCTGCTGTTCAGCCTGACCCCAGTTGTTTTTTGCCGGTGGGATCAGCACGTCGAGAATGCGCTCTTCGGCCATCTCTTCCGCGCGATAGCGGTTTTTCTCAATGGCCTGGACGCGCACCATTTTGATCGCCGAGTCGGTCAGATCGCGGATGATGGAGTCCACTTCTTTACCCACATAGCCCACTTCGGTGAACTTGGTGGCTTCAACTTTGATGAACGGCGCGTTAGCCAGCTTTGCAAGACGACGGGCAATTTCGGTTTTACCGACGCCGGTCGGGCCGATCATCAGAATGTTTTTCGGCGTGACTTCGTGGCGCAGCTCTTCGTCAAGCTGCATACGACGCCAGCGGTTACGCAGGGCGATGGCCACGGAACGCTTGGCGTTATCCTGGCCGATAATGTGTTTGTTCAGTTCGCTGACAATTTCGCGTGGGGTCATTTCAGACATGGGAGATCCTTACGCTTTGGAGGTCAATTCTTCGATGGTGTGGTTGTGGTTGGTATAGATGCAGATATCACCTGCAATATCCAACGCCTTCACCGCGATATCACGCGCGTTCATGTCGGTATTTTCCAACAGTGCGCGGGCAGCAGCCTGGGCATAAGGGCCGCCAGAGCCGATGGCAATCAGGTCATTTTCCGGCTGAATCACGTCACCGTTACCGGTGATGATCAGCGAAGCGGTCTCATCGGCGACCGCCAGCAGCGCTTCGAGCTTGCGCAGCATGCGGTCGGTACGCCAGTCTTTCGCCAGCTCAACGGCGGCTTTCACCAGATGACCCTGGTGCATTTCCAGTTTACGTTCAAACAGTTCAAACAGCGTGAAGGCATCCGCCGTGCCGCCTGCAAAGCCGGCGATCACTTTGTCGTTGTAGAGACGACGCACTTTCTTCACGTTGCCTTTCATGACGGTATTACCCAGCGTGGCCTGGCCATCACCGGCGATTACCACATGGCCGTTACGGCGTACACTTACTATTGTTGTCACGAGCAGACCCCCTGGTTACAGAATCGGGAAACAGAAGCCCTGAGCCTGTGCCCAGGGCTGAATTAAATGATAGATGGGGGGGATTTTGGGGGTTTCAACCCCCGGAGGCGAGTCGAATGCAGTTTGTGTGACCGGCGATTTTCAAACGAGAAAGGGTGCCATCGGCATTTTCTTTGCCTTTGACCGGACCAATCACCACGCGATTCCAGCCGTTATTGGTGGTAATACGCGAATCAAACCCTTCAAAGGCCAGCTGCGCGCGCACCGTTTCCGCCTGCTCCGCACCTTTGAACGAACCGCACTGTACCATCCAGCGACGTTCGTCTTTTTTCTCCGCCGTCTGCTTCGGCGCTTCGGTCTCTTTCGTTACCGGCGCGGCCTGCTGCGTTTTCGGCTGCTGGGCGGTGGTATGCGCTGGCGTCTGGAGCAGATCCTGATACGGCTGAGCCGCCTGCTTCTGCGGCTGCGTTTTAGGCTGCTGCTGGACAGGCTGAGACTGCACCGTACGCGTCGGCTGCTGATACGGCTGTTCCGTGACCCGCGGCTGTGCCTTAGGCTGCTGTACCGGCTGAGTTTGCGCCCACTGCTGTTGCTGCTGAATCTGCTGTTGTGCCTGGCGACGCTGCAGCGTTTGCTGACGCTGTTCCGGCGTCTGCTCATTCCACGGCACTTCGTTCAACTGCGTAGGCTGCTGGCGCATATCGGCCTGCATTTGTGCCAGCAGCTGACGCTGTTCATCCGTCAGCTGATTCGCATTCTGCACTTCACCACCCGCAGAAGGTTCCGTTGGCGCACGTACCCCAGGCTGACGGCTTTCCAGCTCTTTGATATAGCGCCAGCGCTCTTCAGGCTTCGGAGGGAGGCCATTTCCGGCGACTTTACTGGCCTGAAGCGCCTCGGACTCTTCTTTTTTATGGTGCGTGATAAAGTACAGGCCACCAATAAAGGCGACGACTACAGCCGCAGCAATAGCGACCATTGCTGGCGAGACAGCAGGCAGGTTACGTTGCTTTTTTCTTGAGCTACTCTTTTTGCGTCGCGAAGGTGCCGGCTGGCCGCGACGTACATAATCTCGTTGTGCCACTATCGTTTCGCTGTATTTATTCGTTCGTCAGTCCGCCATGTTACTTAAGCGGCGGGGCTTTGACCAGATAAGGGTATCCGAAAGACGTTTACTTTAAGTCAATGCCTGGGTCGTGCCGCGGACGATCAGTTCGCAGTCCAGCAACCGTGAACCGCTGCTAACTGTTTGACCGTGAAGCTGATCCAGCAGAAGCAGCATCGCTTCGCGGCCGATTTGGTAGCGCGGCTGAGCGACCGTTGAGAGCGGCGGATCGCAAAATTCCGAAAGCGAAATATTATCAAAACCGATGATGGATAAATCTTTCGGTATGCGAAGGCCGCGGCGTTTGGCATACGATAATGCGCCCAGCGCCATCACGTCGCTGTGGCAAAATACGGCGGTTGGCGGCTCAGGCAGGTCCAGAAGTTTCTCCAGCGCCTGTCCACCGGCTGCGAAGGTAAAATCACCGCGCGCAATGTAGTGCGGATCGACGGTCACGCCGGTACGTCGCAGCGCCTGAACGTATCCCTGCAGGCGGTAGTGACACAGCGGCATCTCTTCCGGTCCGGCGATGCAGCCAATACGCTTATGCCCCAGCTCCTGGAGATAGTTTACGGCGTTGAACGCGGCGGTAAGGTTATCGATATGGACCGTCGGCAGCTCCAGCTCTGGCGCAAACTCGTTGGCCATGACCATCGGCGGTAAATTACGCTGCTCTTCGATGCTGGCATCAAACGGCAGGCGAGAGCCAAGCAGCAGCATGCCGTCGATCTGCTTGGTGATAATGAGGTCGATGAAGGTTTTTTCCTGTTGGTTCTGATGGGCGCAGTCGCCAATCAGCACCAGGTACCCCTGTTCCGCCGCAGTGACTTCTATGCCGCGGATAATCTCGCTAAAGAAAGGGTCACAGATGTCCGGCACAATCACCAGGATGGTGCGCGACTCGTTGCGTTTGACGTTACGTCCCATTGCCTGCGGAAAATAGCCCACTTCAAGCGCAGCCTGCTCCACCCGGTTACGGGTCGCCTGGGAGACTTTATCCGGGTTCATTAATGCGCGGGATACTGTTGCCGTAGAGACCTGTGCTTTCTGGGCAACGTCTTTCATGGTCGCAGCCGCAACCTCTTTCCTGGACTTCAACGTCTTCTCCTCGCCTGAACACCGAACTTCTGACATCACCATTTTTACAGATAGTTAATGGAATCGGTTACAGAATTTTCATAAAAAGTGTGAGGAGCGTTAAATTTTTCGATCCAGCTTCAGCCTTCGATAGGGTCGACGTCCAGGACCCACTTCACTTTTCGCGCTTCGGGCAGGGTGTTAATCAGCACCAGCGCGCCGCTGACGATATGCTGAAGACGAATGCGCGAGGGGTGCTGGAGCAAGATCTGCCAGCGGAAACGGCCGCCGCGTTTTGGCGCGAGGGCAGGCACCGGGCCCAAAATCCACAGCTGACTATCCACCAGCGGGCTGGCCTGCGGGAGGTTTCTCAGCTGCTGCAGGAAAAGTGGCGCCTGCTGATTGTTATGATCTTCCGCGCGGATGATGACGTGGCTGGTCCACGGCGGTAGCTGCATGGTCTGGCGTTCGGCCAGCGCCTGCTCGGCAAAGGCGTCATAGCCTTTGTGCAGCAGGGTTTGCAGCAGCGGGTGCTCCGGGTGGTGCGTTTGCAGCACCACTTCGCCCTGTTTACCGGCGCGTCCTGCACGTCCGGCAACCTGGGTGTAAAGCTGGGCGAAGCGCTCGGCGGAGCGGAAATCTGCCGAGAACAGCGCGCCGTCCACGTCCAGCAGGGCGACCAGCGTCACGTCCGGGAAGTGGTGGCCTTTGGCCAGCATCTGGGTGCCAATCAGGATGCGCGCGCCACCGCGATGCACTTCCGCCAGCTGCTGTTCGAGTGCGCCTTTGCGGCTGGTGGTGTCCCGGTCGATACGCGAAATCGGCACGTCCGGGAAAAAGGGCCCAAGCGCCTGCTCCAGCTGTTCCGTCCCCAGACCGACCGGCACAATATGCGTTGAGCCACACGACGGGCACTGGCGCGGCACAGGACGCTGGCTGTCGCAGTGGTGGCAGCGCAAATGACGCTGGGCCTGATGGAAGGTGTAGTAGTGATCGCAGCGCGGGCATTCGGCAATCCAGCCGCAGTCGTGGCACAGCAGGGCAGGTGCAAATCCGCGACGGTTGAGGAACAGAATGACCTGATTTCCCGCCTGCAAATGCTGGCGCATGCGGGTGATAAGCGCGGGCGCTAGCCCTGCCTGAACCTGCTGACCTTTCAAATCCAGCACGTGCTGAATGGCCGGACGGGCATTCCCCGCGCGACGCGTCAGGCGCAGCATGTGGTATTTACGCTGGCGCACGTTGTGCAGCGTTTCGAGCGCAGGCGTGGCGGATCCCAGAACAATGGGAATTTGCTCGCTGTGTGCGCGGTAGACGGCCAGATCGCGGGCGTGATAGCGCCAGCCTTCCTGCTGTTTATAGGAGCTGTCGTGCTCTTCGTCGATCACGATAACGCCAAGATTTTTAAACGGCGTGAACAGCGACGAGCGGGTGCCGATCACAATCGCTGCTTCGCCGTTTTTCGCTTTCAGCCAGGCGCTGAGCCGCTCGCTGTCGTTCAGGCCGGAGTGCAGCACCTCAACCGGCGCGTTAAAGCGCTCGCGGAATCGGGCGATGGTTTGCGGCGTCAGGCCAATTTCCGGCACCATCACCAGCGCCTGTTTCCCCTGCGCGAGCACGTTTTCCAGCACGCTCAGGTAAACTTCGGTCTTGCCGGAACCGGTGACCCCCGCCAGCAGCCAGGCAGAGAAACGATCGGAGGCGCTATGAATTGCGCCTACCGCGGTGGCCTGCTCGGTATTCAGACGCAGGCGATCCCCTGAAACGGAGAAACTCTCCCGCCAGTCGTTAAGGGCAGGCGCCTCGCTTGCCAGGTCGCTCAGCCCTTTTTTTCTTAATGCCTGTAGCGCCGTTTCGCTGACCTCAAGCTCGTCGACCTGATGCCGCCAGATTTTCCCCTGACGCAGCGCCGCCAGCGCCTGCTGCTGTTTCTGCGAGCGCTTCAGGCTGTTGATGTCGACGGCCTGGCCTTCCTCTGTGGCAAACCAGTACCACATCGGCGCATGGCTGGCGCTCTTGCCCTGACGCAGCATAATTGGCAGGGCGTGGAACAGGACGTCGCCGATGGGGTGATGATAATAATCCGCCGCCCACAGCAGCAGTCGCCAGGTGCTGGTGGAGTAGACGGGCTCGCTGTCCAGCACCTCAACGACCGATTTCAGTTCATTAAGCGGCAGTTCGCTCTTATCGCTGACGGAGACGACGATCCCCACGCGCTGCTGTTTGCCAAACGGCACGGTCACGCGACAGCCCGCTTTGGCGCTCATGCTGTCGGGCAGCAGATAGTCAAAGGTGCGGGGAAGCGGAACGGGCAGGGCAACGTGAGCGACGGGCATCGAATCTTCCTGACTTGAAAAGTGGCGCGTTAGTATACACATTAGTAAAAGCGGCGTGCGGATCAGTTTGCATACGTTGGTCAAATTCTGTATGATTCGCCGCCTTTGGTGTACTTTACGCCAAAGAACTTACAATCAACATCGCGTGGTGTCTGGCGTTAGGGCTGGAAGAGCGACGCGGCCTTAACTGAGGTTCTCCCATGAAAAAAGATATTCACCCGAAATACGAAATGATTACTGCAAACTGTTCTTGCGGTAACTCTATCCAGATCCGCTCTACCGTGGGTCACGATCTGAACCTGGACGTGTGCGGCAAATGCCACCCGTTCTACACTGGTAAGCAGCGTGATGTTGCAACCGGTGGCCGTGTTGACCGCTTCAACAAGCGTTTCAGCATCCCGGGCGCTAAATAAGTTTCCCGAAAAAAAGGCACCGCAAGGTGCCTTTTTTGTATCCGCTTCTCAGTATTCCCACGTCTCCGGGTCAATACCCAGTTCACGCATGATCACCTTCGCCTCTTCCGGGATTTCGTCACTACGCTCTTTGCGCAGATCGTCATCGTTCGGCAACGGTTGACCGGTAAACGCATGCAGAAACGCTTCGCACAGCAGTTCGCTGTTGGTTGCGTGGCGCAGGTTGTTCACCTGACGACGCGTACGTTCATCGGTGAGGATCTTCAACACCTTCAGAGGAATGGAAACCGTAATTTTCTTTACTTGCTCACTCTTCTTACCGTGCTCAGCGTATGGGCTGATATATTCGCCGCTCCATTCAGCCATGAGATACCTTTAATCCTCTCAGTCATTTATCTAAAGGTGCAAAACCAGTAACCACCCGTTTTGAACCGCAATCTTGCCTAGTTTACCGTAGAGACGATACCGTGGCACGGATATTGCCGCTGCAGCGTGCACTAAAGCATATAATTTTAACGGCTATTTGCGCATTGCTCAATCTATACGCAAAGAAGTTTAGATGTCCAGATGTATTGACGTCCATACTTTCAATGTTTACTCTGGTGCCTGACTTTTCACCTCATTCGCCAGGAAGCCCTCACCATGACGCGTAAACAGGCCACTATCGCAGTGCGTAGCGGATTAAATGATGACGAGCAGTACGGCTGCGTTGTCCCGCCCATTCATCTTTCCAGTACCTATAATTTCACCGGATTTAATGAACCCCGCGCGCATGACTATTCGCGTCGTGGCAACCCTACGCGTGACGTGACCCAGCGCGCGCTGGCCGAGCTGGAAGGGGGCGCAGGGGCCGTATTAACCAATACCGGGATGTCCGCCATTCACCTGGTGACCACGGTGTTCCTCAAGCCCGGCGATCTGCTGGTTGCGCCGCACGATTGCTACGGCGGCAGCTATCGCCTGTTTGATAGCCTCGCGAAACGCGGCTGCTATCGCGTGCTGTTTGTCGATCAAAACGACGAACAGGCGCTGAAACAGGCGCTGGCAGAGAAACCGAAGCTGGTTCTGGTGGAAAGTCCAAGCAATCCATTGTTGCGCGTTGTCGATATTGCGAAAATTTGTCAGCTCGCAAGGGATGCGGGAGCGATAAGTGTAGTGGATAATACGTTCCTCAGTCCGGCCCTTCAGAACCCACTCGCACTGGGTGCCGATCTGGTGTTGCATTCATGCACTAAATATCTGAACGGCCATTCTGACGTGGTGGCAGGCGTGGTGATTGCCAAAGATCCTGACATTGTCACCGAACTGGCATGGTGGGCCAATAATATTGGCGTCACCGCAGGCGCCTTCGACAGCTACCTGCTGTTGCGCGGCATCCGTACGTTGTCGCCGCGCATGGACGTGGCGCAGCGTAATGCTCAGGCGATTGTCGACTTCCTGAAAACCCAGCCGCTGGTGAAGAAGCTGTACCACCCGTCGCTGCCGGAAAACCAGGGGCACGAGATTGCCGCGCGCCAGCAGAAAGGGTTTGGCGCGATGTTAAGTTTTGAACTGGACGGTGACGAGCAAACGCTGCGTCGCTTCCTGAGCGGGCTGTCATTGTTTACGCTGGCGGAATCCTTAGGTGGGGTTGAAAGCTTGATCTCCCACGCCGCGACCATGACGCACGCAGGTATGGCACCCGAAGCACGTGCCGCCGCCGGGATTTCTGAGACGCTGCTGCGGATCTCAACCGGTATCGAAGATTCTGAAGATTTAATTGCCGATCTGGAAAATGGCTTCCGGGTCGCAGCCAAGGGGTAATCATGAGTGTGATAGCGCAGGCAGGGGCGAAGGGTCGTCAGCTGCACAAGTTTGGTGGTAGTAGTCTTGCTGATGTGAAATGTTACCTGCGCGTCGCAGGGATCATGACGGAATATTCACAGCCGGGTGACATGATGGTTGTCTCGGCGGCGGGCAGCACCACCAACCAGTTGATTAGCTGGCTGAAACTGAGCCAGACCGATCGCCTTTCTGCGCATCAGGTGCAACAGTCATTACGTCGCTATCAGAGCGAATTGATTGCCGGCCTGCTGCCTGCGGACGTGGCGGACGGGCTGATCAGCGCCTTCACGCACGATCTTGAGCGTCTGGCCGCCCTGCTGGACAGCGGCATTACCGATGCGGTGTATGCCGAAGTGGTGGGCCACGGTGAAGTATGGTCCGCGCGCCTGATGGCTGCGGTTCTGCAACACCTGGGCGTGGACGCCGCCTGGCTCGACGCGCGTGATTTCCTGCGTGCCGAACGCGCCGCGCAGCCGCAGGTGGATGAAGGGTTATCCTACCCGCTGCTGCAGCAGCTGCTGGTGCAGCACCCGGGCAAACGCATTGTGGTTACCGGCTTTATCAGCCGCAGCAACGCGGGTGAAACCGTGCTGCTGGGCCGTAACGGCTCCGACTACTCGGCGACGCAAATCGGTGCTCTGGCGGGCGTGTCCCGCGTCACCATCTGGAGCGACGTGGCCGGTGTTTATAGCGCGGACCCGCGCAAAGTAAAAGATGCCTGCCTGCTGCCGCTGCTGCGCCTGGATGAAGCCAGCGAGCTGGCGCGTCTGGCGGCACCGGTGCTGCACGCCCGTACGCTGCAGCCGGTTTCCGGTAGCGATATTGACCTGCAGCTGCGCTGCAGCTACACCCCGGATCAAGGCTCCACGCGCATTGAGCGCGTGCTGGCCTCCGGTACCGGGGCGCGTATTGTTACCAGCCACGACGACATCTGCCTGATTGAGTTCCAGGTTCCTGCGGGCCAGGACTTCAGGCTGGCACATAAAGAGATCGACACGATCCTGAAACGCGCCCAGGTGCGTCCGCTGGCCGTGGGTGTGCATAATGACCGCCAGCTGCTGCAGTTCTGCTATACCGCAGAAGTGGCGGACAGCGCGCTGAAAATTCTGGATGAAGCGGGCCTGCCGGGCGAGCTTCGCCTGCGTCAGGGGCTGGCGCTGGTGGCGATGGTGGGCGCGGGCGTCACCCGTAACCCGCTGCACTGCCACCGCTTCTGGCAGCAGCTGAAAGGCCAGCCGGTGGAGTTCACCTGGCAGTCGGAAGAGGGCATCAGCCTGGTTGCCGTTCTGCGCAAAGGGCCAACCGAAAGCCTGATTCAGGGTCTGCATACCTCTCTGTTCCGCGCGGAAAAACGCATCGGCCTGGTGCTGTTTGGTAAAGGCAATATCGGTTCCCGCTGGCTGGAGCTGTTTGCCCGCGAGCAGGTCACGCTCTCGGCGCGTACGGGGTTCGAATTCATTCTCGCAGGCGTGGTGGACAGCCGCCGCAGCCTGCTGAACTACGAAGGGCTGGATGCCAGCCGCGCGCTTGCCTTCTTTAATGATGAAGCCGTCGAGCAGGATGAAGAGTCGCTGTTCCTGTGGATGCGTGCGCACCCGTATGACGATCTGGTGGTGCTGGACGTTACCGCCAGCGAACAGCTTGCCGATCAGTATCTTGATTTCGCCAGCCACGGTTTCCACGTCATCAGCGCCAACAAACTGGCGGGGGCAAGCAGCACCGATAAATACCGCCAGATCCACGACGCGTTTGAAAAAACCGGCCGTCACTGGCTGTATAACGCCACCGTGGGCGCGGGCCTGCCGGTAAACCACACCGTGCGCGACCTGATTGAAAGCGGTGACAGCATTCTGGCGCTGAGCGGTATCTTCTCCGGTACGCTCTCCTGGCTGTTCCTGCAGTTTGACGGCACCGTGCCGTTCACTGACCTGGTGGATCAGGCGTGGCAGCAGGGCTTAACGGAACCCGATCCGCGCGTTGACCTCTCCGGTAAAGACGTGATGCGTAAGCTGGTGATCCTGGCGCGCGAAGCCGGTTATGACATCGAGCCGGATTCCGTCCGCGTCGAGTCGCTGGTGCCTGCCGGCTGTGAAGAGGGTTCTGTGGATCATTTCTTTGAAAATGGTGAAGAGCTTAACGAGCAGATGGTGCAGCGTCTGGAAGCGGCGAACGAGATGGGTCTGGTGCTGCGCTACGTGGCACGTTTCGAGGCCAACGGAAAAGCGCGCGTCGGTGTCGAGGCGGTGCGTCCTGAACATCCGCTGGCGGCGCTATTGCCGTGCGATAACGTCTTCGCCATCGAAAGCCGCTGGTACCGCGATAACCCGCTGGTGATCCGCGGCCCGGGCGCCGGGCGCGACGTCACCGCCGGGGCGATCCAGTCCGACATTAACCGTCTGGCTAAGCTGCTGTAAAAACTCAATTTCCCTCTCCCTGTGGGAGAGGGTTAGGGTGAGGGCATCGGACCGCGCTCACCCCCATCATGAATTTCCCTCATCTTCCCTGAGCAAACCTCACCGTTATTGTTGATTATTTCTATTGACGTCCCTCCGCTTTTCCGTCATTTTTACATCTGGACGTCTAAACGTATAGAAGTTCACAACACAACAGACAATGACACGCGATTGATAGGGGTAGGGTATGAGCTTTTTTCACGCCAACCAGCGGGAAGCACTGAACCAGAGCCTGGCCGAAGTAAACGGCCAGATTAACGTCTCTTTTGAATTTTTCCCGCCGCGCACCAGTGAAATGGAGCAAACCCTGTGGAGCTCTATCGATCGTCTCAGCAGCCTGAAACCAAAGTTTGTCTCCGTGACCTACGGTGCGAACTCTGGCGAGCGTGACCGTACGCACAGCATCATTAAAGGCATCAAAGATCGTACCGGTCTGGAAGCGGCGCCGCACCTCACCTGTATCGACGCTACTCGCGACGAGCTGCGTGCCATCGCCCAGGATTACTGGAATAACGGCATCCGTCATATTGTCGCGCTGCGCGGCGACCTCCCGCCCGGCAGCGGCAAGCCAGAGATGTATGCGGCCGACCTGGTTGGGCTGCTGAAAGAGGTGGCAGATTTCGATATCTCCGTGGCTGCTTACCCTGAGGTTCACCCGGAAGCGAAAAGCGCCCAGGCGGATCTGCTTAACCTCAAGCGTAAAGTGGAGGCCGGTGCCAACCGCGCCATTACCCAGTTCTTCTTTGATGTCGAAAGCTACCTGCGCTTCCGTGACCGCTGCGTCTCCGCGGGCATCGACGTTGAAATTATCCCGGGCATTCTGCCGGTCTCTAACTTCAAACAGGCGAAGAAATTCGCCGATATGACCAACGTGCGCATTCCGCTGTGGATGTCCAAAATGTACGAAGGTCTGGATGATGACCCGGAAACCCGCAAGCTGGTGGGGGCCAATATCGCGATGGACATGGTGAAAATCTTAAGCCGTGAAGGGGTGAAAGACTTCCACTTCTACACGCTAAACCGCGCGGAGATGAGCTATGCCATCTGCCATACTCTGGGCGTTCGCCCCGCGTAAAACACCGAAAGCCCTCTTAAATAGAGGGCTTTTTAACAGGGTAAAAAGTTAAAAGGTATCAGCTATCGAATCTGTGGATTAATTCAACTATAACTTATTGCTAGTGGTGTATATCGTAACGGTAACACTGTAAAAGGGAGCATAGCGATGAGCACGTCAGACGAGACCAATAAAGCGGCATCAGTCGGCAAATGCCCGTTCCATCAGGGCGGCGTCGATCACAGCGCGGGCGCAGGTACAGGCAGCCGCGACTGGTGGCCAAAACAACTCCGCATCGATCTTCTTAACCAACATTCCAATCGTTCGAACCCGCTGGGTGAAGACTTCGACTACCGCAAAGAATTCAGCAAGCTTGATTACTCTGCCCTTAAAGGCGACCTCAAAGCACTTTTAACCGACTCTCAACCGTGGTGGCCTGCCGACTGGGGCAGCTATGCGGGCCTGTTTATCCGTATGGCGTGGCACGGTGCGGGTACCTATCGCTCCGTGGACGGGCGCGGTGGGGCAGGACGCGGTCAACAGCGCTTTGCGCCACTGAACTCCTGGCCGGATAACGTAAGCCTGGATAAAGCGCGCCGTCTGCTGTGGCCTATCAAGAAAAAATACGGACAAAAAATCTCCTGGGCCGACCTGTTTATCCTCGCGGGTAACGTGGCGCTGGAGAACTCCGGCTTCCGTACCTTTGGTTTTGGTGCCGGGCGTGAAGACGTCTGGGAACCGGATCTGGACGTGAACTGGGGTGATGAAAAAGCCTGGCTGACCCACCGTGACCCGGAAGCGCTGGCTAAGCGTCCTCTGGCAGCCACCGAAATGGGCCTGATCTACGTGAACCCGGAAGGGCCGAACGCCAGCGGTGAGCCGCTGTCAGCGGCGGCAGCGATTCGTGCGACCTTCGGCAACATGGGCATGAACGATGAAGAGACCGTCGCGCTGATTGCAGGCGGCCACACCCTCGGCAAGACTCACGGCGCGGGTGAAGCCACCCACGTGGGTACCGACCCCGAAGCCTCACCGATTGAAGCACAGGGCCTGGGCTGGGCCAGCACGCACGGCACGGGGGTTGGCGCTGATGCCATTACCTCCGGTCTGGAAGTCATCTGGTCACAAACCCCGACCCAGTGGAGCAACTACTTCTTCGAGAACCTGTTCAAATACGAATGGGTACAGACCCGCAGCCCGGCAGGGGCGATTCAGTTTGAAGCCGTGGATGCGCCGGAAATCATGCCCGATCCGTTCGACCCGTCGAAAACACGCAAGCCTACCATGCTGGTCACCGACCTGACGCTGCGCTTCGACCCGGAATTCGAGAAGATTTCCCGCCGCTTCCTGAACGACCCGCAGGCTTTCAACGAAGCCTTCGCGCGTGCCTGGTTCAAGCTGACCCACCGCGATATGGGGCCAAAATCGCGTTACCTTGGCCCGGAAGTGCCGAAAGAAGATCTGATTTGGCAGGACCCGCTGCCGCAGGCGGTGTTCAATCCGACGAAAGAAGACATTGAAAGCCTGAAGGCGGAAATCGCTGCCTCTGGTCTCTCCGTGAGCGAACTGGTTTCTGTTGCCTGGGCGTCAGCCTCGACCTTCCGCGGTGGCGATAAGCGTGGCGGTGCCAACGGCGCGCGTCTGGCGCTGGCGCCTCAGCGTGACTGGGACGTGAACGCTGCGGCGGTTCGCGCGCTGCCAGCCCTGGAAGCTATCCAGCGCACCACCAACAAAGCCTCTCTGGCCGATATCATCGTGCTGGCGGGTGTGGTAGGCGTTGAGCAGGCCGCAAAAGCGGCAGGTGTGTATGTCACCGTACCGTTCACGCCGGGCCGCGTTGATGCGCGTCAGGATCAGACGGATATCGAGATGTTTAACCTGCTCGAACCGATTGCCGATGGTTTCCGCAACTACCGTGCGCAGGTGGATGTGTCCACCACGGAGTCTCTGCTGATTGATAAAGCCCAACAGCTGACGCTGACTGCGCCAGAACTGACGGTGCTGATCGGCGGCCTGCGCGTACTGGGTGCCAACTTTGATGGCAGCAAGAACGGCGTGTTCACCAACCGTGAGGGCGTGCTGAGCACTGATTTCTTCGTGAACCTGCTGGATATGAACACGCAGTGGAAGGCGACCGATGAGTCCAATGAGCTGTTTGCCGGAAGCGATCGCACCAGCGGTGAAGTGAAATATACCGCCACCCGCGCCGATCTGGTCTTCGGCTCTAACGCCGTCCTGCGCGCGCTGGCAGAGGTTTACGCCAGCGATGATGCGCATGAGAAGTTCGTCCGCGACTTCGTTGCCGCCTGGGCGAAGGTCATGGATCTGGATCGGTTTGACGTGAAGTAGCCAGTGTGCCGGGTAGCGGCTACGCCTTACCCGGCCTACAAATTAAAGTGCCATGTAGGCCGGGTAAGCGCAGCGCCACCCGGCTTTTTTATTACTCCCACTCCTGCAGGAATCGCTGTCCATACTGGTCTGCCACCAGCAGCGCCGCATACACCTGATCCGGCGTGACGCCCCCCGGCATGTTGTGGATCGTTTCTCCTTCCGCACAAGAGGCTTCGGCAATCAGACGCATTTTGGCCGGAATATCCTCTTTGATGTTCAGCTGTGCCAGCGTGATCGGCAGCCCTACGCTGTGGCAAAGCGCCGCGACGGTCTCAATTTCTTCTACCGGCGCGTTTTCCAGCACCAGCTGCGTCAGCGTACCAAACGCCACTTTCTCCCCATGATAGAAGTGATGCGCGTCCGGCACCGCCGTCATGCCGTTATGAATAGCGTGTGCAGCCGCCAGCCCGCCACTTTCAAAGCCGACGCCGCTGAGATAGGTGTTGGCTTCGATGATGCGTTCCAGCGCAGGCGTCACCACATGCTGTTCCGCCGCCAGCATCGCTTTTTCACCCTCTTCAACCAGCGTGTTGTAGCACAGCTCGGCGAGCGCTAATGCCGCCTGTGTGCATTTACCCCCGGCCATAGTGGTCGCGCCGCTGCGCGAGCAGGCGCGTGCTTCAAACCAGGTCGCCAGCGCGTCGCCAATCCCGGCGGCCAGCAGACGTGCAGGCGCACCTGCTACCACTTTCGTATCCACAATGACCATGTTCGGGTTGTGCGGCAGCATCAGGTAGCGATCGAACTCGCCGCTGTCGGTGTAAATAACGGAAAGGGCGCTGCACGGCGCGTCGGTGGACGCGATAGTCGGCGCAATGGCGACCGGCACGTCCATAAAGTGAGCCAGCGCTTTCGCGGTATCCAGCGTTTTACCGCCACCAATACCCAGCACCGCCAGGCAGTCGGCGCTGTCGGCCAGCTTTTTCAGGCGATCGATTTCATTTTGCGAACATTCGCCGCCAAACGGCGCGATTTCGGCATGCAGTTCGGCTTTTTTAAAACTCTGAAGCAGGGTCTCTTCGGCAAAACCCAGCACAAACTTATCGCCGACGACCAGCCAGCGGTTTGCCAGGGGTTTCAGATAGTCACCTAGACGGGTCAGCACATCCGCGCCCTGGATATATTTCCCCGGCGATTGAATGATACGGTCCATAACAGTTCTCCCTTAGAGGTTGAGGTTACCAAACGCGTTTTTCCAGTCCTGCTCGAACTTCTCTATGGCTGACTCTACCGCCGGCGTACCGAGCATGTGTTGCGCTACGTCTAAGGGAAGCGTGATTGCTTCACATCCTGCCAACAGGCAGTCGAGCGCCTGACGCGGCGTTTTGAAGCTGGCGGCCAGCACTTTACTGTCCGGCGCGTGCAGCTCCAGCAGGGACTGCAGTTCCTGAACCATGCGAATGCCGTCACCGCCCTGCGCGTCGACGCGGTTGACGTACGGCGCAACATATTTCGCCCCTGCGAGTGCGGCGAGCAAGCCCTGCGCCGCGCTGTAAACGGCGGTGCCCAGCGTGGTTATCCCCTCTTTTTTCAAGGCCTTAATTGCGATAAGTCCCTGAGCCGTCACCGGGATTTTCACCACAATGCCCGGAATAGCGTTACTCAGACGTTTGGCTTCCGCCACCATGCCTTCGGCATCGCGGCTCATGGTTTGAGCAAACAGCGTGCCTTCCGGCCCGATGGCTTGTTGCAGGCGCGGCAGCACGTCCCAGATGGATTCACGGCTGGCGGCAATGATGCTCGGGTTGGTGGTGACGCCCGCGATGGGAAAAATGCGCGCCAGGCGTTCAACTTCCGCCACGTTGGCGGTATCCAGGTACAGTTCCATCACTCTTCCTCGTTTTACAGTTCTAATTCGTGTTGTAGCAGGGAAGCAATCGCCTCCCCTGAGCTGGCGTTAACCAGCGCATTGCGAAAATCCTCATGCATGATGCGGCGTGCCAGGCGGGAGAAAATACGCATATGCTGATCGCCCGCGGCGTGTTTGTTCAGCGTTAGCATGATGATGAATTGTGCTTCTTCATCTCCCCACATGACGGGGGCTTTCAGGCGTGCAACGCTGATGGTGGATTGCTCAATGTGCTCTGATTTGCTGTGCGGAATAGCAAAGCTAAAGCCGAGCCCGGTGGAGAAGACCGCTTCGCGCGCCCACAGATCGGCCTCCAGTTTACGGGGGTATCGGCATCGTCCTGCGAGCAGCAGGTTATCGGTCATTCCTTTCATGACCTCTTCTTTGCTGTTCCAGTCATTGTCCAGTGAAATACAGCGAGGTGTAACCAGAGGTGTGTCCTGCTGATTCATGCGGAACTGCGCCAGCAGGTGCTCAACTTCAAGTGAGGTGCGACACGCCATGGCCTGATTCAGCAACTGGCGGCAGGCGCGGCTATCAAGCTGAGCCATACGCGCTTTGGTTGCCGGAATAGCGGGCGACCCCATGCTCAGCTCGTCCAAACCCAGACCCACCAGCAATGGCAACACCGAGCCTTTTGCACCCAGTTCGCCGCACAGGCCAATCCATTTCCCCTGGCGATGGACGGCTTGTACCGCGTAATCCAGCGCCCGCAGGAAGGCCGGGTTCAGGCTGTTGTAATGGCGTGTGACTTTGGCGTTATCGCGATCAACAGCCAGCAGATACTGCGTCAGGTCATTGCTACCGATGCTAAAGAAATCAATCTCTTCGCAACACTGGTCGATGATAAACATCACCGAAGGGACTTCCAGCATGATGCCAAGCGGGATTTTCTCATCAAACGGAATATGCTCAGCGCGGAGCTGTTGTTTCGCTTCGGCAAGTTTCTCTTTCACCCACAGGATCTCTTCCATGGAAGAGATCATCGGGATCATGATCTTCAGACTACCGTGAGCAGAGGCGCGCAGGATCGCCCGAAGCTGGGTGGTGAAAAGCACTGCATACTCTTCGTAAATACGTACGGCGCGGTAGCCGAGGAATGGGTTATTTTCGGCCGGGATCTTCAGGTACTCCACCGGCTTATCGCCGCCGATATCCATGGTCCGCACGATGATGCTGCGCCCGTTTGCACTTTCCAGTGCCTGACAGAAAATGTTGTAGAGCTCGTTTTCACCGGGCGCGCTGCTGCGGTCCATATAAAGCATTTCGGTGCGAAACAGGCCAACGCCTTCGGCGCCGTTCCCAAAGGCTGCCTGCGCTTCCACCGCATGGGCAATGTTCGCGGCAATCTCAACCCGCAGGCCGTCGGCGGTTCTGGCTTCCCGGTCCAGCCAGATGCCCTGCTGCTCGCGTAGTGCCTGTTGTACCCGTGCTTCCTGTCGGTAGTAGCGCGCCACCGCATCGCTGGCATCGACCACGACGGCACCAGCATTGCCATCGATAAATACGGATTGATTGCGCCACTGCAGCAGGCTTTCACTGTCGACGCCCACCAGCGTCGGAATATTAAAGGAACGTGCAAGAATAACGGTATGCGAGGTTGTTCCACCGCTTTTTAACAGCAGCCCTTTTAGCAAGGTTTTATCCAGTTCCAGGAACTGGCCGGGCGTGAGGTCGTCAGCAAGGCAGACGCTCGGCTGCGTCAGCTGCCCCGGAGACGGGAAACGCGCTTCACCGTAGATATGCTGTAAAAGCTGATAGCAGACGTCGCGTACGTCCAGCACACGCTCCTGCAAATACGTGCTGCTGGAACGAGAGAACGTATCGCAGAAATGATTCGCCGTGGCGATGATGGCCTGTGCGCAGCTTAAGCCCCGGTTGACCCCTGACAGGAGGTGCTGGCGCAGCGAGGTATCCGTAGCCAGCGAACGATGGGCTTCAAGAATGGCGCCGGCGGTGCTGTCGTTGTCCAGCGCGCGCAGCTCAATGTTTTTCACCAGCAGGGTGAGACCATTATCCAGCGCTAACTGCTCATCTTCTTCGTCTTTCGCTTCGGGTAAATCTGTCAGTGCGTTGAGATCCAGCGAGGTCAGCAAGGTCAACACGCCCTGGGCGCTACCGCTGCAGACGGGCAGGGCGCGGAAAAGCGTTGGATTAAGGCGCGCGAGAGATTCTGGCAGCGGATCGCGCTCAATATTGATGGCTTCTGCGAGAGGCGCATCACAGTGTGGAAACTCTTCCCGGAGCCATTGTTCCAGTTGCTGATGGGCGTTCTGCTCATCTTCACCTTGGATCACCAGACGACAGGCGTCGCCTGCCAGCGTATCGGTGCCAATGACTGCCAGTGCGCTCTTGGCATTCCCTTTACGGTCTGTGCGCAGGTTGTGCCATTCGATTTGCGAGATAAACGTATTGCACAGCGTTTCCACATGACTTGCCGGACGCGCGTGAACACCGTTGGGTAATTCACAGGTAAATTCCACTACGAGAGCCATACACACTCCTGAAATCAATCCTCATTCATTGGGCAACAGCATACGAGTGTGTTGATGACGTGCGCCATGTGACAAATCTGCCAAAAGCTGGACAAATGTAATGTCACGTAAAAAGTGAGATTTGACTCACAGGTTGTGGTCCTTTGTCTTATGCGTAACGTCTATCAGAAATGTCGAGGCGGATCGCATTTTTATTTCGACATTACAAAAATCCAGTAAATGGCCTTTTTGTCTCCTGTCCGCCGTCTTCCTGATTGCCTATTGTTTGCCACAACATCTTTATGGTTTTAGGCCAGGAGCGACATATGAAAGAGTTGGTGCATATTCTCAAGAACACGCGGCAGCATCTGATGACCGGGGTGTCGCACATGATCCCGTTTGTGGTCTCGGGCGGCATTCTGCTGGCGGTTTCGGTCATGTTGTATGGCAAAGGCGCGGTGCCCGATGCCGCAACCGATCCCAACCTGAAAAAGCTCTTTGATATCGGCGTGGCGGGGTTAACGCTGATGGTGCCATTCCTCGCCGCCTATATCGGCTACTCCATTGCAGAACGTGCCGCGCTGGCTCCCTGTGCAATTGCCGCCTGGGTGGGCAACAGCTTCGGTGCCGGGTTCTTTGGCGCGATTATCGCCGGGATTTTCGGTGGGATTGTCGTTTGGTACCTGAAAAAACTGCCGGTCCCGAAAGTGCTGCGTTCCGTTATGCCAATTTTCATCATCCCGATTATCGGCACGTTTATCACAGCAGGCATCATGATGTGGGGGCTGGGCGAGCCTGTAGGCGCGCTGACCACCGGCCTCACCCAATGGCTGCAAGGTATGCAGCAGGGCAGCATCGTGGTACTCGCCATCATTCTCGGTCTCATGCTGGCGTTCGATATGGGCGGCCCGGTTAACAAAGTGGCGTATGCCTTCATGCTGATTTGCGTTGCGCAGGGTGTCTATACCGTCGTTGCGATTGCCGCCGTGGCTATTTGCATTCCACCGCTGGGATTAGGGCTGGCAACGCTGATTAATCGCAAGAATTTTACCGGTGAAGAGCGTGAAGCGGGTAAGGCTGCATTAGTGATGGGCTGCGTGGGGGTCACCGAAGGGGCCATTCCGTTCGCCGCTGCCGATCCTCTGCGTGTCATTCCCTCCATCATGCTGGGATCCGCATGTGGCGCAGTGACGGCCGCCGTGATGGGCGCACAATGCTATGCCGGTTGGGGCGGGCTCATCGTTCTCCCTGTGGTGGAGGGCAAGCTAGGCTACATCATGGCGGTTGCCGTGGGGGCTGTGGTGACGGCCATTAGCGTTAACGTGCTCAAGAGTTTTGCCCGCAAGAATACAAAACAGGTCGAGGAAAAAGAGGACGACCTGGATCTGGATTTCGAAATTAACTGAGTGAGGAAAAGAACATGGCCCGAATTATCGCAGTAACAGCATGTCCGTCAGGCGTTGCCCATACCTACATGGCGGCCGAAGCGCTGGAAAGTGCCGCCAAAGCTAAAGGTTGGGAAGTGAAGGTTGAAACGCAAGGGTCGATTGGCCTCGAGAACGAACTGACGGCAGAAGACGTTGCCGCCGCAGATATGGTGATCCTGACCAAAGATATCGGCATTAAATTCGAAGAGCGCTTTGCCGGGAAAACCATTGTACGCGTCAATATCAGCGACGCGGTAAAACGCGCCGACGCCATCATGAACAAAATTGATGCCCACCTGGCGCAAACCGCCTGACGCTCTCCCGCCCTTCGGGGCGGGCTCGTTTTCCTTTACAGGAGTTCCCTCATGACGAATCGTACCCAGCGTTTGAAAGACGCACTTTTTGCCAGTCCACGTGAAATCTCGCTTGAGCGTGCTTTGCTCTATACCGCCAGCCATCAGCAGACGGAGGGCGAGCCGGTTATCATCAGGCGAGCAAAAGCCACGGCGTACATTCTTGACCATGTGAACATCGCGATTCGTGATGAGGAACTGATTGCCGGAAACCGGACCGTTAAACCGCGCGCGGGCATTATGTCCCCTGAGATGGATCCGTACTGGCTGCTTAAGGAGCTGGACCAGTTTTCCACACGTCCGCAGGACCGCTTCGAGATCGGCGAAGCGGATAAGCAGACCTACCGCGACGTGCTGTATCCCTACTGGGAAAAACGGTCGATGAAAGATTTCATCAACAGCCAGATGACGGATGAGGTGAAAGCCGCTGTAGGGACGCAAATTTTCAGCGTCAACCAGACGGACAAAGGACAGGGGCATATCATTATTGATTATCCGCGCCTGCTGAATAACGGGCTGGGTGCGCTGGTGGAGCACATGCGAGAATATTGTGCCCGCGATGCGCAGAACACGTTCTATGCCGCCGCGCTGATTCTGCTTGAAGCGTCCCAGCGTCATATTCTGCGCTATGCTGCGCTGGCTGAAACGCTTGCGATCGGCTGTGATGACGCTTCACGGCGTGAAGAGCTACGAAAGATTGCCGAAATCTCGCGTCACAACGCGCAGCATAAGCCGCAAACGTTCTGGCAGGCGTGTCAGCTGTTCTGGTATATGAACGTCATTTTGCAATACGAATCTAACGCCAGCTCGCTTTCTATCGGGCGCTTCGACCAGTATATGCTGCCCTTTTATCAGGCTTCGCTTTCGCAGGGGGACGATCCCGCATTTCTGAAAGAGCTACTGGAATCGCTGTGGGTGAAGTGCAATGACGTGGTGCTTTTACGTTCGACGAGTAGCGCACGTTATTTTGCTGGTTTCCCGACGGGTTATACCGCGTTGTTGGGCGGTTTAACGGAGAGCGGCCGTAGCGCAGTGAATGTGCTTTCCTTCCTGTGCCTGGATGCTTACCAGAGCGTTCAGCTTCCTCAACCGAACCTTGGCGTGCGGGTTAACGAACTTATCGACAGTCCTTTTCTGCTTAAAACGGCGGAGACGATCCGCCTGGGCACCGGTATCCCGCAGATTTTCAATGACGAAGTGGTGGTGCCCGCTTTCCTGAATCGGGGGGTGTCGCTGGAAGATGCGCGCGACTACGCGGTGGTTGGCTGTGTAGAACTGTCAATTCCGGGTAAAACCTACGGTCTGCATGATATCGCGATGTTTAACCTGCTGAAAGTAATGGAAATCGCGATGCAGGAGAACGAAGGTAATGCTGCGCTGAGTTATGAAGGCTTGCTGGACCATATTCGCGCCAAAATTAATCACTACATTGCGCTGATGGTTGAGGGGAGCAACATCTGCGATATCGGCCATCGAGACTGGGCACCGGTACCGTTACTCTCTTCATTTATCAGCGATTGTCTTGAATCAGGGAAAGATATTACCGACGGCGGGGCGCGGTATAACTTTTCTGGCGTTCAGGGGATCGGGATAGCCAACCTGAGTGATTCACTGCACGCCCTGAAAGGGCTGGTCTTTGAACAGCAGCGCTTAAGTTTTGATGAGCTCTTAGCCGTGTTGAAAGCGAACTTTGCTACCCCAGAGGGCGAAAAGGTGCGTGCAAGGTTGATCAACCGCTTCGAAAAATACGGCAATGATATCGATGATGTCGACAATATCAGCGCTGAACTGCTGCGCCATTACTGTAAAGAGGTCGAAAAATACCGGAACCCACGCGGCGGACAGTTCACGCCAGGCTCTTATACCGTATCGGCACACGTGCCGCTGGGGGCGGTGGTGGGAGCGACACCGGATGGCCGCTTTGCCGGAGAGCAACTGGCTGACGGTGGGCTCTCGCCGATGCTTGGGCAAGATATGCAGGGCCCAACGGCGGTACTTAAATCGGTAAGCAAGCTGGATAACTATCTGTTATCTAACGGTACGCTGTTAAACGTTAAATTCACCCCTGCGACGCTGGAAGGCGATGCCGGGCTGCAAAAGCTGGCGGATTTCCTTCGCGCTTTCACCCAGCTTAAGTTGCAGCATATCCAGTTCAACGTGGTGAACGCGGAAACATTGCGTGAAGCGCAACAGCGTCCGCAGGATTTTGCCGGACTGGTGGTGCGCGTTGCCGGCTACAGCGCCTTCTTTGTTGAGTTATCGAAGGAGATCCAGGATGACATTATCCGCCGCACAGCGCATCAGCTGTGACGTGGTTGAAACGCGCGCCGAGGTGGCGCGTATTTTCAATATCCAGCGCTACTCATTGAATGACGGTCGCGGCATCCGTACGGTGGTCTTTTTTAAAGGTTGTCCTCACCGTTGTCCGTGGTGTGCGAATCCGGAGTCGATTTCACCGAAAATCGAGACGGTGCGTAGAGAAAGTAAATGTCTTCACTGCACCCCCTGTTTATGGGACGTCGATGAGTGCCCCTCCGGCGCATTTGAGCCTATCGGGCGGGATGTTACGCTGGAGGAGCTGGTAAACGAGGTCATGAAAGACGATGTCTTCTTTCGTTCCTCGGGAGGCGGGGTGACGCTCTCGGGTGGCGAAGTGTTGCTGCAGGCGCCTTTCGCGACACAATTTCTACAGCGATTACGCCGTTTCGGCGTGCATACGGCCATTGAAACGGCAGGCGATGCCCCTTTGTCCCGACTCATGCCGCTGGCTCGCCAGTGTGATGAAGTGTTGTTTGATCTGAAGATTATGGACGCGGATCTGGCCCAATCGATTGTGGCAATGAATCTTCCCAGAGTGCTGGATAATTTCCGCCAGCTGGTGGCTGACGGGATAAACGTGATTCCTCGTGTGCCGCTTATTCCTGGCTATACGCTTAACGAAACGAACATGGCGCGCGTGCTGGCTTTCCTGCTACCTTCAGGAATACGGCAACTGCATTTATTGCCCTTCCATCAGTATGGGGAGCCAAAATACCGTCTGCTGGGACAGGAGTGGGGAATGCGGCAAGCGATCCCTCCGACAGAAGATGAGGTGTCAGCGATGCGTCAACTGGCAGAGCGCGAAGGTTTCAATGTTACCGTGGGAGGCTGAACATGACAGTGATAACGGGACGTCATCTGGTGGCGGTGACCGCGTGCGTCAGTGGCGTTGCACATACCTATATGGCTGCCGAACGGCTGGAAAAGCTCTGCCAGCAGGAGAAGTGGAGCGTTAACATTGAGACGCAGGGAGCGTTGGGCGTTGAGAGCGAGCTTACGGAAGACGACATCCGGCGTGCCGATGTCGTATTGCTCATTACCGATATCGAACTGGCGGGCAGTGAACGTTTCGAGCATGCGCGCTACGTGAAGTGCGGTATTAGCGCCTTTTTACGCGACCCACAAAAGGTGATGGGGGCGGTGCGTAAAATGTTAGCCGCTCCGCAGCATACTCAGGTCATTCTGGACTAATCGCCTTCCCGGTGAGCTGGCTGTGATACTGGCGACGGTATTCTGACGGCGAACGTTCGGTGTTCTTACGAAACAACCGACAGAAATAGTTGCTGTCAACAAATCCGCAGGCATGCGCCACCTCTTTCACTTTCAAATCATACCCTTTCAGCAACTGGCGCGCGTGTTCCAGTCGGGTGTGCGTCAGGTACTCATTGAAACCCACTGCGCCCGTTTTCTGGAACAGATGCGACAGGTAGTTTGGGGAGATATAAAACGCCTGCGCGACGGATTCCCGGGTAAGGGGAGTGGCGTAGTGTTCGTCAATATAGACCCGAATCGCTTCAAACAAAGCCTGGCTGCGGGAGGCGGTTTGGATCTGACTACCCAGCAGGTCGACGCAGTGGCTAAGCAGGCTGGCAATAATCAGCCGCGCGGTTTGTTGCTCATGCGGTTGCATCTGCATTTCATGAAGCGTCTGTAAGAGTAGCGATCCAATACGGGGACCGCGGCGGGCAACGTGTTGCTTTGTCAGGTTTCGAACGTCTATACCATTCCAGTGCAAAAGGCTAAACCCAAGCTGCTGTTTGCCAAACAGGATGCTCAGCGTTGTTGCGGGTGCTTGCCATTGCGGATTATTCCAGCCGCCAGCCGGGACGTATAAAACATCACCCTGCTGTAAAACGCAGCCAGCCTGGTCTTTCATCGAACCTTCGATCGCGATCTCCAGACGTGGAAAATCGACCTGCAAGGCAAGTTCGGGGGCGGAGGTCGCGGAGTTTGCAAAATGAACCTGACGCAGCGGCGTTGTGCCGTTGATCAGGTTAGTCAGGATCTGGGTAATGTCGTGGAGCATGGTGTGGATACCAGGGTATTGCCGGGTGGCGCTAACGCTTACCCGGCCTACTTATCGTAGGCCCGTGCAAGCGCAGCGCCGCCGGGCGTAAAGCATTAGCCGGTGTTACGCATACCCGCCGCAACGCCCGCAATCGTCACCATCAGCGCCTGTTCAACGCGTGGATCCGGCTCTTTCCCTTCTTCTTCTGCCAGACGCGAACGGTGCAGCAGCTCTGCCTGCAGGACGTTCAGCGGGTCGGTGTAGATGTTACGCAGCTGGATAGACTCGGCAATCCACGGCAGGTCCGCCATCAGGTGTGAGTCGTTAGCGATGTCCAGCACCACTTTGATGTCGCCTTCCAGCAGTTCGCGCAGCTCTTTGCCCAGCGCCCACAGCTCGGGCTTCACCAGGCGCTGATCGTAGTATTCCGCCAGCCACAGGTCGGCTTTCGAGAAGACCATCTCCAGCATTCCCAGACGGGTAGAGAAGAACGGCCAGTCGCGGCACATGGTTTCCAGCTCGCTCTGTTTACCGTCTTCCACCACTTTTTGCAGTGCGGCACCGGCACCCAGCCAGGCGGGCAGCATTAAGCGGTTCTGCGTCCAGGCAAAGATCCACGGGATTGCACGCAGGGATTCAACGCCGCCGGTCGGACGACGCTTGGCAGGACGCGAGCCCAGCGGCAGTTTACCCAGCTCCTGCTCAGGCGTGGCTGAACGGAAGTAAGGGACGAAATCTTTGTTTTCACGCACATAGCCGCGATACAGATCGCAGGAGATGCCTGACAGCTCGTCCATGATGCGGCACCAGGATTCTTTTGGCTCCGGCGGTGGCAGCAGGTTGGCTTCCAGGATCGCGCTGGTATAAAGCGACAGGCTGCTGATGGTCACTTCCGGCAGGCCGTACTTGAAGCGGATCATCTCGCCCTGCTCGGTCACGCGCAGGCCGCCTTTCAGGCTTCCCGGCGGCTGTGACAGCAGTGCTGCGTGAGCAGGCGCGCCGCCACGGCCAATTGAGCCACCGCGTCCGTGGAACAGGGTCAGCTCGATACCGGCTTTTTCGCAGGTTTTGATCAGTGCATCCTGCGCCTGATACTGCGCCCAGGATGCCGCCATCACGCCCGCATCTTTTGCGGAGTCGGAATAGCCGATCATCACCATCTGTTTGCCCTGAATAAAGCCGCGATACCAGTCGATGTTCAGTAGCTGGCTCATCACGTCGTTGGCGTTGTTCAGGTCGTCGAGGGTCTCAAACAGCGGGGCGACAGGCAGGGCGTAGTCGATGCCCGCTTCTTTCAGCAGGAGGTGAACGCCCAGCACGTCGGATGGGGTTTTCGCCATGGAGATCACATAGGCGGCGACCGATCCTTTCGGTGCGTCCACGATCGCTTTACAGGTGTTGAGCACTTCGCGGGTATCGTTGCTTGGCTCCCAGTTGCGCGGCAGCAGAGGGCGCTTGGAGTTCAGCTCGCGGATCAGGAACGCCTGCTTGTCGGCTTCGGACCAGCTTTCATAGTCGCCGATGCCGAGGTAGCGGGTCAGCTCGCCCAGCGCTTCGGTATGACGGGTACTTTCCTGACGAACGTCGATACGTACCAGCGGCACGCCGAAACACTTCACGCGACGCAGGGTGTCGAGCAGTTCGCCGTTGGCAATGATGCCCATCCCGCAGGCCTGGAGCGATTTATAACAGGCGTACAGCGGCTCCCAAAGCTGTTCGTTCTGGCTGAGCAGGCCTTCTGGTTTTGGCAGACGCTGGCCTTTCAGGCGCGCTTCCAGCCAGGTCTGAGTGGCCATCAGCTGACCGCGCAGTTTTTTCATCAGGAAACGGTACGGCTCGCTGGCACCTTCTTCACCGGCCAGCGCGCGCAGTTCCGGCGTCGCTTCCACCATCGACAGCTCGGAGATCAGCACCTGAATATCTTTCAGGAACAGATCGGTCGCTTTCCAGCGGCTCAGCAGCAGGACGTGACGGGTGATTTCTGCGGTGACGTTCGGGTTGCCGTCGCGGTCGCCGCCCATCCAGGAGGTAAAGCGGACCGGCACAAAGTCGACCGGCAGACGGTAGCCCAGGTTCGCTTCCAGCTGTTCGTTCAGCTCGCGCAGGTAGTTCGGTACCCCTTCCCACAGGCTGTTTTCCACCACCGCAAAGCCCCATTTAGCTTCGTCGACCGGGCTTGGGCGATGCTTACGAATTTCATCGGTGTGCCAGGACTGAGCAATCAGCTGGCGCAGGCGGCGCATCAGCTGGTTGCGTTCATAGTCGGCAATGTCTTTGTTATCCAGCTGCTTCAGGCAGTTGTTCACTTCCACCATTTTGTGGATCAGGGTGCGACGGGTGATCTCGGTTGGGTGAGCGGTCAGTACCAGCTCCAGCGAAAGTGACTCCACCGCTTTTTTGATGGTGGCTTCGTTGAGGTCTGGCTGGTCTTTCAGTTTACGAAGGGTGCGGGCAATGACTTCCGGGTTGCTGGCCGCTTCGCCGTTTGGCGAAATGCTGTGGTATTGCTCAGCGGTATTTGCCAGGTTCAGGAACTGGCTGAATGCGCGTGCAACGGGCAGCAGCTCGTCGTTCGAGAGGTTCTGCAAGGTGGTGAGCAGCTCCTGACGACTGGCCTCGTTACCGGCACGGGAAGATTTAGACAGCTTGCGGATGGTTTCAACGCGGTCGAGGATGTTCTCCCCCAACGCATCTTTGATGGTATCTCCAAGCACTTTGCCGAGCATACTGACATTACTACGCAACGCGGAATATTGTTCGTTCATAAAAACCCAGTCACCCCATCATTTTTGTTTATGCCCAGGCGAAAATCTTCTGGACATTATTTTGTCATCTCCCTTTATAAAGCCACGTAAAACCCCCGTCGTCAATTGCTGCGAAAACGGTTCAGCAAACGAATAAATGTGGGCAATTTACGAAATTTAATTCGCATTGCGTCAGATAAGAGATGCTTATGGAAATGTGACGGAGATCGCGGGATTTTCCCCTCTCTTCCGAGAGGGGAAAGGTCATTAATGCCAGCAGAAATGATGTACAACCTGGGTAATCAGTTCGCGGGTGGGCTTGATAAAGCGGGTTTCAAGATATTCATCCGGCTGGTGCGCCTGGTTGATGGAGCCAGGGCCAAGAACCAGCGTCGGGCACAGCGTCTGAATAAACGGCGCTTCGGTGCAGTAGTTCACCACGTCAGTCTTTTCACCGAGCAGCTTTTCCACCACTTCGACCAGCTGATGGTCCGGCGGGCATTCATAACCCGGGATCGGCGGGTGCAGTTCCGAGACCGTCAGACGGCCCGGCCAGCGCTCACTCACCGGGGCCAGTGCTTCGTTCAGTAAACCATCCAGATCGCTCAGGGTCATGCCCGGCAGCGGTCGGATGTCCATGTGCAGCTCGCAGCAGGCGCAGATACGGTTGGAGGCATCACCGCCGTGCAGGCTGCCGAGATTGAGCGTTGGATACGGCACGGTGAACGCCTCATAGTGGTAACGCTCTTTCAGATCGTCGCGCAGGGTCATGATGCGGCCGATGGCGTCATGCATCAGCTCAATGGCGTTGACGCCGCGCGCCGGATCGCTGGAGTGGCCAGACTGGCCGAGCACGCGCACGGCGGTAGAGATATGGCCTTTATGCGCGCGAATCGGTTGCAGAGACGTCGGCTCGCCGATGATCGCGCAATCCGGACGAATCGACGTGTTTTCTGAGAAGTAGCGCGCGCCCGCCATGCTGGTTTCTTCATCAGCGGTCGCCAGAATGTAGAGCGGTTTTTTCAGCTTCGTCACGTCCACGTCACGCAGCGCGTCGAGGATAAAGGCGAAGAAGCCTTTCATGTCTGCGGTGCCCAGACCGTAGAGCTTGTTGTCGTGCTCGGTCAGGGTGAACGGATCGCGCGTCCAGCGGCCATCGTCAAACGGCACGGTGTCGGTGTGACCGGCCAGCAGCAGGCCGCCCGCACCGGTTCCGGTACTGGCGAGCAGGTTAAATTTGTGGCGAGTGCCGGGGACGGGCTGAACCTCAACGTTAAACCCAAGATCGCTAAACCAACCCGCCAGCAGATTGATTAAAGACTCATTGCTCTGATCCAGCGCTTCTTCGGTTGCGCTGATGGACGGTGTGGCAATCAGGGCGCGGTAGATCTCGATAAATGGCGGTAAGTTCATTTTCATTGTTGACACACCTTAGGTCGTGATAGTATCAATATTCATGCAATAAATGTGAATAAAAATACATTAACGTTGAGCATAAAGGAACCCGATGTTGAATACGCTGATTGTAGGCGCTAGCGGTTATGCGGGCGCAGAGCTTGTAAGCTACGTGAATCGCCATCCACATATGACCATAACCGCTTTGACCGTGTCAGCGCAAAGCAATGATGCAGGAAAGTTAATTTCCGATTTGCATCCGCAGCTTAAGGGGCTGGTCGATCTGCCTTTGCAGCCCATGTCTGACATCAGCGAGTTTACCGACGGCGTCGACGTGGTGTTTTTAGCCACCGCGCACGAGGTCAGCCACGACCTGGCGCCGCAGTTCCTGGCGGCCGGATGCGTGGTGTTCGACCTCTCCGGCGCGTTCCGCGTTAACGACGGCGCGTTCTACGAAAAATATTACGGTTTCACCCATCAGCATCCGGATCTGCTTGAAAAAGCGGTGTACGGCCTGGCGGAGTGGAGCGCAGATAAACTGAAAGAAGCGGATCTGATTGCCGTTCCGGGCTGCTACCCGACGGCGGCGCAGCTTTCCCTGAAGCCGCTGATCGACGCGGGCCTGCTGGATCTGAACCAGTGGCCGGTGATCAACGCCACCAGCGGCGTGAGCGGTGCAGGACGCAAGGCGGCGATCTCCAACAGCTTCTGCGAAGTGAGCCTTCAGCCGTATGGCGTGTTTAACCACCGTCATCATCCTGAAATCACCACCCATCTGGGCGCGGACGTGATTTTCACGCCGCATCTGGGCAGCTTCCCGCGTGGGATCCTCGAAACCATTACCTGCCGCCTGAAGCCTGGCGTGACCAAAGAGCAGGTGAATGAGGTCTTCACGCAGGCGTATGCGGACAAACCGCTGGTGCGCCTGTACGACAAAGGCGTGCCGGCGCTGAAAAATGTGGTCGGCCTGCCGTTCTGTGACATCGGCTTTGCCGTGCAGGGTGAGCATCTCATCGTGGTGGCCGCAGAAGATAACTTACTGAAAGGCGCTGCCGCTCAGGCAATGCAGTGTGCAAATATTCGTTTCGGTTTCCCGGAAACGCAGGCTCTTATTTAAGGTGTGATGATGAACCCATTAATTATCAAACTCGGTGGTGTACTGCTGGACAGCGAAGAAGCGCTGGAGCGTCTGTTTACCGCGCTGGTGAACTATCGCGAATCACACCAACGTCCGCTGGTGATTGTGCACGGCGGCGGCTGCGTGGTGGATGAGCTGATGAAAGGGCTCAACCTGCCGGTGATCAAGAAAAACGGCCTGCGCGTGACGCCTGCGGACCAGATTGACATTATCACCGGTGCGCTGGCGGGTACGGCGAACAAAACCCTGCTGTCCTGGGCGAAGAAACACCGCATTGCTTCCGTTGGCCTCTACCTGGGCGATGGCGACAGCGTAAAAGTGACCCAGCTCGACGAAGCGCTCGGTCACGTTGGACTGGCGCAGCCGGGTTCGCCTAAGCTGATTAACACGTTGCTGGAAGGCGGTTTCCTGCCGGTGGTGAGCTCTATCGGCGTGACCGAAGAGGGCGAGCTGATGAACGTTAACGCTGACCAGGCGGCAACCGCGCTGGCGGCAACGCTGGGCGCGGACCTGATCCTGCTCTCCGACGTGAGCGGCATTCTGGACGGTAAAGGCCAGCGCATTGCGGAAATGACTGCGGCAAAAGCCGAGCAGCTGATTGCGCAGGGCATCATCACCGACGGCATGATCGTCAAAGTGAACGCCGCGCTGGATGCGGCGCGCACGCTGGGCCGCCCGGTTGATATCGCCTCCTGGCGTCACGCGGAGCAATTGCCGGCGCTGTTTAACGGCACGCCGATTGGCACGCGTATTTTAGCGTAAGTTTTTAATGAATGACCGTAGGCCGGGTAAGCGTAGCGCCACCCGGCGGAACTAACGAATAAAGGAACGATGTTATGGCACTTTGGGGTGGGCGTTTTACACAGGCAGCGGATCAGCGGTTCAAACAGTTCAACGACTCTTTGCGCTTCGACTACCGCCTGGCCGAACAGGATATTGTCGGCTCTGTGGCCTGGTCCAAAGCGCTGGTGACCGTTGGCGTACTGACCGCAGACGAACAGCAGCAGCTGGAAGAGGCGCTGAACAACCTGCTGGAAGAGGTACGTCTGGATCCGCAGCAAATTCTGCAGAGCGATGCTGAAGATATTCACAGCTGGGTGGAAGGCAAACTGATCGACAAGGTCGGCCAGTTGGGTAAAAAGCTCCACACCGGGCGTAGCCGTAACGACCAGGTCGCCACCGACCTGAAGCTGTGGTGTAAAGATACCGTCGCGGAGCTGCTGGCGGCTAACCGTCAGTTGCAGACCGCGCTGGTGGAGACCGCACAGAACAATCAGGACGCGGTGATGCCGGGTTATACCCACCTGCAGCGCGCGCAGCCGGTGACCTTTGCGCACTGGTGTCTGGCCTACGTTGAGATGCTGGCGCGTGACGAAAGCCGTCTGCAGGATACCCTGAAGCGTCTGGACGTCAGCCCGCTGGGCAGCGGCGCGCTGGCGGGTACCGCTTACGAAATCGACCGTGAACAGCTGGCAGGCTGGCTGGGCTTTGCCTCCGCCACCCGTAACAGCCTGGACAGCGTCTCTGACCGTGACCACGTGCTGGAGCTGCTCTCCAATGCGTCTATCGGCATGGTGCACCTGTCGCGCTTTGCCGAAGATCTGATTTTCTTTAACTCCGGTGAAGCGGGCTTCGTTGAGCTGTCCGATCGCGTGACGTCAGGCTCATCCCTGATGCCGCAGAAGAAAAACCCGGACGCGCTGGAGCTGATCCGCGGGAAATGTGGCCGCGTGCAGGGCGCGCTGACCGGCATGATGATGACCCTGAAAGGGCTGCCGCTGGCGTACAACAAAGATATGCAGGAAGACAAAGAGGGGCTGTTCGACGCGCTCGACACCTGGCTCGACTGTCTGCATATGGGCGCGCTGGTGCTGGACGGCATTCAGGTGAAGCGTCCGCGCTGTCAGGAAGCGGCGCAGCAGGGCTATGCGAACGCGACCGAGCTGGCGGATTATCTGGTGGCGAAGGGCGTACCGTTCCGTGAAGCGCACCATATTGTCGGTGAAGCGGTAGTGGAAGCCATTCGTCAGGGTAAACCGCTGGAAGATCTGGCGCTGGCCGACCTGCAAAAATTCAGCGCGGTTATCGGGGATGACGTCTATCCGATACTGGCGCTGCAGTCCTGCCTCGACAAGCGTGCGGCGAAAGGCGGCGTGTCGCCTAAGCAGGTGGCGCAGGCCATTGCGGAGGCGAAAAACCGCCTGATTTGATGCCTGAAACGTCGGGTGGCGGCTTCGCCTTACCCGATCTACAAAACCCCAGCCCAACCCTGAGTTGGGCTTTTTTACGCAAAAAAAAGCGGACCACGGGGTCCGCAAAAGTTCACGTTGGCTTTAGTTGTTCGAGTTTTGAGAGAAACTCGCTGACGGTGCGGGGACGTCAAGGGTCAAACACGTGCCGCCTCGTCTATGTGGTGTATTATTCAACAGAATGCTTGATAGGGATAATCGTTCGTTGCTATGCTATCTATCGCCATGAACTATCGTGGCGACGGAGGATGAATAATGAATATTCGTGATCTTGAATACCTGGTAGCGTTAGCCGAGCATCGTCACTTTCGCCGCGCGGCAGATTCCTGCCACGTCAGCCAGCCCACGCTGAGCGGCCAGATCCGCAAGCTTGAAGACGAGCTGGGCGTGATGCTGCTGGAGCGCACCAGTCGTAAGGTTCTGTTCACACAGGCAGGTCTTCTGCTGGTGGATCAGGCGCGCACCGTGCTGCGCGAGGTCAAAGTGCTCAAGGAAATGGCAAGCCAGCAGGGGGAGGCGATGTCCGGCCCGCTGCATATTGGCCTGATCCCAACCGTTGGCCCGTACCTGTTACCGCACATCATTCCGATGCTGCACCAGACGTTCCCGAAACTCGAAATGTACCTGCATGAAGCGCAGACGCATCAGCTGCTGGCGCAGCTGGACAGCGGCAAGCTCGACTGCGCCATTCTGGCACTGGTAAAAGAGAGTGAAGCCTTTATTGAAGTGCCGCTGTTCGATGAGCCGATGATGCTGGCGATCTATGAAGATCACCCGTGGGCGAACCGCGATCGCGTGCCGATGGCCGATCTGGCGGGTGAAAAGCTGCTGATGCTGGAAGATGGCCACTGCCTGCGCGACCAGGCGATGGGCTTCTGTTTCGAAGCGGGTGCTGATGAAGATACCCACTTCCGCGCAACCAGCCTGGAAACCCTGCGAAATATGGTCGCGGCGGGAAGTGGTATTACGCTGCTGCCTGCGCTGGCGGTGCCGCACGAGCGTAAACGTGATGGCGTGGTCTACTTGCCGTGCATTAAGCCAGAGCCGCGCCGTACGATTGGCCTGGTCTATCGTCCTGGGTCACCGCTGCGCAGCCGCTATGAGCAGCTGGCAGAGGCCATCCGCGGTGCGATGGATGGCCATTTTGACAGCGCGTTAAAACAGGCGGTTTAAGCCGTTTAGTGCCGCTACCCGGTAGGCTTCCGCCATGGTCGGGTAGTTAAAGGTGGTGTTGACGAAGTACTCAATGGTGTTACCACCACCTTTCTGCTCCATGATCGCCTGGCCGATATGAATGATTTCCGCGGCGCGTTCACCAAAGCAGTGAATCCCAAGGATCTCTTTCGTCTCGCGATGGAAAAGAATTTTCAGCGTACCCACGCTCATCCCCACGATTTGCGCCCGCGCCAGATGTTTAAACTGCGCACGACCCACCTCGTAAGGCACCTTCATTGACGTCAGCTGCTGCTCGGTTTTGCCGACTGAGCTGATTTCCGGGATGGTGTAGATACCCGTCGGGATATCTTCGATCAGATGCGCCGTCGCTTCGCCTTTCACCAGCGCCTGAGCCGCAATGCGTCCCTGGTCGTAAGCGGCGGAGGCCAGGCTTGGGTAGCCAATCACGTCGCCGACCGCGTAAACGTGCGGCAGGGCGGTCTGATACATGCTGTTGACCTTCAGCTGACCGCGGCTGTCGGTTTCAAGCCCGATATTTTCCAGCTGCAGGGAATCGGTGTTGCCGGTACGGCCGTTGGCGTACAGGAGGCAGTCCGCTTTCAGCTTCTTGCCTGACTTGAGGTGCATGATCACCCCGTCGTCGCAGCCTTCGATCTTCTCGTACTCTTCGTTGTGGCGAATCACCACGCCGCTGTTCCAGAAGTGGTAGGAGAGGGAGTCCGACATCTCCTGATCGAGGAAGGCCAGCAGGCGGTCGCGAGTATTGATCAGGTCAACTTTGACGTCCATTCCGCGGAAGATCGACGCATATTCGCAACCAATGACCCCTGCGCCATAGATAATGACGTGGCGGGGTTCATGGTGCAGGCTCAGAATCGAGTCGCTGTCGTAGACGCGCGGGTGCGAGAAGTCCACGTCGGCCGGATGGTACGGGCGTGAACCGCAGGCAATCACAAATTTTTCAGCGGTGATGGTTTCAACCGACCCGTCGTGGCATTCGAGTGCCAGGGTGTGTTCATCCACAAAATGCGCGTTGCCCTGCAAAATTTCACAGTGGTTACGCTCATAAAACCCCTGACGCATGCGCGTCTGCTGGTTAATGACGGTATCCGCGTGATTCAGGATGTCGGCAAAAGAGGAACGAAGAAGTCGGGAGTGGTCGCTGTAAAGAGGATTCTGGTTAAATTCGATAATGCGGCTAACGGCGTGGCGGAGGGCTTTCGAAGGGATGGTGCCCCAGTGGGTGCAACCGCCGCCGACATTATGGTAGCGCTCAATGACCGCTACTCTGGCTCCCTGTTTCACCAGACCCATAGCAGCGCCTTCGCCGCCGGGGCCGGAACCAATAACTATTGCGTCGTAATCGTAGGAATGTGGCATGGTAAGGCTTACCTGTTCTTATACATAAAAGCAACAGAATCATAACATCATTGCCAGAGTAACCCAATTATCGTTGTGCTTTTTTCCGGCAGTGGAGCACAAACCGCACGTAAACAATCATTCACAAAGCCAGGCAAACAGATTAATTTTATTCTCTGGTATAGTGCCATCAGGCCTTTGGAAGGATTCAACTATCGTGATGGGCGTAAGAGCACAACAAAAAGAGAAAACCCGGCGTTCGCTGGTGGAAGCCGCATTCAGTCAACTGAGTGCCGAGCGAAGTTTTGCCAGTTTGAGCCTGCGCGAGGTTGCACGCGAGGCCGGGATTGCGCCAACGTCCTTCTATCGTCACTTCCGTGATGTGGATGAACTGGGCCTGACCATGGTCGACGAGAGCGGTTTGATGCTGCGCCAGCTGATGCGCCAGGCGCGTCAGCGTATCGCCAAAGGGGGCAGCGTGATCCGTACCTCCGTGTCGACCTTTATGGAATTTATCGGCAATAACCCCAACGCGTTTCGTCTGCTTCTGCGCGAGCGTTCGGGCACATCGGCGGCGTTTCGTGCCGCCGTCGCGCGCGAAATTCAGCACTTCATCGCGGAACTTGCCGACTATCTTGAACTCGAAAACCATATGCCGCGTGCGTTTACCGAAGCACAGGCCGAGGCGATGGTGACGATTGTTTTCAGCGCAGGTGCCGAAGCGCTGGATGTCAGCATTGAACAACGCAAGCAGCTTGAAGAGCGACTGGTATTGCAGCTCAGGATGATCTCCAAAGGCGCGTACTACTGGTATCGCCGTGAACAAGAGAAACTGGCACATCAAACCGAAGAGTGAAGGTGAGTAATGAAACAGTCAGGTCAGGATAAAGGGACGCTGTTGCTGGCATTGATCGCTGGCTTATCCATTAATGGTACGTTCGCCGCTATTTTTAGCTCCATCGTGCCGTTTTCGATTTTCCCGCTGATTGCGCTGGTGCTGACGGTGTACTGCCTGCATCAACGCTACCTGAACCGCACCATGCCGGTGGGGTTACCGGGGCTGGCCGCCGCCTGCTTTATTCTGGGCGTATTGCTGTACAGCACGGTGGTGCGCGCGGAGTATCCGGATATCGGCTCTAACTTCTTCCCTGCGGTACTGTCTGTTGCGCTGGTGTTCTGGATTGGCTCGCGCATGCGTAGCCGCAAGAGCCAGTTACCGGAGTAGAGAAGGGTTTTGTAGGCCGGATAAGCGAAGCGCCATCCGGCTTTTTGGCAGGTGGCGCTTCGCTTTCCTGCCCTACAAGGTCTTCATTACTTCGCCGTGAGTAAAACGCCGCACTCCATATGGTGCGTATACGGGAATTGATCGAACAGCGCCAGACGTTCAATCTTGTGCGTCTGGCTTAACGTTTCCAGGTTTTTGCACAGCGTCTCCGGGTTACAGGAGATGTACAAAATACGTGGGTACGCCTGCACCATCTTCTCGGTTTCGCTGTCCAGGCCACTGCGCGGCGGGTCGACAAAAATCGTCTCACACTGGTAGCTCTTCAGATCGATTCCTTCCAGACGGTTAAACTGGCGTACGCCGTTCATTGCCTGCGTGAACTCTTCTGCGGCCATACGAACGATCTGCACGTTGTCGATATGGTTGGCGGCAATGTTGTACTGCGCGGCGGCCACCGACGGTTTGGCGATTTCGGTTGCCAGAACGCGCTCGAAGTTACGCGCCAGTGCCAGCGAGAAGTTGCCGTTACCGCAGTAGAGTTCAAGCAGATCGCCCTTAGACCCTTCCGTCGCCTTCAGCGCCCACTCCAGCATCTGCACGTTCATCGCGGCGTTCGGCTGGGTAAAACTGTTCTCCACCTGACGATAGACCATCTCTTTACCCGCCACCGGCAGGCGCTCGTCGACGTAGTCCTGATCCAGCATGATTTTGGTTTTTGTCGCACGGCCAATCAGGTGAACGTTGATGTTCTGCGCACGCAGCGCATCACGCAGGGCTTCGGCCTGCTCGCGCCACTCGTCGTTCAGGGCTTTGTGATACAGCAGTGAGACAATGGCCTGATTGCTTTGCGTGGTCAGGTAGTCAATCTGGAACAGCTTGTGGCGCAGCACCGGGTTGTTACGCACGCCTTCAACGATCAGCGTCATCAGCTGATTGATAAGCTCGCTCGCTGCCGGGAAGCTGTCCACGCGAATGCGGGATTTCGTCTGCTGATCGAAAATGATGTGGTACAGGTCGTCACCGTCGTGCCAGATGCGGAACTCTGCACGCATGCGGTAGTGGCTGACAGGAGAGCGGAACACCTCGGGAACGGGCGCGTTGAAAGGCGTCATCATACTTTGCAGGCGGACGACTTTCTCTGCCAGCTGCGCGTCGTACTGTTCTGTCGGGAGGTGTTCTGGGGTCATGATGCGTCCTGAGTGATAAAGAATTACGCGGCGATTGTAGGCATTGTTCAGGGGATGTCCAGAGTTAATGGCCAATAGCTGTCTGGACATCCATACGTGTCTAATTGTAGCATTCTGTTTCCGGTCTCCTGAGAGTGAAAAGGGAATCCAGTGTAAATCTGGAGCTGACGCGCAGCGGTAAAGACTGGCGGGATGAGCGTTGTAGACACTGTGAAAATGGGAAGTCTTCATCCTTATATAGCCACCTAGCCCGAAGACCTGCCGGGATCACGTCGCATTTGGTTTCATCATCGCGTGCTATCGATGAGGCCTGCGGCATCCTTCTTATATTGTGGATGCTTTAACAATGATTAAAAAAGTATCGCTGCTGACGGCGTTGTCCGTCACGGCATTTTCGGGCTGGGCGCAGGATAGCGCAGACTCGTTGGTGGTGACGGCAAATCGTTTTGAACAACCTGAAAAAACTATTCTGGCTGCAACCTCGGTTGTGACGCGTGCCGATATTGACCGCTGGCAGTCAACCTCGGTGCTGGACGTTATGCGTCGCCTGCCCGGCGTGGATACGGCGCAAAGTGGTGGGATGGGGCAACTCTCCTCTCTCTTTATCCGTGGCACCAACTCCAGCCACGTCCTGATCCTTGTTGATGGGATCCGCCTTAACCAGGCGGGCGTCACGGGGTCGTCCGATCTCAGCCAGTTCCCAATCTCCCTGGTACAGCGAATCGAATATGTTCGTGGACCGCGTTCGGCGGTATACGGCTCAGACGCGATTGGTGGTGTCGTAAACATTATTACTACTCGTGCGAAGGACGGTACCACGCTGAATGCTGGCGTAGGCTCGCACGGCTACCAGAATTATGGCGGCAGTACTCAGCAAACACTGGGCGACAGCACGAGCGTCACGCTTGCGGGTGATTACACCTATACCAAAGGGTTTGATGTGGTTGCGGACGGCAACAATGGTGGCCTTGCCCAGACCGATCGCGACGGCTTTATGAATAAAACGCTCTACGGCGCACTGGATCACGCATTCTCAGACCAGTGGAGCGGTTTTGTGCGCGGCTTTGGCTACAGCAACCGTACGGCCTACGACGGCTACTACAGCTCCTTTACCCCTGACGTACTGGTCGATACCCGCCAGCTCTATAGCCAGACCTGGGATGCAGGATTGCGCTTCAACGATGACATCTTTCATTCGCAACTGCTCACCAGCTATAGCCACAGCAAGGACTATAACTACGACCCAAATTTAGGCCGCTACGATTCGACAGCCACGCTGGATGAAATCAAACAGTACAACGTCCAGTGGCTCAACTCCGTTGATGTTGGCCATGGGAACATTGGCGCGGGCGTTGACTGGCAGAAGCAGAGCACCGAGCCGGGTACAAACTACGTGACCAACGGCTACGACCTGCGTAACACCGGCGTCTACCTGACCGGGCTGCAGCAGTTTGGTGACTTCACCCTGGAAGGGGCGGTTCGCAGCGATGACAACTCTCAGTTCGGTCGTCATGGCACCTGGCAAAGCAGTGCGGCCTGGGAGTTCGTGGAGGGGTACCGTTTCGTTGCTTCTTATGGTACGGCCTATAAGGCACCGAATCTGGGTCAACTCTACGGTTTCTATGGCAATGACCATCTTGATCCAGAAGAGAGCAAGCAGTGGGAAGGTGCGTTTGAAGGCCTGACGGCGGGCGTGAGCTGGCGCGTATCCGGCTACCGTAATGACGTTGATAATCTCATCGACTTCGATAATAACCTTCAGCAATATTACAACGTCGGTAAAGCGCGCATTAAAGGTGTGGAAGCGACAGCATCGTTTGATACGGGTCCGTTGACGCATACTGTTGGCTATGACTACGTAGATGCCCGAAATGCCGCAACCAACGAACTTCTGGATCGTCGTGCTAAGCAGCAGGTGAAATATCAGCTCGACACGCAGATCTATGATTTCGACTGGAGTCTGACTTATCACTATCTCGGTACGCGTTACGACACTGACTTTGGTACTTACCCGTCTGAGAAAGTAAAAATGGGCGGTGTAAGCCTGTGGGATGTCGCAGTTTCGTATCCTGTCACCTCACACCTTACAGTTCGTGGTAAAATAGCCAACCTGTTCGATAAAGATTACGAGACAGTTTATGGCTACCAAACTGCAGGACGGGAATACACCTTGTCTGGCAGCTACACCTTCTAATCCGCGCCCTACCGTGCTGGTGTTTGATTCCGGCGTCGGTGGGCTTTCGGTCTATGATGAGATTCGGCATCTCCTGCCGGATCTCCATTACATCTACGCCTTCGATAACGTCGCTTTCCCGTATGGGGAAAAGAGCGAAGATTTTATTGTCGAGCGCGTGGTGGAAATCGTCACTGCGGTACAACAGCGCTATCCCCTTGCGCTGGCCGTTATCGCGTGTAATACGGCGAGCACCGTTTCTCTTCCCGCCCTGCGTGAAAAATTCCAGTTCCCGGTTGTGGGCGTCGTCCCGGCAATAAAGCCTGCCGCGCGTCTGACGGCGAACGGCATTGTGGGCCTGCTGGCCACGCGAGGTACGGTAAAGCGTCCTTATACCCGCGAGCTGATCGACCGTTTCGCCAACGAATGCCAGATTGCGATGCTCGGTTCGGCTGAGCTGGTAGAGATGGCGGAAGCGAAGCTGCATGGCAAGGCGGTATCACTCGACGAGCTGCGTCGTATTCTTCGTCCGTGGCTGCGGATGCCTGAACCCCCGGATACCGTTGTGTTGGGCTGTACCCACTTCCCGCTACTCCAGGAAGAGCTATTAGAGGTGCTGCCGGAGGGGACACGCCTGGTGGATTCCGGAGCGGCTATTGCCCGTCGTACGGCATGGTTGCTGGAGCATGAAGCCCCGGATGCGAAATCTACTGATGCGAATATCGCGTTTTGTATGGCGTTAACAAAAGAAACTGAACAACTTTTACCCGTTTTACGCCGTTATGGCTTTGAAACGCTCGAAAAACTGGCGTTATAGCACGGTTTTGAGCAAAAAAGAGACGGTTGAAAGTTTTTTTTTAAAGAGGGGTTGTCAACGTCTGAGAACTCCCTATAATGCGCCTCCACTGACACGGAACAACGGCTTACAGGCCGCCGGGTTAGCGGGGTTCAGAGATGAACGCCAACAGAGAAAAGCGAAAATAATCACTTGACTCTGAATGAGGAAAACGTAATATACGGGACCTCGCAACGGTGAGCGAAAGCCGCGTTGCACTGCTCTTTAACAATTTATCAGACAATCTGTGTGGGCACTCAAAGTGACATGGATTCTTAACGTCCTCGGACGA
>NZ_PUQF01000015.1:0-145811 GCF_003331015.1 Enterobacter sp. GER_MD16_1505_Eko_090 | reverse complement strand
CTCAGAAGTGAAACGCCGTAGCGCCGATGGTAGTGTGGGGTCTCCCCATGTGAGAGTAGGGAACTGCCAGGCATCAATTAGAAGAACCCCGTACCGAAAGGTGCGGGGTTTTTTGCTTTTGTTTTTCTTCCTCTCCCTCTCCCTGAAACTTTCTCACCTTCGCCTTGCAGACTCGACATTCCGATCATTTCTGGGTATCGTTAGCTGTCTGGATGTCTAAACGTTTATACGTATGCTGTGAGGATATAAAGCTATGCCGATTCGGGTGCAGGACGAGCTACCAGCCGTCAATTTCTTGCGTGAAGAAAATGTCTTTGTGATGACGACTTCACGTGCGACAGGTCAGGAAATTCGCCCGCTGAAGGTGCTTATTCTCAATCTGATGCCCAAAAAGATCGAAACAGAAAACCAGTTCCTGCGTCTGCTGTCGAACTCCCCGCTGCAGGTTGATATTCAGCTGCTTCGGATCGACGCCCGTGAGTCACGCAATACGCCTTCTGAGCACCTGAACAACTTCTACTGCAACTTTGATGACATTCAGGGTGAAAACTTCGACGGACTGATTGTGACCGGCGCGCCGCTGGGCCTGGTGGAATTTAACGATGTCGCTTACTGGCCGCAGATCAAACAGGTGCTGGAATGGGCAAAAGATCACGTCACGTCCACGCTGTTTGTCTGTTGGGCGGTACAAGCCGCACTGAATATTTTGTATGGCATCCCCAAGCAAACCCGCACTGAAAAGCTCTCCGGCGTATACGAACACCATATTCTCCATCCCCATGCGTTGCTGACGCGCGGGTTTGATGATTCTTTCCTGGCTCCGCATTCCCGCTACGCTGACTTCCCGGCCCAGCTGATTCGTGATTACACCGATCTGGAGATCCTGGCCGAAACGGAAGATGGGGACGCTTACCTGTTTGCCAGTAAAGATAAGCGCATTGCCTTTGTGACCGGACATCCTGAATACGATCCGCACACCCTTGCGTCAGAGTATTTCCGTGATGTCGAAGCGGGTCTGAACCCGGATGTCCCGTACAACTATTTCCCGAAAGACGATCCGCAAAACAAACCGAGAGCGACCTGGCGCAGCCACGGGAATTTGCTTTTTACTAACTGGCTCAACTATTACGTCTACCAGATAACACCATACGATCTGCGTCACATGAACCCGACGCTGGAGTAATCGTCTGCACTAAACGATCCTAAAGCGTTTCAGCTATTCAAATCAGGCACCTTCGGGTGCCTTTTTTATTTCCGAAATGCCACTCACCGTTCGATCCAACTTTAATCTCAATGAAATCAATCAATTAATCATAATTAATAATTAAAATGGAAATTGTTTTTGATTTTAGAAAAAATAGAGATAGTCTTAATTCTGCTGAGCGAAAACTACCCAACGATCTTTCGTTCGCGTCGGGAGCGTGATTTTGGATCTTTGATGAGGAGCAGAGTAATGACTCAACAGGCAACGACGGTCGATGAACTGGCCTTTACCCAGCCGTATGGCGAGCAAGAACAGCAAGTATTAACGGCAGAAGCGGTAGAATTTCTGACTGAACTGGTGACCCGCTTTACGCCGCAGCGCAATAAGCTGCTGGCGGCACGTATTCATCAGCAGCAGGAAATTGATAACGGCAAGTTGCCTGGTTTTATTTCGGAAACTGCTTCCATTCGTCGTGGCGAGTGGAAAATCCGCGGCATCCCTGAAGATTTACAGGATCGTCGCGTTGAGATCACCGGTCCGGTAGAACGCAAAATGGTGATCAACGCCATGAACGCCAACGTTAAAGTCTTTATGGCCGATTTTGAAGACTCGCTGGCACCGGACTGGCGTAAGGTCATCGAGGGGCAGATCAACCTGCGCGACGCCGTAAACGGCACCATCAGCTATACCAATGAAGCCGGCAAAATATACCAGCTCAAACCGAACCCGGCGGTGCTGATCTGTCGCGTGCGCGGCCTGCACCTGCCCGAAAAACATGTCACCTGGCGTGGAGAAGCCATTCCAGGAAGCCTGTTTGATTTTGCCCTCTATTTCTTCCACAACTACAAAGCCCTGCTGGCGAAAGGCAGCGGCCCGTATTTCTACCTGCCTAAAACGCAGGCCTGGCAGGAAGCAGCCTGGTGGAGCGAGGTCTTCAGCTATGCGGAAGATCGTTTCAACCTGCCGCGCGGCACCATCAAAGCCACCCTGCTGATTGAAACGCTGCCCGCCGTATTCCAGATGCATGAAATCCTGCATGCGCTGCGCGACCACATTGTCGGTCTGAACTGTGGACGCTGGGACTATATTTTCAGCTACATCAAAACCCTGAAAAATTATCCCGATCGCGTGCTCCCCGATCGTCAGGTTGTCACCATGGACAAACCGTTCCTGAGCGCCTATTCGCGTCTGCTGATCAAAACCTGCCACAAGCGCGGTGCCTTTGCGATGGGCGGCATGGCAGCCTTTATCCCGAGCAAAGACGCAGAGCGCAACAATCAGGTGCTCATCAAGGTGAAAGCCGACAAAGAGCTTGAAGCACGTAACGGCCACGACGGGACGTGGATCGCCCATCCGGGTTTGGCCGATACGGCGATGGAGGTCTTTAACCGCGTGCTCGGCGACAACAAAAACCAGCTGTTTGTCACCCGTGAAGATGATGCACCAATCGCAGAAGAACAGCTGCTGGCGCCGTGCGCGGGCGAACGGACGGAAGAGGGCATGCGTGCCAATATTCGCGTCGCGGTGCAGTACATCGAAGCGTGGATCTCCGGCAACGGCTGCGTGCCGATCTACGGCCTGATGGAAGATGCTGCGACGGCGGAGATCTCACGTACCTCAATCTGGCAGTGGATCCACCATCAAAAAACGCTCAGCAACGGCAAGCCGGTGACCAAGACCCTGTTCCGCCAGATGCTGGCCGAAGAGATGCGGGTGATCCAGGACGAACTGGGCGAACACCGCTTCAGCAGCGGGCGTTTTGACGACGCTGCCCGCCTGATGGAGCAAATCACCACATCAGATGACTTAATCGACTTCCTGACCCTGCCGGGCTACCGCTTCCTGGCGTAACTCACCACATAACAATATGGAGCATCTGCACATGAAAACCCGTACCCAACAAATCGAAGAATTAAAGAAAGAGTGGACACAACCTCGCTGGGAAGGCATCCGCCGCCCGTACAGCGCGGAAGACGTGGTGAAATTACGCGGCTCGGTCAATCCGGAATGTACGCTGGCGCAAAATGGCGCGGCGAAAATGTGGAAGCTGCTGCACGGTGGCTCTAAAAAGGGCTACATCAACAGCCTCGGCGCGCTGACCGGCGGTCAGGCGCTGCAGCAGGCGAAGGCCGGTATTGAGGCTATCTACCTCTCCGGCTGGCAGGTCGCGGCGGACGCCAACCTGGCCTCCAGCATGTACCCGGATCAGTCGCTCTATCCGGCTAACTCCGTGCCGTCGGTCGTGGATCGGATCAACAACACCTTCCGTCGTGCGGATCAGATCCAGTGGGCGGCGGGCATCGAACCTAACGATCCGCGCTTTATTGACTATTTCCTGCCGATCGTTGCAGATGCGGAAGCGGGCTTCGGCGGCGTGCTGAACGCCTTCGAGCTGATGAAATCGATGATTGAGGCCGGTGCAGCGGCCGTTCACTTCGAAGATCAGCTGGCGTCAGTGAAGAAGTGCGGACATATGGGCGGTAAGGTGCTGGTTCCTACACAGGAAGCGGTGCAGAAGCTGGTTGCCGCGCGTCTGGCTGCTGACGTGCTCGGCGTGCCGACGCTGGTCATTGCCCGTACCGATGCGGACGCGGCTGACCTGATCACCTCTGACTGCGATCCGTACGACAGCGAGTTCATCACCGGCGAGCGCACCAGCGAAGGGTTCTATCGTACCCATGCGGGTATTGAGCAGGCGATCAGCCGCGGTCTGGCGTACGCGCCGTACGC
Source organism: Enterobacter sp. GER_MD16_1505_Eko_090 (assembly GCF_003331015.1). Lineage (NCBI taxonomy): Bacteria > Pseudomonadati > Pseudomonadota > Gammaproteobacteria > Enterobacterales > Enterobacteriaceae > Enterobacter > Enterobacter sp. GER_MD16_1505_Eko_090. The sequence goes on along the minus strand of NZ_PUQF01000015.1, from coordinate 141,877 downwards.
GGATCTGGTCTGGTGTGAAACCTCCACGCCGGATCTGGCGCTGGCAAAACGCTTTGCCGACGCCATTCATGCGAAGTACCCGGGCAAACTGCTGGCCTACAACTGCTCGCCGTCCTTTAACTGGCAGAAAAAGCTGGATGACAAAACCATCGCCAGCTTCCAGCAGCAGCTGTCCGACATGGGCTACAAATACCAGTTCATTACGCTGGCAGGCATCCACAGCATGTGGTTCAACATGTTCGACCTGGCGCACGCCTATGCGCAGGGTGAGGGCATGAAGCACTACGTTGAGAAGGTGCAGCAGCCGGAATTTGCGGCAGGCAAAGACGGTTACACCTTCGTGTCTCACCAGCAGGAGGTGGGCACCGGCTACTTTGATAATGTGACCACGATTATTCAGGGCGGCACCTCCTCCGTCACCGCCTTAACGGGTTCAACGGAAGAAGCACAGTTCTAATCTTTTCCCCCTCTCCCCCCTGGGGAGAGGGTTGGTGGTGAGGGGGAATATATGTCGCGTGGCCTGGAATTACTGATTGCCCAAACTATTTTGCAGGGCTTCGATGCCCAGTATGGTCGTTTTCTGGAAGTAACCTCCGGCGCCCAGCAGCGCTTCGAACACGCAGACTGGCATGCGGTTCAGCAGGCCATGAAGCAGCGTATCCATCTTTATGACCACCACGTGGGTCTGGTGGTGGAGCAGCTGCGCTGTATTACCGACGGTAAAAGTCCGGACGCGGAATTTTTACTGCGCGTAAAAGAGCATTACACCCATCTGTTACCCGACTACCCGCGCTTCGAGATTGCTGAGAGTTTTTTCAACTCCGTCTATTGCCGGTTATTTGACCACCGCTCATTATCTCCTGAGCGGTTATTTATCTTCAGCTCCCAGCCCGAGCGGCGCTTTCGTACCATTCCGCGTCCGCTGGCGAAAGATTTCTTTCCCGAGCACGGATGGGAAAAGCTCCTGCACCGCGTGCTGACGGATTTGCCGCTGCGTCTGCCCTGGGAGAATAAAGCCCGGGATATCGGGTATATCCACGCCCATCTCAAAGAAGCATTCGGCGCGGAGGTGCTCAGCCACAGCCATTTGCAGGTGGCCAACGAGCTTTTCTACCGCAATAAAGCCGCCTGGCTGGTGGGCAAACTGGTTACGCCGACGGCTATTGTGCCGTTTCTGCTGCCCATTCATCGTACCGACGACGGGGAACTGTTTGTTGATACCTGCCTGACTACCAGCGCCGAGGCCAGCATTGTGTTTGGCTTCGCCCGTTCCTATTTTATGGTGTACGCTCCGCTGCCCGCCGCGCTGGTGGAGTGGCTGCGCGAGATCCTGCCGGGCAAAACCACGGCCGAGCTGTATATGGCCATTGGCTGCCAGAAGCACGCTAAAACGGAAAGCTACCGGGAGTACCTGCGCTATGTCACCACGGCCGATGAGCAGTTCATCGAAGCGCCCGGCATTCGCGGCATGGTGATGCTGGTGTTTACGCTGCCGGGCTTCGACCGGGTCTTTAAGGTGATTAAGGACAGTTTCGCGCCGCAGAAAGAGATGACCGCCGCGCACGTCCGCGCCTGCTACCAGCTGGTTAAGGAGCACGACCGCGTCGGGCGCATGGCGGATACTCAGGAATTCGAAAACTTTGTGCTGGATAAGCAGCAGATCGATCCGGCACTCATGGCACTTTTACTGCAGGAAGCGCCCGCCAAAATCACCGATCTTGGCGACAAAATCGCGATCAGCCATCTCTACATTGAACGACGCATGGTGCCGCTGAATATCTGGCTGGAGCAGTCCGACGGTCAGGCTTTAAGAGATGCGATTGAAGAGTACGGCAACGCGATTCGCCAGCTTGCCGCCGCCAATATCTTCCCGGGCGATATGCTGTTCAAAAACTTCGGCGTCACCCGTCACGGACGGGTAGTGTTCTACGATTACGACGAAATTTGCTACATGACCGAGGTGAACTTCCGCGATATCCCACCGCCCCGCTACCTGGAAGATGAGCTTTCCAGCGAGCCGTGGTACAGCGTTTCGCCGGGCGATGTGTTTCCCGAAGAGTTTCGCCACTGGCTCTGCGCCGATCCGCGCATCGGGCCGCTATTCGAAGAGATGCATGCCGATCTGTTCCGCGCCAGCTACTGGCGGGGACTGCAAACGCGGATCAAAAACGGGCACGTGGAAGATGTGTACGCTTACCGCCGCAAGCAGCGGTTTTGCATCCGGTTTTCAGAGGGCATCATGTAGGCCGGGTAAGGCGAAGCCGCCACCCGGCAATGCATGCTTAACGAATCCCACCGTACGCCAGCGTGACCTCTTTCGCCGCCTTAATCACCAGCGCACCCAACTCAGTGACCCGATCGTCGGTCATACGTGAAATCGGCCCGGAAATAGAGATGGCGGCAAACGGCTCGCGGTGCTCGTCAAAAATGCAGGCTGCGATACAGCGCAGGCCGAGGGCGTGCTCCTCGTCGTCAAACGAATAGCCGCGCTTGCGGGTCAGGGCCAGGTCTTCTTTCAGATGCACCGGCGAAACCAGCGTGGCGTGGGTATAAGCATGCAGTCCTTTACGGTGCAGCAGCCCCGTCACCTGCTCCTCGGTCAGCTGCGAGAGGAACGCTTTACCCGCCCCTGAGGCATGCATCGGCAGCTTGCCGCCAATCGGCGCGGACATGCGCATCAGCTGCGTGCATTGCACCTGGTCGATGATAATCGCCTGATGGTCGCTCTGGTCGAGCACGGCCAGATTCACGGTCTCGCCCGACTCTTCCATCAATTTGCGCAGAATCGGGTGCACAATCGCCAGCAGGTTACGGCTCTGCAGGAAGCTGCTGCCCACGATAAACGCATGCGCGCCCACCGCCCAGTGCCCCAGCTCGCCTACCTGGCGGACAAAGCCCAGCTGCTGCATGGTGGTCAGCAGGCGGTGCGTCGTGGAGTTCGGCAGGCCAGCCTGCTGGGCCAGCTCCGTCAGGGCCACGCTGCTGTGCGACTCGGCTATCCACTCCAGCAGCTTCAGACCGCGCGTGAGCGATTGAACCTGTCCACCCTGTTGTGCGGCAGCGGTGGTGGCAGCAGGTTTTCTGCCGCGTTTAGCGGGAACGGTCGCGACCATGACGATCTCCTTTTTCTGTATCGTGGAAATCATTTTCGTTTTATTTGGTGAATTTGCAACCGTTATCCTGACTGATCGGAGGAGTGATAGTGAACATGTCTCATGTTACCGCTGAGCGACTTTTCCACCCTGCGAGATTGTGCCAGTATGGAACGCAGCCTTTTGGCCTTGTTGAGCGTTGTCGGGAGCAAGTGTGAGCAGCAAAGTAGAGCAACTGCGTGCGCAGTTAAATGAACGAATTCTGGTGCTGGACGGCGGCATGGGCACCATGATCCAGGGTTATCGCCTGAGCGAAGACGATTTCCGCGGCGAACGCTTCGCCGACTGGCCCTGCGACCTGAAAGGGAACAACGACCTGCTGGTGCTCAGCAAGCCGTCCGTGATCAAGGATATCCACAACGCCTACTTCGAAGCGGGTGCGGATATCGTTGAAACCAACACTTTTAACTCGACAACCATCGCCATGGCGGATTACCAGATGGAATCCCTGTCGGCGGAGATCAACTTTGAAGCCGCAAAGCTTGCGCGCGCCTGCGCCGACGAGTGGACGGCCCGCACGCCGGACAAGCCGCGCTACGTTGCCGGGGTGCTTGGCCCAACCAACCGCACTGCGTCGATTTCACCGGACGTCAACGACCCGGCGTTTCGTAATATCACCTTTGACCAGCTGGTTGTTGCCTACCGTGAATCGACCAGAGCGCTGGTGGAAGGCGGTTCCGATCTGATCCTGATTGAAACGGTATTCGACACCCTCAACGCCAAGGCCGCGATTTACGCGGTGAAAGAGGAGTTCGAGGCGCTGGGCGTTGACCTGCCGATCATGATTTCCGGCACCATCACCGATGCCTCCGGCCGTACCCTGTCCGGCCAGACCACCGAAGCGTTTTATAACTCCCTGCGCCACGCCGACGCGCTCTCCTTCGGCCTGAACTGCGCGCTGGGCCCGGACGAGCTGCGCCAGTACGTGCAGGAGCTGTCGCGCATTGCGGAATGCTACGTTACCGCGCACCCGAACGCCGGTCTGCCGAACGCCTTCGGTGAATACGATCTGGATGCCGACACCATGGCGGCACAAATCCGCGAGTGGGCCGAGTCTGGATTTCTGAACATCGTCGGCGGCTGCTGCGGCACCACGCCGGAGCACATCGCCGCCATGAGCAACGCCGTGGCCGGACTGCCGCCGCGCAAGCTGCCCGAACTGCCGGTTGCCTGTCGCCTCTCCGGCCTTGAGCCGTTAACCATCGGCGAAGACAGCCTGTTTGTGAACGTGGGTGAGCGTACAAACGTCACCGGCTCCGCGAAGTTCAAGCGACTGATCAAAGAGGAGAAGTACAGCGAAGCGCTGGACGTTGCCCGCCAGCAGGTGGAAAGCGGCGCGCAGATTATCGATATCAACATGGATGAGGGGATGCTCGACGCCGAGGCGGCGATGGTGCGTTTCCTCAACCTGATTGCCGGTGAGCCGGACATCGCCCGCGTGCCGATCATGATCGACTCCTCCAAATGGGAGGTCATCGAAAAAGGGCTGAAGTGCATTCAGGGTAAAGGCATCGTCAACTCCATCTCCATGAAAGAGGGCGTTGATACCTTTATTCATCACGCGAAGCAGGTCCGCCGCTACGGTGCTGCGGTGGTGGTGATGGCTTTTGACGAAGTGGGCCAGGCCGACACTCGCGCGCGTAAAATTGAGATTTGCCGCCGCGCGTACAAAATACTGACCGAAGAGGTAGGCTTCCCGCCGGAAGACATCATCTTTGACCCGAACATCTTCGCCGTGGCGACCGGCATCGAAGAGCACAACAACTACGCCCAGGACTTTATCGGCGCGTGCGAGGACATCAAGCGCGAGCTGCCGCATGCCCTCATCTCCGGCGGCGTGTCGAACGTCTCGTTCTCGTTCCGCGGCAACGACCCGGTGCGTGAAGCGATCCACGCCGTGTTCCTCTACTACGCCATCCGCAACGGGATGGACATGGGGATCGTTAACGCCGGACAGCTGGCGATTTACGACGACCTGCCCGCCGAGCTGCGCGACGCGGTGGAAGACGTGATCCTCAACCGCCGCGACGACGCCACGGAGCGGCTGCTTGACCTGGCAGAAAAATACCGCGGCAGCAAGTCGGATGACGCAGCCAACGTTCAGCAGGCCGAGTGGCGCGCCTGGGACGTGAAAAAACGTCTGGAATATTCGCTGGTAAAAGGCATCACCGAGTTTATCGAGCAGGACACCGAAGAGGCGCGTCAGCAGTCAGCCCGCCCGATTGAAGTGATCGAAGGGCCGCTGATGGACGGCATGAACGTGGTGGGCGATCTGTTCGGCGAGGGCAAAATGTTCCTGCCGCAGGTGGTGAAATCCGCCCGCGTGATGAAGCAGGCCGTGGCGTACCTGGAGCCGTTTATCGAGGCCAGCAAAGAGAAAGGCTCCAGCAACGGCAAAATGGTCATCGCCACCGTGAAGGGCGACGTGCACGACATCGGCAAGAACATCGTCGGCGTGGTGCTGCAGTGCAATAACTACGAGATTATCGACCTTGGCGTGATGGTCCCGGCGGATAAAATCCTCAAGACCGCGCGCGAAGTGAATGCCGACCTGATTGGCCTCTCCGGGCTGATCACCCCGTCGCTGGACGAGATGGTTAACGTGGCGAAGGAGATGGAGCGTCAGGGCTTCACCATTCCGCTGCTGATTGGCGGCGCGACCACCTCCAAGGCGCACACGGCGGTGAAAATCGAGCAGAACTACAGCGGGCCGACGGTCTACGTGCAGAACGCCTCGCGCACGGTGGGCGTGGTCTCCGCGCTGCTCTCTGACACCCAGCGCGACGAGTTTGTTGAGCGCACCCGCAAAGAGTACGAAACCGTTCGCATCCAGCACGGGCGCAAGAAACCGCGCACCCCGCCAGTTTCACTCCAGGCGGCGCGCGATAACGATCTGGCGTTTGACTGGTCGAGCTATACGCCGCCGGTCGCGCATCGCCTGGGCGTTCAGGAGGTCAGTGCCAGCATCGAAACGCTGCGCAACTACATCGACTGGACGCCGTTCTTCATGACCTGGTCGCTCGCGGGCAAATATCCGCGCATTCTGGAAGATGAGGTGGTGGGCGAGGAGGCGAAACGCCTGTTTAACGATGCCAACGACATGCTCGACAGGCTGAGCGCGGAGAAAACCCTCAACCCACGCGGCGTGGTGGGGCTGTTCCCGGCCAACCGCGTGGGCGACGACATCGAAATTTACCGCGATGAAACCCGCACTCACGTGTTGGCAGTCAGCCGCCATCTGCGCCAGCAAACCGAGAAAGTGGGCTTTGCCAACTACTGCCTGGCCGATTTTGTCGCGCCGAAGCTGAGCGGTAAAGCCGACTATATTGGCGCCTTTGCGGTAACCGGCGGTCTGGAAGAAGATGCGCTGGCGGACGCGTTCGAAGCGCAGCACGATGATTACAATAAAATCATGGTGAAAGCGATCGCCGACCGCCTGGCGGAAGCCTTCGCCGAGTACCTGCACGAGCGCGTGCGTAAGGTGCACTGGGGCTACGCGGCGAACGAAAACCTCAGCAACGAGGAGCTGATCCGCGAAAACTACCAGGGGATTCGTCCGGCGCCGGGCTACCCGGCCTGCCCGGAACACACCGAAAAGGGCACGATCTGGCAACTGCTGGACGTCGAAGCCCATACCGGGATGAAGCTCACCGAGTCGTTCGCCATGTGGCCGGGCGCGTCCGTCTCCGGCTGGTACTTCAGCCACCCGGACAGCAAGTACTTTGCCGTGGCACAGCTTCAGCGCGATCAGATTGAAGATTACGCCCTGCGCAAAGGCATGAGCGTGACTGAAGTAGAGCGCTGGCTGGCACCGAACCTAGGCTACGACGCAGACTAACGTCACTTTTCCTTACAACAAACAGGGCACCTCAAGGGTGCCTTGTCTCTTTCTTACGCTTAACCCCTTATACTAAACCTATGGAAAACGAATAATGATAAGGAGGAAAACCTTCCGTGCTGACCCTGTTACATCTGCTCTCTGCAGTTGCACTGCTCGTATGGGGCACCCATATCGTCCGTACCGGCGTGATGCGCGTATTTGGTGCCCGTTTACGTACCGTTCTCAGCAGCAGCGTTGAGAAGAAGCCGCTCGCCTTCTGCGCAGGCATTGGCGTAACGGCACTCGTTCAGAGCAGCAACGCCACAACCCTGCTTGTCACCTCCTTTGTGGCGCAGGATCTGGTGGCGCTGGCCCCGGCGCTGGTGATTGTGCTGGGGGCTGATGTGGGTACCGCGCTGATGGCGCGTATCCTGACCTTCGATCTCTCCTGGCTGTCGCCGCTGCTGATTTTTGTCGGCGTTATCTTCTTCCTCGGCCGCAAACAGACGCGGGCGGGCCAGCTTGGACGCGTGGGCATTGGCCTGGGGTTGATCCTGCTGGCGCTGGAGCTGATTGTGCAGGCGGTCACCCCGATTACCGAGGCCAACGGCGTGCAGGTCATCTTCGCTTCCCTGACCGGGGACATCATGCTCGACGCGCTGATTGGCGCGGTGTTTGCCATCGTCAGCTACTCCAGCCTGGCCGCCGTGCTACTGACGGCCACGCTCACCGCCGCCGGGGCGATCTCCTTCCCGGTCGCGCTGTGTCTGGTGATCGGTGCCAACCTCGGCTCTGGCCTGCTGGCGATGCTCAATAACAGCGCCGCCAACGCCGCCGCCCGCCGCGTGGCGCTCGGTAGCCTGCTGTTTAAGCTGGTGGGCAGCCTGATTATTCTGCCCTTTATTCATCCGCTGGCGAACCTGATGGATAACCTCCCGCTGCCGAAGGCGGAGCTGGTGATCTACTTCCACGTGTTCTACAACCTGGTGCGCTGCCTGGCGATGGTCCCTTTTGCCGGGTCGATGGCCCGCTTCTGCGAGCGACTCATTCAGGACGAACCGGAGCTGGACGCCCGCCTGAAGCCAAAGCATCTGGATACCTCCGCGCTGGACACCCCGGCGCTGGCGCTGGCGAATGCCGCGCGCGAGACGCTGCGCATGGGCGACGCCATGGAAACCATGCTCGAAGGGCTGCAAAAGGTGATGCACGGCGAGCCGCGAGAGGAGAAAGAGCTGCGCAGACTGGCGGACGATATCAACGTGCTCTATACCGCCATTAAGCTTTACCTGGCCCGCATGCCGCAGGACGAGCTGGCGGAGGAGGAGTCCCGCCGCTGGGCGGAAATCATTGAGATGTCGCTCAACCTTGAGCAGGCCTCCGATATCGTTGAGCGCATGGGCAGCGAGATAGCCGATAAGTCGCTGGCCGCCCGCCGGGCGTTCTCCGTTGAAGGCTTAAAAGAGCTTGAAGCGCTGCACGAACAGCTGGTCAGCAACCTCAAGCTGGCGATGCTGGTCTTCTTCTCCAGCGACGTGCCGAGCGCGCGCCGCCTGCGCCGCAACAAGCATCGCTTCCGCATTCTTAACCGCCGCTACTCGCACGCCCACGTTGAGCGCCTGCATCAGCAGAACGTGCAGAGTATCGAGACCAGCTCACTCCACCTGGGGCTGCTGGGGGATATGAAGCGCCTCAACTCGTTGTTCTGTGCGGTGGCCTACAGCGTGATGGAACAGCCGGATGAAGATGACCAGCGGGATGAGTATTAATCCCCGGCGTGTTTGAGCGTTAGCCCAAAACCCAATGCTTTCATGACCGCGAGCGTGGTTTTGAGCGTTGGGTTTCCTTTATCACTGAATGACCGATAAAGCTGCTCACGTGATAAACCGGTTTGCTGTGAAATGTTCGACATGCCTTTGGCTCGCGCGACAACACCAAGGGCTTTAGCGATATATGTCGAGTCGCCTGTTTCTAGTGCATCAGCGATAAACACGGCGATTTCCTCGTCATCCACCAACGCGTTGGCGGGATCGTAAGGTGTTAATTTATGCATGCTCATTCACTCCTGCCATTGGGATACATTGCTCAGCATTTTTGCCATCAGTATGTCTCTGGCCTGGCTGCTTTTGTCACCACCACATAACAGCACGATGATGTAATTGCCCTGGTCTTTAAAATAGATCCTGTAGCCCGGACCAAAGTGGATCCTTAGCTCACTTATACCTTCTCCCACGGGTTTAACGTCGCCCGCTAAGCCATTTGCCAACCGAAAGAGGCGGGAAGCGATAATGGTCTTCGCTCGTCGATCTTTTAAGTTTTGCTCCCAGCGTCGGAAGGATTCTGTCTGAACAATCTCCTTCATATTACTCCCTGTGATTTATAAACTACAAACACTTCTCCATGGAGAGTAAAACTAAAAGGCTTGAACACATGGGTAAATGACAGGATGCAAAATCCTGAAAGCGTCTCGCAAACTAAAAAACCCGTCTCAGTTACCGTCGGCTAATCTTTTTTTCCAGTCCATACCTAAGGTATATTTCGCCCTTCACAGGAGAAACTATGCTGCCAACTCAATCAACCCGATTAAACAAATACATTAGCGAGAGCGGGATCTGCTCACGTCGCGAAGCGGACCGTTACATTGAACAAGGTAATGTGTTCCTCAACGGCAAGCGCGCCACGATTGGTGACCAGGTCATGCCTGGCGACGTGGTTAAAGTGAATGGTCAGCTCATCGAACCGCGTGATGCCGAAGACCTGGTGTTTATCGCGTTGAACAAACCGGTTGGGATTGTCAGCACCACGGAAGACGGTGAGCGGGACAACATCGTTGATTTCGTGAACCACAGCAGCCGTATCTTCCCGATTGGCCGTCTGGATAAAGACTCTCAGGGGCTGATTTTCCTCACCAACCACGGCGATCTGGTCAACAAGATCCTGCGTGCCGGTAACGATCACGAAAAAGAGTACATTGTGACGGTGAATAAGCCGGTCACGGACGACTTTATTCGCGGCATGGGCGCCGGTGTGCCGATCCTCGGTACCGTCACGAAAAAGTGTAAGGTGAAGAAAGAAGCGCCGTTCGCGTTCCGCATTACCCTGGTGCAGGGCTTAAACCGCCAGATCCGCCGCATGTGCGAGTACTTCGGTTATGAAGTGACGAAGCTGGAGCGCACGCGCATCATGAACGTCAGCCTGTCCGGCATTCCGCTGGGCGAATGGCGCGACTTGACGGACGACGAACTGATCGAGCTGTTCAAGCTTATAGAGAATTCCTCGTCCGAAGCGAAGCCGAAGGCCAAAGCCAAACCGAAAACCCAGGCGATTAAACGTCCGGTCGTGAAGGCGCCGCAGGCGGAAGAGAAAGGACGCGGCAAACCGGGTAACGGGAAGCGATTTACCCAGCCTGGCCGTAAAAAGAAAGGGCGCTAGCTAGCGCCTTCCACGAGTAGAGGTATTGGCCGACCAGGAAAAGGTCGTTTCAGTATCCGGCTTATAAGCCTGCTGCTTTTTCAGCTTGCGGGCTTTTTTCGCCTCGGCGTCACGCTGCGCCATCAGTTTGTCGATGTACTCTTTTTTCACCTGATTGGTTTCGGCGTTGGTCAGCGTACGGCCATGCGCGATGCGGGCGCGGTCGAGAAGCGTTTTCAGTTCGCGCTGCTCGGCTTCCGTCATGTCTTTCTGGGTCAAACGTGGTGTCGCCATTGCTGAAGCCTCCTGAGAGAGAGGCTTCAGTGTAAAGCAAGCTGAGTCAATTAACCCTGTTTCACCGCATCTTTTTTCGTTTGTTCCTCAATCGGTTTGCCGGACCAGTAGCCCGCCAGCAGCGAGCCGGAGAGGTTGTGCCAGACAGAGAACAGCGCACCCGGCAGGGCCGCCAGCGGCGAGAAGTAGATTTTGCCGAGCGCCGCCGCCAGGCCGGAGTTCTGCATCCCTACCTCGATTGCCAGCGTGCGGCAGGTCGATTCGTCGAAGCCAAACAGTTTCCCGCCCCAGTAGCCGCCCAGCAGGCCAATGGTGTTATGCAGCACCACCGCAACGATCACCACAAAGCCCACGGAAGCTATGTGCGAGGCGGAACCCGCCACCACGGCGCTGATGATCGCCAGAATACAGACCATCGAAAACGCGGGCAGGTACGGCTCAACGGCCTTCACCACGCGCGGGAACAGGTGGTGAATGACCAGTCCCAGCGCAATAGGGATTACTACAATCTGCAGAATGCTCAGCAGCATCCCCATCACGTCCACCTGAATATGCGCATCCACGTACAGGCGGGTTAACAGCGGCGTGGCAATCACGCCAACCAGCGTGGAGACGGACGAGATAGTGACGGAGAGCGCCACGTCGCCTTTCGCCAGATAGATCATGACGTTGGATGCCGTGCCGCTGGCGACGCTGCCCACCAGCACCATCCCGGCGGAGAGGTCGGGCGGCATCTTAAAGACCATCGCCAGCAGCCACGCCGCGAGCGGCATCACCAGGTAGTGCAGGAATATTCCTGCCGCGACGGGCGCAGGGCGAGACAGCACGCGCTTAAAATCGTCTACTTTCAGATGCACACCCATACCGAACATGATCAGCATCAGCAGCGTGGCGACCCACGGACCAATACCGGTGAACGTGGTGGGCGTGTAATACGCGAGTACGGAGAGCAGCAGCGCCCATAACGGGAATAGCCGCGTAATAGCGGATAACATAATGATTTCCTTGCGATGAATGTTGCGTGTGTTTGTTATAAAAAGCCGGGATCGAGCCCGGCTATAGTTATTGTTTATCGCGTAAGGAAGTAATATTCAAATGAATTATGACCGGATGCTTTCCCAGCTCAGACTAAAGCGAGCCAGATATTTGCGCAGTCGGTCGGCGTCGTTAGGATTGGCTTTTTTGAGCCGTGAAACGGCAAACAGCTCACGTCCGGCTTCAGACAACGATGCGCTGCGGCGACAAACCTCCAGCACCGTTTCAAGTTGCCGCTGGTCAAAGAGGTCAATCTCCATGTCAGTTGCAGGCTGCGTCACGTCAGTTTGCCAGTCGGTCTGAAGACGTGAGATCTCCTCCAGCACCAGATCCTGAGTAATACGCCCTCGTTCCGCCAGCGTCGCCATGCGTGCGACGCTGGCGCTCAGTTCGCGAAAGTTGCCCCGCCACAGCGCTCTGCTGGAACAGGCAAAGGCCAGATAGCCTTCGCGTGCCTCTTTATCGAAGCGGATTTGCGTCTGGCTTTCGCGAGAGAAACGTTGAAGTTCGTAGTCGACATTCGGCGTAATGTCCTCTTTCCGTTGGGCAAGGCCGGGCAAGGCAAAGCTCCACATATTAATACGGGCATAGAGATCTTCACGAAAACGTCCTTCTGCCACCCACTGGCGCATATCACGGTGGGTACCGGCGATAAGTTGAAAATCGCTGTGAACTTCTTTATCGGAGCCAAACGGGAAAAAAGTTTTCTCTTCAATGGCTTTGAGCAGCATCGCCTGTTCATCCAGGCCTAATTCGGCAATCTCGTCGAGGAAAAGGACGCCGCCATCGGCTTCACGCAGCAGGCCGCTGCGCGCCGACAGTGCGCCGGTAAAGGCCCCTTTCACATGGCCGAACAGCGTGGACATAGCGTTATCACCGCGCAGGGTCGCGCAGTTGACGGAAACCAGCTTGCCGGATACCTGATGGCGTGACTGCTTAAGCTGATAAATGCGGTTCGCGAGGAACGACTTGCCCGCGCCGGTGGGGCCGGTCAGCAGGATCGGGGCTGTAGAACGTAGCGCCACGCGTTCAATCTTGTCGATCAGACTGTTAAAGGTGGCATTTCGCGTCTCAATGCCCGCTTTCAGAAATGAGATTGACTGTTGCTGCTCGCGCTGAAAACGGTTGGTAAGGGTCGTGTAGCGGCTTAAATCCAGGTCGATAATTGAGTAAGTTCCGGCTGCAGTCTCCTCAGCAGAGGCTTCTTTTCTGGCAGGGCCAGTCTGCAAAAGGCTGGCGGGAAGATAGCGTGCTTCCGTCAGCAGGAACCAGCAGATCTGCGCCACATGCGTGCCGGTGGTGATGTGGACGAAATACTCTTCGCGATCGGTATCAAACGTGTACTGGGTGGCGAAATCGAGAAACGCGGCATAAACCTCTTCGAAATCCCACGGGTCTTCAATGGTTACCGTGCTGGGACGCACCTCGGTGTGGGGGGAAACCAGCACAATATCTTCCGCCAGTTGCTGAGCCATGCCGAGATCTCGCGGTTGATGTAGCAGCTCCAGCCTGTCGACCGGGAAATCCGGCTGTTGGCACAGCCCGACGGTCGGTCGCCATTTGCGAAAGCGATTAGCCCGCTTTCCCCGTTTATCCATCACGGTGCCAAGCACCCCGATCACCACCTTCCGCTTCTTCATGTTTATCCAGAAAGATAATTATCGATATAGCAGGATAAGAAATGTTGAGCCGAACGGCAATGCATGAAAAGCGTGATAAATAAAAAGCATTAATTATCAATAAAATAAAAAAATAAAACGGCGATTTTTGTTTTTGGCACGCTTCTGGCAATACAGATAACGTCACGACGTTGAGCACACTGGGGGTTAAGGCCCCGTCGGCGCACCAGGAACGGCAAGGCTGTTTTCCGGGGGCGTTCCGTCAACCCATGACAGACAGAAGGGTTCGATTCCCGATTCATTCTCCCAATGAAAACTGGTTGTAAACATCAAAGTAAAAACGGGGATTGCGCAGTCAGCAATCCCAATGAAGGTCGCCGGTAATGGCGCCGGATCGCAGGCGAAAAGGCATTCCCCTGTGATTTCGTGCCTGCACCCGCGCCTGACTTTAAGGAATATAAAATGGCTAAAAAAATCACGATAAAAAAAGGTCAGTTAGGACTGGTAGCAAAAGCTGGCGATTATTACCGGGTACTGGAGGCGGGTGAACACCGTCTGGGTTGGTTCAATACTGACGACGTGCTGGTGGTGAGCCAGGATGGCAGCGAGGTGCCGGGTGCGCTGGCGGATTATCTGCGCCGCTTTCAGCCTGACTGGGTGGTACGTTACTGCCTGGCGGTAGACCTTACTGCGGATGAAATCGGGGTGTTATCGAACAACGGCGTATTGCAGGAAATTGTGCCGCCTTCGACTCGTCGTCTGTACTGGCAGCAGGATGCGGCGTTGACCCTGCAAAGAATTGATACCCGCGACGTGCGGGTACCGGTGGACGTGATGAATGCTGCTTTGCAACCGCGTCGCAATGGCGCGCTAAAGGGGCGCGACGCGATGCTGGTGGTACAGGTACCTGCCTGGCACGTCGGGGTGGTGAAAATCGACGGAGAAATTCAGGCACTGTTACCGCCGGGACTGACGGCTTACTGGAAAATTAACCATCTGGTTGAGGCAGAGATAGTGGATACGCGCCTTCAGGTGGTGGAAGTGAGCGGGCAGGAGATCCTGACGAAGGACAAAGTTAACCTGCGCCTGAACCTGGCGGCTAACTGGCGCTACAGCGACGTGCTGCAGGCCTGCGGACAGCTTACGAAACCGCTGGAACATTTGTACCGCGAACTCCAGTTCGCACTGCGTGAGGCGGTCGGCACCCGCACGCTCGATGAGTTACTGGAAGATAAGCAGATCATTGATGAGGTGGTCAGCAAACAGGTGCAAGGCCGCCTGTCATCCTTTGGAATGGAAATTGCGTCGCTTGGGGTAAAAGATATTGTTTTACCTGGTGATATGAAAACGATTTTATCCCGTCTGGTAGAGGCCGAAAAATCGGCCCAGGCGAATGTTATACGCCGACGTGAAGAAACGGCGGCGACACGATCGCTGTTAAACACCGCAAAGGTGATGGAGAACAACCCGGTGGCGCTGCGTTTAAAAGAGCTGGAAACCCTGGAAAGGGTCGCGGAGCGTATCGACAAAATTTCAGTATTTGGTGGCCTGGACCAGGTATTACACGGCCTTGTTAACCTGAAAGGATAACGCAATGCAACAGAATGATTTTGAATTACTGACGGCGTCAAACGGCGCCCCGATCAAAATGTGGACTCACGGCGTTCCCGTGGAGCCAGAGGCACAGGCGCAGTTACTGAATACTGCAAAGATGCCGTTTATTTTCAAACACCTTGCGGTGATGCCCGACGTTCATCTCGGTAAAGGCTCAACCATCGGCAGCGTGATTCCGACCAAAGGGGCAATTATTCCTGCGGCGGTTGGCGTGGATATTGGCTGCGGGATGATTGCCGTTCGCACGTCGCTGGTGGCGGGTGATTTGCCGGATAATCTCAGCGGTTTACGTAGCGCCATTGAACAGGCAGTACCGCATGGGAGAACCAATACCCGTTCTCGACGGGATAAAGGCGCGTGGGAAACGCCACCGAAAGAAGTGGACGATCGCTGGTGGGTGCTGGCCCCACGTTTTAAACAACTCACGGATAAATACCCGCAGTTGCTGAAAACCAACAACTACCAGCATCTGGGCACGCTGGGTACCGGAAACCACTTTATTGAAATTTGCCTCGATGAGCAGCAGCGCGTCTGGGTGATGTTGCACAGCGGCTCGCGCGGCGTAGGAAACGCCATCGGTAATGTGTTTATCGCCCTGGCACAGCAGGATATGCAGCATCACCTGGGACATCTGCCGGATAAAAATCTGGCCTATTTTCAGGAGGGGAGTCGTCACTATGAGGACTACATCGAGGCGGTGGAGTGGGCGCAGGATTTTGCCCGCCACAATCGGGAAGTGATGATGTCGCGCGTGCTGGCGGCGCTCTCTCGCGAAGTGACAAAGCCCTTTATTACGCAGCAGGAGGCGGTTAACTGCCATCACAACTATGTGCAGAAAGAGCATCACTTTGGGGAAGAGGTACTGATCACGCGTAAAGGTGCGGTGTCGGCGCAGAAAGGGCAGATGGGGATTATTCCGGGCTCAATGGGCGCAAAGAGCTTCATCGTGCGTGGCCTCGGCAACGAGCAAAGCTTCTGTTCCTGCAGCCACGGTGCCGGGCGAGTGATGAGCCGAACGGCGGCAAAAAAACGCTATACCCTTAGCGACCATATTCAGGCGACCTCTCACGTAGAGTGTCGCAAAGACAATGAGGTGATCGATGAAACGCCGATGGCCTATAAAGACATTGATGCCGTGATGGCCGCGCAATCGTCGCTGGTGGAGATCGTTCACACCCTGCGTCAGGTAGTGTGTGTAAAAGGATAAAAAAATGAGCAACAACGATGTTGATAGCGCGATGCGCGCACGTGTCTGCGCGCAACTTCGCGATATAGAGCAGCGCTATAACGTGCGCGTGCTCTACGCCTGTGAATCGGGCAGCCGGGGATGGGGATTTGCCTCGCCGGATAGCGATTATGATGTGCGGTTTTTGTACGTTCACCGCCCAGAATGGTATTTGCGCGTCGAAGCCCAGCGGGATGTGATCGAGCTGCCGATAGATGATGAACTGGACGTTTGTGGCTGGGAATGGCGCAAGGCACTGGGCCTGCTGAAGGGGGCAAACCCGACGCTTATCGAGTGGCTGGATTCCCCTGTTGTTTATCAGGAGGATGAGACGGTAGTGGCCGAGTTGCGCGCGCTAATACCTGCGTGGTTTTCGCCATTGCGCGCCCGCTGGCATTACTACTCGATGACCCGAAAAAACTTCCGTGGATATTTACAGGGGGAAACGGTTCGGCTGAAAAAGTACTTTTATGTTCTGCGACCTTTGCTGGCGGCGCGGTGGGTAGAAGCGGGGAAAGGCGTTCCACCGATGCGTTTTGCCGAACTGCTTGCCGGGAGCGAACTGTGTGCGCCGTTACGTGCGGAAATCGATGCATTGCTGGAAATAAAACAGCGCGCAGGTGAAGCGGAATATGGTCCTAAACGGCCCTTACTCCACGCTTTTTTGCAAAGTGAGCTGGTGAGAGGAGAAGTGCCGCCGGTACTACCCGACAGCAGAGAAGGAAATTTAAAAGATCTGGATTCGCTGCTGATGAGAACAGTAATGAAGAGCTAAAGAATGGCCCGGTAGTGAAAACGCCCGGGCCATTCTTGCGCTTATTCAAACAAATTCTGATGAAGTTTCTGCACCACCTGCTCAGCCTGATCGGCTGGCACCAGGAAGCAGAGGTTATAGCTGGACGCACCGTAGCAAATCATGCGGATGTTGAACGGGTCGAGCACGCCAAACACCTCTTTGCCCACGCCGCAGGCGCGCGACAGCTTGTTGCCAATGATGGCAACCAGCGCCAGGTCTTCTTCCACTTCCACGCGGCACAGCTCGGACAGCTCAATCAGCAGCGACTGCGTCAGCAGGGTATCGCCGGTTGAGGTAGAGCCGGTGGTGTCCAGCGTCAGCGCAATGCTCACTTCAGAGGTGGTGATCAGATCCACGGAGATATTGTGGCGCGCCAGAATACCAAACACTTCCGCCAGGAAACCGCGAGAGTGCAGCATATTGTGGCTGTGGAGCGTCACCAGCGTCTGGCGACGGCGCAGGGCCAGGGCGCGGAACAGCGGCGGGTTTTCCGTTTTCTTGCAGACCAGCGTGCCGCCCGCTTTTGGATCTTTACTGGAGCCGACGAAGACCGGAATATCGCTGCGCACAGCAGGCAGCAGCGTGGCCGGGTGCAGCACTTTCGCGCCGAAGGTGGCCATTTCCGCCGCTTCTTCAAACGCGATCACATCAATACGTTTCGCCGCGGAAACAACGCGCGGGTCGGTGGTGTAAATGCCCGGAACGTCAGTCCAGATATCGACGCGCGTAGCATGCAGGGCCTCGCCCAGCAGCGCGGCGGTATAGTCGCTGCCGCCACGGCCAAGCGTGGTGGTGCGGCCTTTTGCTTCGCTGCCGATAAAGCCCTGAGTGATCACGATGCCGTCTGCCAGGCGCGGGGCCAGCTGCTGATTGGTCAGCTCGGCCAGCGCTTCAACGTCCGGCTCGGCGCGGCCAAAGCGGTCGCTGGTACGCATGATTTTGCGTACGTCAAACCACTGCGCCTGAACGTTACGCTCGCGCATGATTTCAACAAATAGCAGGGTGGACATCAGCTCACCGTGGCTGACCAGCTCATCGGTCAGGGCGGTGGAGGTGGCCAGAGAGGCCGCTTCTGCCAGCGTGGTGATGTTTTCCAGCAGGCGTTCCACTTCCTCGCGGATGACGTTCGGGTTCTGCAGACGCTCAAGGATGTCGAACTGAATTTTGCGCAGTGCATCCAGCTTCACGAAACGTTCTGTCGCTTCCAGTCCTTCAGACAGAGAAACCAGCAGGTTCGTCACGCCGGCGGATGCAGACAGCACCACCAGGCGGGTATTCGGATCGGCCAGCACCACATCGGCGCTGCGGTTCATGGCATCGTAATCGGCCACACTGGTGCCGCCAAACTTGGCGACCACAAAACTCGTCATAACAACCTCGTGTCAGGGAATGAATAAGCGACCATGGCACAAGAATGAAACGAAAACAGGTGCAGGCGCAAAATACGGCCCTATAAATAAAATGTGGGGGAGGCCCTGTCAATGCTGGGATTATGCGGATTTTTTATGGGGGGGTACCCCTGAGAAACAGGACTTATAACAGGGCCAGATTTTATGCTTCGTTTTAGGGCATTTTGACCGACATTTCTCCGCTCCAGGAGGGCGCTTCAGCAGCTATACTTTTCGGGTCTTTTCACCTGTGTTTGATGCAGGCCAGGGCAATGGCATAAAAACCATCACAATTTTTATTTGCAGGCGCTACAATCGACCGCAGTCACAATTCTCAAATCAGAAGAGTATTGCTAATGAAAAACATCAACCCAACGCAGACCGCTGCCTGGCAGGCACTCCAGAAACATTTTGATGAAATGAAAGACGTCACCATCGCGGACCTGTTCGCGAAAGATGCCGATCGTTTCAGCAAGTTCTCCGCGACCTTCGACGACCTGATGCTGGTGGATTTCTCTAAAAACCGCATTACCGAAGAGACGCTGGCAAAACTGCAGGATCTGGCGAAAGAGACCGAACTGGCGGACGCCATCAAATCCATGTTCTCCGGTGAGAAGATCAACCGCACCGAAGACCGTGCCGTGCTGCACGTAGCCCTGCGTAACCGTAGCAATACCCCAATCATCGTTGACGGCAAAGACGTCATGCCGGAAGTGAACGCGGTGCTGGAAAAGATGAAAACCTTCTCCGAAGCGATCATCTCCGGAAGCTGGAAAGGCTACACCGGCAAACCGATCACCGACGTGGTTAACATCGGTATCGGCGGTTCTGACCTCGGTCCGTTCATGGTGACCGAAGCGCTGCGTCCTTACAAAAACCACCTGAATATGCACTTTGTGTCTAACGTCGATGGTACCCACATCGCCGAAGTGCTGAAGAACGTGAACCCGGAAACCACCCTGTTCCTGGTTGCGTCGAAAACCTTCACCACTCAGGAAACCATGACCAACGCCCACAGCGCGCGCGACTGGTTCCTGAAAACCGCGGGCGACAACAAACACGTGGCGAAACACTTCGCTGCGCTGTCCACCAACGGTAAAGCCGTCAGCGAGTTCGGTATCGACACCGCGAACATGTTCGAATTCTGGGACTGGGTCGGTGGCCGCTACTCTCTGTGGTCTGCAATCGGTCTGTCTATCATCCTGTCCGTGGGCTTCGACAACTTCGTTGAGCTGCTCTCCGGCGCGCACGCGATGGACAAACACTTCTCCACCACCGCACCAGAGAAAAACCTGCCGGTGCTGCTGGCGCTGATCGGTATCTGGTACAACAACTTCTTTGGCGCTGAAACCGAAGCGATCCTGCCGTATGACCAGTACATGCACCGTTTTGCTGCTTACTTCCAGCAGGGCAACATGGAATCCAACGGTAAATACGTGGACCGTAACGGCAACGCGGTGGATTACCAGACTGGCCCAATCATCTGGGGCGAGCCGGGCACTAACGGTCAGCACGCGTTCTATCAGCTGATTCACCAGGGCACCAAAATGGTACCGTGCGATTTCATCGCCCCGGCTATCACCCATAATCCGCTGTCCGACCACCATCCGAAGCTGCTGTCCAACTTCTTCGCCCAGACCGAAGCGCTGGCGTTCGGTAAATCCCGCGAGGTGGTTGAGCAGGAATACCGCGATCAGGGTAAAGATCCGGCAACGCTGGAGCACGTGGTGCCGTTCAAAGTGTTCGAAGGTAACCGTCCAACCAACTCCATCCTGCTGCGCGAAATCACGCCGTTCAGCCTTGGCGCGCTGATTGCCCTGTACGAGCACAAAATCTTCACGCAGGGCGCGATCCTGAACATCTTCACCTTTGACCAGTGGGGCGTTGAGCTGGGTAAACAGCTGGCAAACCGTATTCTGCCTGAGCTGGGTGACGATAACGCGATTACCAGCCATGACAGCTCGACCAATGGGTTGATCAATCGTTATAAAGCATGGCGTGCGTAATTAAAACGCCATGAAAACGTGCCGGCTTAATGCCGGCATTTTTTTATCAGATAATTCCTGATGTCTGTTAGTTAACTCAAATTCTGGTTCTGAGTTTAATCTGAAAAAGACGTTTAACCCGTTAATTGCTGCGGTTTATTTTAAGAAAATACGCAGAAGGAACTTAATATATAAATATTATAAGTTATTGTTTTATAGTTATTTAATATTTTTTCTCTTTGTCTTTCATTTCGATTTTATCCATTAGTCTGAAAACCCACCCTCTATTTCCCCTTACGGCAAACCCACGGCATGAGTTGTGTATACTCGATTCCGCCTGAAATTCTTTTCGGGCAAATCTCCATTCATTCATTGAAGGGAAATTGTTATGAAGAAAGTACTGTATGGCATTTTTGCCATATCTGCGCTTGCGGCGACATCTGTGTATGCAGCTCCGGTTCAGGTCGGGGAAGCGGCAGGGTCGGCTGCGACGTCTGCGTCTGCGGGAAGTTCTACCGCAGCCAGCGCCAGCACCGTAAGTTCAGCCGTGGGTGTCGCGCTGGCGGCAACCGGTGGCGGTGATGGCTCCAACACCGGAACCACGACCACCACGACAACCAGCACCCAGTAATAGCGGGTGTTTTAATCATAACCACACTTCGGTGTGGTTATTTCGCCCCTTCGGAGAAGAGTCGTGAAGCGACCAGCAATCATTCTGATTTGCCTGCTGCTGCAGGCATGCTCGGCCACCACTAAAGGGCTGGGAAACTCACTGTGGGAAAGCCTGTTCGGCACACCGGGCGTGCATCTGACCGATGACGAGCTTCAGAACATGCCTTATGCCAGTCAGTACATGCAGCTTAACGATGGCCCGCAACTGTTTGTGGTGCTCGCTTTCGATGAAAACGGGCAGCAGAAATGGGTGACGCAGGATCAGGCCACCATCGTGACGCAGCATGGTCGTATCGTGAAAACCCTCTTGGGCGGCGATAACCTGCTGGAGGTGAATAATCTCGCTGACGATCCGCTGATCAAGCCGAACCAGATCGCCGACGGTGCGGGCTGGACGCGCACGATGGGCTGGACCGAACACAAGCAGGTGCGTTACGCCACGGCACGCTCGACCTTCCGCTGGGACGGCACCGACAGCGTGAAGGTCGGCAGCGACGAAACGCAGGTTCGCGTGCTGGATGAAGAGGTCACCACCGACCAGGCCACCTGGCACAACCGCTTCTGGATCGACGAGGAAGGGCAGATCCGCCAGTCCTTACAGTATCTCGGTGCCGGATTCTTCCCGGTCAAAACCACCCTGATCAAGGCGGCGAAATCATGAAAACGCTCATCCACGCTGCGCTTATCGCCAGTTTTGCCGCGCCGCTGGCATGGTCCGCGGGAACGGTAAAGGTCTACACGCCGGACAGTGAAAAACCTAAAACCTTAACCCACGCCGAACGTCTGCTCGATCTCGTCGGACAGCCAAGGCTTGCCAACAGCTGGTGGCCAGGCGCGGTCATCGCTGAACGGCAGAAGACCGTGGAAGCGGAACAGCAGCACAAGGCGCTTCTTGCCAGGCTAACGGGACTCGCGGAACAGGAAGACGGCGACGACGCGGCGGCCATTAACAGCGTCCGTCAGCAGCTGCAGGCGCTGAAGGTGACGGGCCGACAGAACGTCAATCTTGACCCGGATGAGGTGCGCGTCACGGAAAACGGCAACCCGACCCTGGAAGGGGACTATACGCTCTGGCTTCCGGCGAAGCCGACGACGGTGACCGTGATGGGGCTGATCGGCAGCCCGGGTAACAAGCCCTTTACTCCCGGCCGCGACGTGGCGAGCTACCTCGACGAGCAGAGTCTGCTGAGCGGTGCGGATAACAGCTACGCCTGGGTGGTTTACCCTGACGGCCACACGCAAAAAGCGCCCGTTGCTTACTGGAATAAACGACATATCGAACCCATGCCGGGCAGCATTATTTTTGTCGGTTTTGCCGACCATTTCTGGACGAAGGCGTATGACGGGCTTAACGCCGATATCCTTCACTCCCTGATTCAGCGGATACCGGAATAATGAAAAGAACCTATCTCTACAGCATGCTGGCGCTCTGCGTGAGTGCCGCCTGCCATGCAGAAACGTATCCGGCACCCATTGGCCCGTCTCAGTCAGACTTCGGCGGCGTCGGTTTACTGCAAACGCCCACCGCGCGTATGGCGCGCGAAGGGGAAATTAGCCTTAACTACCGTGATAACGACCAGTATCGTTACTACTCGGCGTCGGTGCAGCTGTTCCCGTGGCTTGAAACCACGCTGCGCTATACCGACGTCCGTACGAAACAATACAGCAGCGTCGAGGCGTTCTCAGGCGATCAGACCTACAAAGATAAAGCCTTCGACGTCAAGCTGCGCCTGTGGGAAGAGAGCTACTGGATGCCGCAGGTTTCCGTGGGCGCCAAAGATATCGGCGGTACCGGCCTGTTTGATGCGGAATACATCGTGGCCAGCAAGGCCTGGGGGCCGTTCGACTTCTCGCTCGGTCTGGGATGGGGCTATCTCGGCACCAGCGGCAACGTGAAAAACCCGTTTTGCTCCTACAGCGATAAATACTGCTACCGCGATAACAGCTATCAGAAAGCGGGCTCCATCAACGGCGACCAGATGTTCCACGGCCCGGCCTCGCTGTTTGGCGGCGTGGAGTATCAGACGCCCTGGCAGCCATTGCGCCTGAAGCTGGAGTACGAGGGGAATGACTACTCGCAGGACTTCGCCGGGAAGATTGAGCAGAAGAGCAAGTTTAACGTCGGCGCCATTTATCGCGTCACCGATTGGGCCGACGTTAACCTCAGCTACGAGCGCGGCAATACGGTGATGTTTGGCTTTACGCTGCGCACCAACTTCAACGACATGCGGCCGCACTACAACGACAACGCACGGCCTGCATACCAGCCGGAGCCGCAGGATGCGATTCTGCAGCACTCCGTGGTGGCAAACCAGCTGACGCTGCTGAAATACAATGCCGGCCTGGCGGATCCAAAAATTCAGGTGAAAGGCGATACGCTGTACGTCACCGGCGAGCAGGTGAAATACCGCGACTCGCGGGAAGGGATCGAACGCGCCAACCGGATCATCATGAACGATCTCCCGGACGGGATCCGTACGATCCGCGTGACGGAGAACCGTCTCAACCTGCCGCAGGTGACGACGGAAACGGACGTTGCCAGCCTGAAGCGCCATCTGGAAGGCGAACCGCTCGGACATGAAACCGAGCTGGTGCAAAAGCGCGTTGAGCCGATCGTGCCGGAGACCACCGAGCAGGGCTGGTATATCGACAAGTCGCGCTTCGATTTCCATATCGATCCGGTGCTGAACCAGTCCGTCGGCGGGCCGGAAAACTTCTACATGTATCAGCTGGGCGTCATGGCGACGGCGGATCTGTGGCTGACCGACCACCTGCTGACCACCGGCAGCCTGTTCGGCAACATCGCCAACAACTACGACAAGTTCAACTACACCAACCCGCCAAAAGACTCGACGCTGCCGCGCGTGCGTACCCGCGTGCGTGAGTACGTACAGAACGATGCCTACGTGAACAACCTGCAGGCCAACTACTTCCAGTACTTCGGTAACGGCTTCTACGGTCAGGTGTACGGCGGGTATCTGGAAACCATGTACGGCGGTGCGGGGGCAGAAGTGCTTTATCGTCCTGTCGACAGCAACTGGGCGTTCGGGATTGATGCCAACTACGTCAAACAGCGTGACTGGCGCAGCGCCCAGGACATGATGAAGTTCACCGACTACAGCGTTAAAACCGGTCACCTGACCGCCTACTGGACGCCGTCGTTCGCGCCTGACGTGCTGGTGAAAGCCAGCGTCGGCCAGTACCTGGCGGGCGATAAGGGCGGCACGCTGGATATCTCCAAACACTTCGACAGCGGCGTCGTGGTGGGTGGCTACGCCACCATTACCAACGTCTCGCCGGACGAATATGGGGAAGGGGACTTCACCAAAGGGGTTTACGTGTCGATTCCGCTGGATCTGTTCTCATCCGGTCCAACCCGTAGCCGCGCGGCCATCGGCTGGACGCCGCTGACGCGTGACGGCGGTCAACAGCTTGGACGTAAGTTCCAGCTGTACGACATGACCAGCGATAAGAACATTAACTTCCGCTGATGCTTCACGCCGGGCGGCACTGCGTTTGCCCGGCCTACGGTTTTTGTAGGCCCGGTAAGCGCAGCGCCACCGGGCGAATGCGCCAAACATAAACAAAAAATATAGATCCCCGTCACATTTTTGCGTTATACAGAAACCTCGCCCTGGAGAATGAGGTGCTGTATGACATCCCTGACTCGCCCGCGCGTTGAGTTTATCTCAACTGTCCTCCAGACCGTGCTGAACCTCGGTCTGCTGAGCCTTGGCCTGATCCTGGTCGTCTTTTTGGGTAAGGAGACGGTGCATCTGGCGGATGTGCTGTTCGCCCCTGAACAAACCAGCAAATATGCGCTGGTGGAAGGCCTGGTGGTCTACTTTCTCTACTTTGAATTTATCGCCCTGATTGTGAAGTATTTTCAGTCCGGCTTTCACTTCCCGCTGCGTTATTTTGTCTACATTGGGATCACCGCGATTGTGCGGCTGATCATCGTCGATCATAAATCCCCGCTCGATGTGCTGATCTACTCGGCGGCGATCCTGCTGCTGGTGATCACCCTCTGGCTGTGTAACTCGAAGCGGCTGAAACGCGAATAAAAAAATGGCGGCCCGGAGGCCGCCTAACAACAGTCACAAGTTGGGTCAATACAATACGTCTAAAGTTGAGGGTTGCAGTGGCATAACAAAATGAAACTTAACCTTTCACACCGCCCGCCGTCAGGCCGTTCACCAGCCAGCGCTGTGCCAGCAGGAACACCACGGTAATCGGGATGGCAGAGAGTACGGCCGCCGCGGCAAAGTCGCCCCACAGGTAGTTTTGCGGGTTGAGATATTGCTGCATCCCTACGGCCAGGGTGTAGCTGTTCACATCACGCAGTAACAGTGAGGCAACCGGTACTTCGGTGATCGCAGCGATAAACGACAGGATAAACACTACCGCCAGAATCGGCACCGACAGCGGCAACAGCACCAGGCGGAACGCCTGCCACGGGGTAGCCCCATCCAGCGCGGCCGCTTCTTCCAGCGAGCCGTCGATGGTTTCGAAATAGCCCTTAATGGTCCACACATGCAGTGCGATACCGCCAAGATAGGCGAAGATCACGCCGCCGTGGGTGTTCAGACCGATAAACGGAATGTACTGGCCCAGGCGGTCAAACAGGGCATACAGCGCCACCAGCGACAGCACCGCCGGGAACATCTGGAAAATCAGCATCCCTTTCAGCAGCGTCGCTTTGCCCGGGAAACGCATGCGGGCAAAGGCGTAAGCGCAGGTGGTGGACAGCGCCACGATACCGATCGCAGTAATGCCTGCGATTTTCACCGAGTTCCACAGCCACAGCAGCACCGGGAACGGCGGCGGCGTGACGCGGCCATCCGCGTGTTCCACGCTGAAGCCCAGCGCGAGCTTCCAGTGCTCCCAGGAGATTTCGTCCGGGATCAGGCTCCCGGTGGCGAAGTTACCCGAACGCAGGGAGATGGCGATAACCATCAGCAGCGGGAACATGATCGCCGCGATAAAAATCAGCAGGCCCAGGTGCGTCGCCAGGAGGCGCAGTTTCTGAGATTTGGGTTGTACCATAGCCATGTTCAGTGCCCTCCTTAGTCAAATTTCATACGTGTGGCTTTCAGGTTCACAATCGCCAGGGCGCCCACCAGCAGGAAGATCAGGGTGGCAATCGCTGCCGCCAGACCGAAGTCCTGACCGCCGCCGCCTTCGAAGGCAATACGGTAGGTGTAGCTCACGAGCAGGTCGGTATAGCCTGCCGGCGTGGTGGTGCCAAGACGGTCCGGGCCGCCGTTGGTCAACAGCTGAATCAGCACGAAGTTGTTAAAGTTAAAGGCGAAGCTGGCAATCATCAGCGGGGTGAGCGGCTTGATGAGCAGCGGCAGCGTAATCTTAAAGAAGTTCTGGAACGGACCCGCGCCGTCCATCGCCGAAGCTTCGTACAGGTCATCCGGGATGGCCTTCAGCAGCCCCATGCACAGGATCATCATGTACGGATAGCCCAGCCAGGTGTTCACGATGATGATCATCGAGCGGGCGGTGGTCGGGTCGCTGAACCAGGCCGGTTTGATGCCAAACAGCGCGCTCAGCATCATGTTGATTTCACCGAAGCTCTGGTTAAACAGCCCTTTGAAAATCAGAATCGAGATAAACGACGGTACGGCATACGGCAGAATCAGCAGCACGCGGTAAATCGCTTTGCCCTTCAGGGATTCCCACTGGACCAGACAGGCCAGCACCATACCCACGGCCACGGTCAGGATCACGGTCAGTACGGAGAAGACCACCGTCCAGACGAAGATGGCGAAGAACGGTTTCTGAATGCCTTCGTCGGTAAATACGCGGGTAAAGTTGTCCCAGCCGATGGTGACGGTATAGCCCGGGCTGAGTTTGTCATCACCCCATTTGCCGTCGGCAGTAATGGACTGATAGAAACCAATGTCGTTATTCGGACGGTACTTCACGCCGCTCTGGTTGTTGGTCAGCGTGCCGTCATCCGCCAGGGTATAGAGCGGTTGGGTGCCGGAGAACTGGCGCAGCGAGCTCATGATCACTTTGCTGTCGTCTGGCAGCACGGCGGTGAGCTGGGTCAGCGCCTGACGGTTTTGGGTGATGACGCGCAGGTTGGCACGTTCACCTTCCGGCAGAGCCTGGGCCTCTTTTAAGGCCAGCTTCTGCTCGCCGCCAAATTTGAAGGCGTCAGAGACATAGTATTTCCCGCTTGCTTCGTCAGTAAGCGCTAACTTCCATTCGTTGCCTGCAGGATACAGGCCGAAGTTAAAGGTCTTGCCTGCCTGGTATGAGCGGTCCAGCAGGACCTGCTGCGCGCGTTCCTGCGCAAGCTGGTTGGTGCTGCTGTAGTTGGTAAACGCAATAGCGACGGTACAAATCAACGGGAACAGGACAAACAGCCCCATCCCGGCCACGCCCGGGTAGACATAGCGCCAGGCATAGGCTTTACGGTTGGCGAAAATATACAGGCCAGCAGAGCTTAAAATCAGCGTCATGATGGCGAACAGATATTCCCCTTGTACGTACATTAAAACAACAAGGTAACCCACCAGCAGACACAGCAGACCGATCGCTGACCATTTCAGCGCGTCGCTTTGCCACCAGCGTTTCTTTTTAATGACATCCATGGGGTTCTTCCTCTACAACGGTGGAATCTTATCGTCAGGTGGCGCTGCGCTTACCTGACCTACGGATCGTGCCGTAGTCGTAGGGCGGGTAAGCGCACGCGCTACCCGCCGTTTTTCAGACTTACTTAGTAATACGACCCTGAGCATCTTTCAGCGCGGCATCAACGGTCTGACGACCGCTTGCAGCGTTGATAACCGCGGTACGGGTGGCGTACCAGAATGCGGCCATCTGTGGGATGTTCGGCATGATTTCGCCTTTCTGGGCGTTATCCATGGTGGCCGCGATACGTGGGTCTTTCGCCAGCTGATCCTGGAAGGATTTCAGCGCAACGGCACCCAGCGGTTTGTCCTTGTTCACTTCATCCAGACCCTGATCGGTCAGCAGGTAGTTTTCCAGGAACTCTTTCGCCAGCTCTTTGTTCGGGCTGGCGGCGTTGATGCCTGCGCTCAGCACGCCAACGAACGGTTTAGACGGCTTGCCTTTGAAGGTTGGCAGCAGCGTCACGCCGTAATTGACTTTGCTCTTGTCGATGTTGGTCCAGGCCCACGGACCGTTGATGGTCATCGCGGTTTCGCCTTTGTTGAACGCCGCTTCCGCGATGGAGTAATCGGTATCCGCGTTCATGTGTTTGTTCTTGATCAGGTCGACCAGGAAGGTCAGGCCCGCTTTCGCGCCCGCGCTGTCGACGCCTACGTCTTTCACGTCGTATTTGCCGTTTTCAAACTTGAACGCGTAACCGCCGTCGGCAGCAATCAGCGGCCAGGTGAAGTACGGCTCTTGCAGGTTGAACATCAGGGCAGATTTACCTTTCGCCTTCAGCTCTTTATCCAGTTTCGGGATCTCTTCCCAGGTTTTCGGTGGGTTAGGGACCAGGTCTTTGTTGTAAATCAGAGACAGGGCTTCAACCGCGACAGGGTAAGCGATCAGCTTGCCGTTATAGCGAACGGCGTCCCAGGTGAACGGGAACAGTTTGTCCTGGAAAGCTTTGTCCGGGGTGACTTCAGCCAGCAGGCCAGACTGTGCGTAACCGCCAAAACGGTCATGCGCCCAGAAGATGATGTCCGGGCCGTCGCCGGTTGCCGCAACCTGCGGGAATTTCTCTTCCAGTTTGTCCGGATGCTCTACGGTCACTTTGATGCCGGTGTCTTTCTCGAATTTTTTGCCCACTTCGGCCAGGCCGTTATAGCCCTTGTCGCCGTTAATCCAGATAACCAGCTTGCCTTCTTCAATTTTGGCGAGCGCCGGTGCGGAAATCATCATTGCTGCAAGGGCGGACAATGCGAAAACGCGTGCGCCAGTCTTGATATTCATATCTGCCATCCTTTTTGGTGATGTCTCGTGGTATGACTTCAGTGGTTCAACGTGACTCAGTCTCCTTATTTGACATCCTCTTTCCATCCTCCCAACCCCTACGCCCCACCCCCCGTTTGTGTGATCTCCGTTGCATAAATTTAAGTTATGAGTGCTGGCGCACATAAAAACGCACTGAATTTTGCAGGCGGCTTCACGAATTTTGCCTCAGCCCGCCCACGCCGGTCGCAGAGCCTGCTCTCTCATCCTCCCGCCTCCTCCCCCATAAAAAAGCCGGGGGGTGGAGGATTCGTGAAAGTAATGGATCCCCCATAGTCACCTTATCTTGAATGTTTCTGTCGGTGACAGGTTGTAACGAAGGGAGAAGGGCATGGCGAGCGTACAGCTGCGTAATGTAACGAAAGCCTGGGGTGACGTTGTGGTGTCGAAAGACATCAATCTGGACATCCACGAAGGTGAATTCGTGGTATTTGTCGGCCCATCAGGCTGCGGTAAATCAACCCTGCTGCGTATGATTGCCGGTCTTGAAACCATCACCAGCGGCGACCTGCTGATCGGTGATACCCGAATGAATGACATCCCGCCTGCCGAACGTGGCGTAGGCATGGTGTTCCAGTCTTATGCACTCTATCCCCATCTTTCCGTCGCCGAGAACATGTCCTTTGGTTTGAAGCTGGCCGGCGCGAAGAAAGAGGTGATTAACCAGCGCGTGACGCAGGTGGCGGAAGTATTACAGCTGGCGCACCTGCTGGAGCGTAAACCGAAAGCGCTTTCCGGCGGTCAGCGTCAGCGTGTGGCGATTGGCCGTACCCTGGTCGCCGAGCCGCGCGTCTTCCTGCTCGATGAACCGCTTTCCAACCTGGATGCCGCCCTGCGCGTCCAGATGCGTATCGAAATCTCCCGTCTGCACAAGCGTCTTGGCCGCACGATGATTTACGTCACCCACGATCAGGTCGAAGCGATGACCCTCGCCGACAAAATCGTGGTGCTGGATGCCGGCCGCGTGGCGCAGGTGGGCAAACCGCTGGAGCTGTATCACTACCCGGCAGACCGATTTGTTGCGGGCTTCATTGGCTCGCCAAAGATGAACTTCCTGCCCGTCAAAGTGACCGCGACAGCCATTGAACAGGTACAGGTGGAGCTGCCAAACCGCCAGCAGGTCTGGCTGCCGGTCGACAGCGCCAACGTACAGGTGGGGGCAAATATGTCCCTCGGTATTCGTCCTGAGCATTTACTGCCGAGCCACATTGCCGATGTGACGCTGGAAGGTGAGGTTCAGGTCGTCGAACAGCTTGGTCACGAAACACAGATTCATATCCAGATCCCCGCCATCCGTCAGAACCTGGTCTACCGCCAGAATGACGTGGTGTTGGTAGAAGAGGGTGCCACATTCGCTATCGGCTTGCCGCCAGAGCGCTGCCATCTGTTCCGTGAGGATGGCACCGCATGTCGTCGGTTGCACAAAGAGCCAGGCGTTTAAGCAATCCCAAAAGAAGACACGAAACCGACAGGTGAAGTGTTCAAAGAAAAGCAATGATCTCAGGAGATAGAATGATGATTACTCTGCGCAAACTTCCTCTGGCAGTTGCCGTCGCAGCGGGCGTAATGTCTGCTCAGGCACTGGCCGTGGATTTCCATGGTTATGCTCGTTCCGGTATCGGCTGGACGGGTAGTGGCGGCGAACAGCAGTGCTTCCAGGCAACCGGTGCCCAAAGTAAATACCGTCTGGGTAACGAATGTGAAACCTATGCGGAACTGAAGCTGGGCCAGGAAGTGTGGAAAGAAGGCGACAAGAGCTTCTACTTCGACACCAACGTAGCGTACTCCGTGGCGCAACAGAACGACTGGGAAGCTACCGACCCGGCGTTCCGTGAAGCCAACGTGCAGGGTAAAAACCTGATTGAGTGGCTGCCAGGTTCCACCATCTGGGCCGGTAAGCGCTTCTATCAGCGTCATGACGTTCACATGATCGACTTCTACTACTGGGATATTTCAGGTCCTGGTGCCGGTATCGAAAACGTCGATCTGGGCTTCGGTAAACTGTCTCTGGCAGCGACCCGTTCTCAGGAAGCAGGCGGCTCATACATCTTCACCAGCAACGATATCTATCATGACTTCAAAGACACCGCTAACGACGTCTTCGATGTGCGCTTGGCGCAGATGGAAATCAACCCGGGCGGCACGCTGGAGTTGGGTGTTGACTATGGCCGAGCTAACAAAACTGACGGTTACAGCTTCGCTGACGGCGCATCTAAAGATGGCTGGATGTTCACCGCTGAACATACCCAGAGCATGCTGAAAGGCTACAACAAGTTTGTTGTCCAGTACGCTACCGATGCAATGACCACTCAGGGCAAAGGTATTCCGCAGGGTTCCTTCACCGGCAACAACTATGACAAAGACGCTGAAATTGGTGTTGTAAATAACAAGATTAACAACAACGGTTCCCTGGTTCGTATTCTCGACCACGGTGCGATCTCTCTGGGTGACAGCTGGGATCTGATGTACGTCGGTATGTATCAGGATATCGATCGTGACGACAACAACGGTACGACCTGGTACACCGTGGGTGTGCGCCCAATGTATAAATGGACGCCAATCATGAGTACCTTGCTTGAAGTTGGCTACGACAACGTTAAGTCGCAGAAAACTGACGATACCAACAACCAGTACAAAATTACCCTTGCACAGCAATGGCAGGCCGGTAACAGCATCTGGTCCCGTCCAGCGATCCGTGTCTTCGCAACTTACGCGAAGTGGGATGAGAAATGGGGTTATGACAACGGCATTGCAAAAAGCGATACCAAAGCCACAACCTACAGCCGTGGTGACAACGATGAGTGGTCCTTCGGCGCCCAGATGGAAATCTGGTGGTAATCCCGTCTTAATCTGACGTAATGACCAAACTGAGGGGCGCAAGCCCCTCAATCCTTGGGACGGCGCGCTATTGCCTGGCTACCGCTGACCTGTGCATTTTGAGGTGATAACAATGAAAATGAACAAAACTCTCCTTGCCCTTTGTTTATCCGCAGGGTTGCTGGCGAGCGCGCCTGCTGTAACGCTCGCTAATGTGAATTTCGTTCCGCAAAACACAACATCCGCGCCGGCCATTCCGGCAGCTGCGTTGCAACAGCTGGTCTGGACGCCTGTCGATCAATCTAAAGCCCAAACGACCCAGCTCTCGACGGGTGGGCAACCGCTTAATGTTCCGGGTATTAGTGGTCCGGTGGTCGCGTACAGCGTGCCCGCTAACATTGGCGAACTGACGTTAACGCTCTCCAGTGAAGTCAATAAACAGACCAGCGTCTTTGCGCCGAACGTGCTGATTCTTGACCAGAACATGACGCCTTCTGCGTTCTTCCCGAGCGAATATTTTACCTATCAGGAACCGGGTGTCATGAGCGCCGATCGCCTGGAAGGGGTAATGCGCCTGACGCCTGCGCTGGGTCAGCAGAAAATTTATGTACTCGTCTTCACCACGGAAAAAGATTTGCAGCAAACCACCACGCTGCTTGATCCTGCGAAGGCCTATGCCAAAGGCGTAGGTAACGCCGCACCGGATATCCCGGATCCGATCGCCCGCCACACCACTGACGGCCTTGTGAAGCTGAAAGTGTCGACCAGCAGTGCGTCCAGCGTCCTGGTCGGCCCGCTGTTTGGCTCCTCCGGTACCGGCCCTGTCACCGTGGGCAACACCGCTGCGCCTGCCTATACCGCACCCGCTGCCACGGCAGCCGCACCGGTAGCGACCGCAGCGCCGGCCCCGGCGAAGAAAGCGGAGCCGGTACTGAACGACACCGAAGAATACTTCAACAATGCCATCAAGCAGGCGGTGAAGCGCGGCGATGTCGATAAAGCGCTGAAGCTGCTTGATGAAGCCGAACGTTTAGGTTCAACCACTGCCCGTTCCACCTT
This sequence comes from Enterobacter sp. GER_MD16_1505_Eko_090, assembly GCF_003331015.1. Lineage (NCBI taxonomy): Bacteria > Pseudomonadati > Pseudomonadota > Gammaproteobacteria > Enterobacterales > Enterobacteriaceae > Enterobacter > Enterobacter sp. GER_MD16_1505_Eko_090. The sequence goes on along the minus strand of NZ_PUQF01000015.1, from coordinate 109,031 downwards.
TATCAGCAGTGTAAAAGGCAAGGGGTAACCGTTTCCCCACAATGCTGATTTGTTAGTCGTTTGGTGCGCCTGAGTGGGCGCACTTTTTTTCGTCTCCGCCGGGCTGTTGCACTCTTGTTGCGATCGTGATCGTTAAATAACGTTTGGCCCCCCTCAATCCGCGTTTCTGCGATACAATGCCTGTACGTTATGTATCGGAGAGTCTGGCATGTCACACCCTGCGCTAACGCAACTGCGTGCGCTGCGCTATTTCGACCAAATACCTGCGCTTGATCCGCAGCAGCTGGACTGGCTGTTGCTGGAAGATTCCATGACAAAACGTTTTGAGCAGCAGGGAAAAACGGTCACGGTGACCCTGATTCAGGAAGGGTTTGTCTCCGGCGATGAGATCGCCAACGAGCTGCCGCTGCTGCCGCACGAGCCACGTTACTGGCTGCGTGAAATTTTACTCTGCGCTGACGGCGAGCCGTGGCTTGCCGGACGGACGGTGGTGCCCGAGTCCACCCTTTCCGGGCCCGAGCTGGCGCTGCAGCGTCTGGGGAAAACGCCGCTGGGGCGTTACCTCTTCACCTCGTCAGAACTTACCCGGGATTTTATTGAAATTGGTCGTGATGCCGAACTGTGGGGGCGTCGTTCCCGCCTTCGCCTGAGCGGTAAACCGTTAATTCTGACGGAGCTTTTTTTACCGGCATCACCGTTGTACTAAGAGGAAGAAAAAATGGAGTGGAGCCTGACGCAGAATAAGCTGTTGGCGTATCACCGCTTAATGCGTACCGATAAACCGATTGGCGCGTTACTGCTGCTGTGGCCGACCTTATGGGCGCTGTGGGTCGCCACGCCGGGCGTGCCGCCGCTGTGGATCCTGGGCGTGTTTGTTGCTGGCGTCTGGCTGATGCGCGCAGCGGGCTGCGTGGTCAATGATTATGCCGATCGTAAATTCGACGGCCATGTAAAGCGGACTGCCGGTCGTCCGTTACCCAGCGGACAGGTGACCGGGAAAGAAGCTCGCGTGCTGTTTGCTGTTCTGGTGCTGCTCTCTTTCCTGCTGGTGTTAACCCTGAACACCATGACCATACTGCTTTCCGTTGCGGCGCTGGCACTGGCCTGGGTTTATCCGTTCATGAAGCGCTATACCCACCTGCCTCAGGTGGTGCTGGGCGCAGCGTTTGGCTGGTCGATTCCAATGGCGTTTGCGGCAGTTAGTGAGTCCTTACCGCTCAGCTGCTGGCTGATGTTCCTGGCGAACATACTTTGGGCCGTGGCTTACGACACGCAATACGCGATGGTTGACCGCGACGATGACCTGAAAATTGGCATCAAATCCACCGCCATCCTCTTTGGCCGTCAGGACAAGCTGATTATCGGGATTCTGCAGGTCGCCGTGCTGGCGCTGATGGTGGCGATTGGCCGCCTGAACGGGCTGAACTGGGCGTTTTACTGGTCGGTGCTGGTGGCGGGGCTGCTGTTTGCGTACCAGCAAAAGCTGATTGCGAAGCGCGAACGCGACGCCTGCTTCAAGGCGTTTATGAACAATAACTACGTCGGTCTGGTGCTGTTTTTAGGGCTGGCGATGAGCTACTTCATATAAAAAAGCCGGGTGGCGGCTTCGCCTTACCCGGCCTACGTTTTAGCAGGATATGTAGGCCCGGTAAGCGTCAGCGCCACCGGGCGTTTTTTTACCGGCGACGCAGCAGCCGCAGCGCGTTCGCCGTCACCAGCACCGTCGCGCCGGTATCCGCCAGTACCGCCAGCCAAAGCCCGGTCATGCCCAGCAGGGTGGTCACCAGGAAAATCCCCTTCAGCCCCAGCGCGATGCCGATGTTCTGGCGGATGTTGGCACGCGTCGCCCGCGCAAGATCGATCATCTGCGCCAGTCCGGTCAGGCGGTTGTGGGTCAGCGCCGCGTCCGCCGTCTCTAGCGCCACGTCGGTGCCGCTGCCCATCGCAATGCCGATGGTGGACGCCTTCATCGCCGGGGCATCGTTAATCCCGTCTCCGACCATCGCCAGCGGGGCGTGCGCGTTCAGCTCCGTTACCGCGCTGACCTTATCCGCCGGTAGTAATCCGGCCTTAAACGCCAGCCCCAGCTCACCGGCAATCGCTGCCGCCGCGCGAGGGTTATCGCCGGTGAGAATCACCCCCTGCACGCCCAGCTGATGCAGCGCCGCCACGGCTTCTTTTGCGTCATCGCGCAGGGTGTCGCGCAGCGCCAGCATCCCTTTTGCGACGCCGTCCTGCATGACGGTCACGACAGTTTGTCCGGTCTGTTCTAACGCCTCCACCTCTGGATGAGAAGACTTGCCCGCCGCGACAATCAGAACTTTTTTACCGTCAACGGTGGCCTCAATCCCGGAGCCTACCAGCGCCCGCTGAGCGGTTGCCGGTGGGATATTCAGCCCGCGCGACTGCGCTTCTCGCACAATCGCCAGCGCCAGCGGGTGAGTGGAACCCTGCTCAACGGCGGCGGCCAGGATCAGCAGTTCGTCTTCACTGATGCCCTGCGAATACACGCCGGTCACCTGCGGCTTGCCGACGGTCAGCGTGCCGGTTTTATCGAAGGCGATATGCTGCACCTGACTCAGCTGCTCCAGCGCCGCGCCGCCCTTAATCAGCGCCCCGCGACGTGCCGCAGCCGCCAGCCCGGAGGTAATGGCCGCCGGGGTGGAAATCACCAGCGCGCACGGGCAGCCGATCAGCAATAGCGTCAGCCCTTTATAAATCCACCCCTCCCACGGCGCGCCAAAGAACAGCGGTGGGACGACGGTGACCAGCAGGGCAACCAGCATAATGGCGGGCGTGTAGATGCGGCTGAAGCGGTCGATAAAGCGTTCGACCGGCGCGCGGCGCTCTTCGGCCTCTTCAATCAGCTTCAGGATGCGGTCGATGGCGCTGTCACCCGGCTCGGAAAGCACGGTGAGCTGCACCAGACGGTCGACGCTGGTGGCGCCAGCAGGCACTTTTTCACCTGCCGCGCGTTCTACCGGAATGGATTCCCCGGTCAGGGCGCTCTCGTCGAAGCTGGCGGTGGCGGTAACCAGCGCGCCGTCGGCGGGTAAACGACCGCCCGCGGCGACTTCAATCACGTCTCCGGGACGCAGGGTATTAATCGCCACCGTTTCACGATTGCCGTTATTTACCCGTGTGGCGGTTTCAGGCTTCAGCGCCATCAGCGCGCTGACCCCTTTACGCGCCCGGCTCGCCGCCCAGCCCTCAAGACGTTCACCGATTAAGAACAGCAGCAATACCATCGCCGCTTCTGCCGTCGCGCCAATAAACAGCGCGCCGATGGCCGCCACGCTCATCAGCGTTTCAATGGCGAACCAGCTGCCGCTTTTCATCAGACGCAGTGCCTGGCGGGCAATCGGGAACAGCCCGACCAGCGTGGTGGCGATAAACGCCAGGTTGCCGAACGGATGGTTGATCTGTTCCAGCCCCCAGCTCAGGGCCATCATGATGATCAGGGTAATGAGCGGCAGGTTTTCTTTCAGTGAAGAGGTTTTTTCCGCGGGCGCGGCTTCACTACGCAGGCTGTAACCTGCCTTGCTTACCGCGTCCTCAACCTGTTTGCTGACGTCGTTATCGGCGCTAACCAGCAGCTTTTCGGTGGCGAACAGCACCTGAACGTGGCTGACGCCCGGCACCTGTTTCACCGCATTTTCCACTTTGCGGGCGCAGGCAGCGCAGTCCATGCCGTTAACGACCCAGCTGTAGCGGTTGCCGCTTTCAGGAAGCGTTTGAGTTTGCGTTTCGCACGCGCCTTCGCAGCAGCAGCCACCTTTCGACGGAACGGGACTGAGCTTAAGCGCCGAGAATTGAGGGACTTTTTTGGGTGTTTCTGGAGTCGACATGGCAGTCTCCGGCAATGATAATTTTCTCATTAACCGCAGCATACACTCTGGAGTCGACTCCAGAGTCAAGCGTTATTTAGATATACAGCGAACGCACAATCAGGAAGTGCCCGGCAAAGTAGCAGGCGGCGGCAATCGCGTTATCCGCCCGGAAACGGCGGCGATAGTGGCTGCCCAGCCACACGATATTCCCAATCAGCAGCAGCGCGGCCCCGAAGAACGCGGACATCGCCGGAGCGGTCGGACGGAAGAACCACAGTTCACCTGCCAGCCATACCATCACCAGCGTCATGGCGATAAACGTGCAGATCGGCAACCGCATCTCTTCCAGACGCGACCAGATCACCGCGATCAGCAGGGCACCAATCACCAGCAGGACCAGCGGCAGCGGCCAGAAGAAAGAGAGCGTCATCTGGCTGGCGAAGTAGATGGTATACAGCAGATGCGACAGGAAAAATGCCCCTACGGCATACAGCAGGCGCTGGCGCGGCAGCAGGGTTAAGGCATCGCCAATCAGAGAGGCGCACAGCCCGGCGAGGACCAGATAGCTGACGGCATTAAACATCGGTGCTTGCCAGGCCAGCAGCAGGAGCAGCAACAGCGTGACGGGTTTAAACAGCCAGCGCTGCCAGGTGGGACCACGGTACGACGCATCGACATAAAGCCATGCGGAAAAACAGACAGCGATAAATGACCAAAGCATATTAACTCCCTGTATCTGTTAAGTCTGAATAATCAGTTTCTGATCCAGTGTAGTGACGCGGGCGGGCGTTTGGCAATGCCGGGGAAGGCAGGGTATCCTGAATTCCGCATAATCTGATGGGATAGTTGAATGAGCAAGATGCCGCTGTTTTTCATTATCGTGGTGGCGATTATCGTCATTGCCGCCTCGTTCCGCTTCGTGCAGCAGCGCCGCGAGAAGGCGGATAACGATGCCGCGCCGCTGATGCAAAAGCGCGTGGTGGTGACGAACAAACGCGAAAAGCCGCTCAATGACCGCCGCTCGCGCCAGCAGCAGGTGACGCCTGCGGGCACAACAATGCGTTATGAAGCGAGCTTTAAGCCGGAAACGGGCGGCCTGGAGATAACCTTCCGCCTGGAGGCGCAGCAGTACCACCAGCTGACGGTGGGAGAGAAAGGAACGCTGAGTTACAAAGGATCGCGGTTTGAGGGGTTTGTTCCGGAGTTGTAACGCCGGGCGGCACTGCGTTTGCCCGGCCTACGTGGTTTCGTAGTCCCGGTAAGCGAAGCGCCACCGGGCGACTAAACGCACCTTACTTCTTCACCTGCGCCTTAAACTTCTTCATCCAAACCAGCAGCTCAAACACGCCGAAAATAAACACGCGCAGCTGCTGCCAGCCCGTCATCTGCGGGCCATCTTTCGGCAGACCGTTTTTCAGCATCACCATCTGCAGGGCGTGCATGAACGAGGTGAAAATCAGCGCCACGTTAACGAAAATATTCATCGGGCGCGGGAACGGGTGCACCAGGTTGAGCAGCAAAAACGCCCAGACGCCCAGCATCAGCAAACGTCCCAGATTAATCAGTACCGGCATCGGATCCTCCTTGTGCCTGACGGTGATACAGACGATAAGCAACCTGACCTGCCACTTTTTCACGGTGCAGATCCCAGTGAGCGGGAACCGGCGGCAAACCGTTTTCCACTTCGCTTTCCACGTAAATCAATGCGTCATCCGCCAGCCAGCCGTTTTGCTCCAGCAGGGATAACGTCTCTTCCAGCAGCCCCTTGCGGAACGGCGGGTCGACAAACACCACGGTGTGCGGCGTGCCCTTTTGCGCGAGGAAGCTCAGCGTGTTGGTGTTAACCACTTTCGCGTTGCTCGCTTTCAGCGTCGCCAGATTTTGCTGCAGCGTCTGCGCCACGCCGCGCTCCATCTCCAGCAGCGTGGCGCTGGCAGCATAGCGCGACAGCGCTTCCAGCCCGAGCGCGCCGCTACCGGCGAAGCAGTCCAGGCAGCGGGCGTCTACCATTGACGGGGCCAGCCAGTTAAACAGCGTCTCGCGCACGCGGTCGGTAGTAGGGCGTAAACCGGGGCTGTCCGGCACCGGTAATTTCCGGCCTCGCCACTGACCGCCGATAATACGAATTTGACCGGCCGGGGCGCGGTTGGGTTTCTTCATCTCAGGAAAGCTCTGTTAACAATTGGCCTGCGATTGCGGGCGGTGATGTCAATTAAGTAAAGTGTTAGACTATTTCATCATTTTTTTAGCTTCCATGTATATAGCGCCGCGAGGAGTGTAGTCGCAGATGGCAAAACAAAAAAAACGTGGCTTCTTTTCCTGGCTGGGCTTCGGTGAAAAAGAGCAAGAAACAGAACAGAAAACCGAAGAGCAACAAGCCGTTGAAGAGCCATCGCAGCCTGAAACGCCAGTAGAAACCGCCGCGGTTGTCGATGCGGAAGAAACGGCGCACAGCAAAGAAGAGGTTGAAACCTTTGCTGAAGAGGTGGTTGAGGTCACTGAACAGGTTCAGGAGAGCGAGAAGCCAGAACCGGTTGTCGTAGAAGCCGCTATCGAAGCGCCACAGGCCGCTATCGAACACGAAGAGCTTCCGCTGCCGGAAGAGGTCAAAGACGAAGCGGTGTCTGCCGAAGAGTGGCAGGCCGAAGCGGAAACCGTTGAAATCGTTGAGGCGGTGGAAGAAGAAGCGCCGCTCGAGCCGGAGCTGACCGACGAAGAGCTGGAAGCCCAGGCGCTGGCGGCGGAAGCGGCTGAAGAAGCGGTCATCGTTGTGCCGGTAGAAGAGCAGGCCGAAGAAGAGACCGTTCAGGAGCAGGAAAAACCGACCAAAGAGGGTTTCTTCGCGCGCCTGAAGCGCAGCCTGCTTAAAACCAAAGAAAACTTAGGTTCCGGATTTATCAGTCTGTTCCGCGGCAAGAAGATCGACGACGATCTGTTTGAAGAGCTGGAAGAGCAGCTGCTGATTGCGGACGTTGGGGTGGAAACCACCCGTAAGATCATTGCCAATCTGACCGAAGGGGCGAGCCGCAAGCAATTGCGTGACGCCGAAGCGCTGTACGGCCTGCTGAAAGACGAGATGGGTGAAATTCTCGCAAAAGTTGACGAACCGCTTAATATTGAAGGCAAAACGCCATTTGTTATTCTGATGGTTGGCGTGAACGGCGTGGGTAAAACCACCACCATCGGCAAGCTGGCGCGTCAGTTCGAGCAGCAGGGCAAATCGGTGATGCTGGCGGCGGGCGATACCTTCCGTGCGGCGGCGGTTGAGCAGCTGCAGGTCTGGGGCCAGCGCAACAACATCCCGGTGATTGCTCAGCATACCGGCGCGGATTCCGCATCCGTGATCTTTGACGCCATCCAGGCGGCGAAGGCGCGCAACGTGGACGTGCTGATTGCCGATACCGCAGGGCGTTTGCAGAACAAATCGCACCTGATGGAAGAGCTGAAGAAGATCGTTCGCGTCATGAAGAAGCTGGACGAAGACGCACCGCATGAAATTATGCTGACCATTGATGCCAGCACCGGACAAAACGCCATCAGCCAGGCAAAACTGTTCCATGAAGCGGTAGGACTGACGGGAATCACGCTGACCAAACTGGACGGCACCGCGAAAGGCGGGGTGATCTTCTCCGTGGCCGACCAGTTCGGCATTCCTATCCGTTACATCGGTGTGGGCGAGCGTATTGAGGATTTACGTCCGTTTAAGGCGGACGACTTTATTGAGGCATTATTTGCCCGAGAGGACTAACAATGATTCGCTTTGAACACGTCAGCAAGGCCTATCTCGGTGGGAGACAAGCGCTGCAGGGGGTGACCTTCCACCTGCAGCCGGGCGAGATGGCATTCCTGACCGGCCATTCCGGCGCGGGGAAAAGTACCCTGCTCAAGCTTATCTGTGGGATCGAGCGGCCAAGCGCCGGAAAAATCTTTTTCAGCGGCCATGAGATCAGCCGTCTGAAAAACCGTGAGGTGCCGTTCCTGCGTCGTCAGATCGGCATGATTTTCCAGGATCACCACCTGCTGATGGATCGCACCGTTTTCGATAACGTGGCCATTCCGCTGATTATTGCCGGCGCCAGCTATGACGATATCCGCCGCCGCGTCTCTGCGGCGCTGGATAAGGTCGGGCTACTGGACAAAGCGAAGAACTTCCCGATCCAGCTCTCCGGCGGTGAACAGCAGCGCGTGGGCATCGCCCGCGCGGTGGTGAACAAGCCTGCTGTGCTGCTGGCGGATGAACCGACCGGTAACCTGGACGATGCCCTGTCAGAAGGGATTTTGCGTCTGTTTGAGGAGTTTAACCGCGTAGGGGTTACCGTATTGATGGCAACGCACGACATCGGGCTGATTTCCCGTCGTTCGTACCGCATGCTGACCCTGAGCGACGGGCATTTGCACGGAGGCCACGGTGAACAAGCGTGATGCAATAAACCAGATTCGGCAGTTCGGGAACCGGTTTGACCGTTTCCGTAAGCCGCAGGGCGGGGGTGACGGCAATCGTAATGCGCCGAAGCGCCAGAAGGCCGCGCCAAAACCGGCCTCCCGCAAAACCAACGTCTTTAACGAGCAGGTGCGCTACGCGTTCCACGGCGCGCTGCAGGACCTGAAAAGCAAACCGCTGGCGACGTTCCTGACGGTGATGGTAATCGCCATCTCCCTGACGCTGCCAAGCGTCTGCTACATGGTTTACAAGAACGTCAACCAGGCGGCGTCGCAGTATTATCCGTCTCCGCAGATCACGGTCTATCTGGATAAAGCGCTCGACGATAACGCGGCGGCGCAGGTGGTTGGGCAAATTCAGGCCGAGCAGGGCGTGGAGAAGGTCAACTATCTTTCACGTGAAGACGCGCTGGGCGAGTTCCGCAACTGGTCAGGCTTTGGCGGTGCGCTGGATATGCTTGAAGAGAACCCGCTGCCCGCCGTGGCGGTGGTGATCCCGAAGCTGGATTTCCAGGGGACCGATTCGCTTAACACCCTGCGCGATCGCATCACGCGCATTAAGGGCATTGATGAAGTGCGCATGGATGACAGCTGGTTTGCGCGTCTCGCTGCTTTGACCGGGCTGGTAGGCCGCATCGCGGCGATGATTGGCGTGCTGATGGTGGCGGCGGTCTTCCTCGTCATCGGCAACAGCGTACGCCTGAGCATCTTCGCTCGTCGCGATACCATCAACGTGCAGAAACTGATTGGTGCGACGGATGGCTTCATCCTCCGACCGTTCCTTTACGGTGGCGCACTGCTCGGTTTTTCCGGCGCATTTCTTTCACTGATATTGTCAGAAATTTTGGTGATGCGGCTTTCCTCTGCCGTGACTGAAGTGGCGCAGGTTTTCGGAACGAAGTTTGATATCAGTGGCTTAGGGTTCGATGAGTGCCTGTTACTGCTGCTGGTGTGTTCGATGATTGGGTGGGTGGCAGCGTGGCTGGCAACCGTTCAACATTTACGTCACTTTACTCCCGACTAATAAAAGCGTGATATAATCTTTCCCTGCACCGAGATGTTCGCTCTGCAGGGAAAGCGTCCCTGTTGTCTCTTCCCCTGTTATCATCTCCATGTCACATTTTGTGCGTAATTTATTCACCGTTGCACCTGGAACTTGTGGATAAAATCACTGTCTGATAAAAGAGTGAATGCTAATCTCGTTGCTCAAACGCTTTGGCATGGTTGTTGCCTGACGGGGACAGCCTGGACCAGAAGAAACACTGAGAGGAATGAATGACCAAAGAAATGCAAACTTTAGCTTTAGCCCCTGTTGGTAACCTGGAATCCTATATCCGGGCTGCGAACACCTGGCCGATGTTAACGGCCGAGGAAGAAAAGGAGCTTGCTGAAAAGCTGCATTACCAGGGCGATCTGGAAGCAGCGAAAAAGCTGATCCTGTCTCACCTGCGCTTTGTTGTTCACATTGCTCGTAATTATGCGGGCTATGGCCTGCCGCAGGCGGACTTGATTCAGGAAGGTAACATCGGCCTGATGAAGGCTGTGCGTCGCTTTAACCCGGAAGTGGGGGTGCGACTGGTCTCCTTCGCCGTCCACTGGATCAAAGCAGAAATTCATGAATACGTGCTGCGCAACTGGCGTATCGTGAAAGTCGCCACGACAAAAGCGCAACGCAAACTGTTCTTCAACCTGCGTAAAACCAAGCAGCGTCTGGGCTGGTTCAATCAGGATGAAGTGGAAATGGTGGCGCGCGAGCTGGGCGTATCCAGCAAAGACGTGCGTGAGATGGAATCCCGTATGGCCGCGCAGGACATGACTTTTGACATGTCTTCCGACGACGACGCATCTGACAGCCAGCCGATGGCACCGGTTCTGTATCTGCAGGATAAAACCTCTAACTTTGCCGACGGCATCGAAGAGGATAACTGGGAAGATCAGGCCGCGAACAAGCTGAGCTATGCGATGGAAGGCCTCGACGAACGTAGCCAGGATATTATCCGCGCCCGCTGGCTGGATGAAGACAACAAGTCCACGCTGCAGGAGCTGGCCGACCGCTACGGCGTCTCTGCGGAACGTGTCCGTCAGCTTGAAAAGAACGCCATGAAGAAACTTCGCGCCGCTATCGAAGCGTAATTAACGCGAAGTACACCGAGAACCCCTGGATGAGAGTCTGGGGGTTTTGTTTTTTTAGCGCCCGCTCTGGCGAATTCCCTCCCCCTGGCAAACACTTACTGATGCGCTAAGCAGGCGACTTTCTCAGGGGGACAGGGTGAAAAACAACGAACTGAACGACCGGCGGTTACAGGCGACGCCGCGCGGCATCGGGGTGATGTGTAACTTCTATGCCGATAAAGCCGAAAACGCCACGGTGTGGGACGTGGAAGGCAATGAGTACATCGACTTCGCCGCCGGGATCGCGGTGCTGAATACCGGCCATCGCCATCCTAAAGTCATTTCCGCCATCGAAAAACAACTCCACGCGTTTACCCACACGGCCTACCAGATTGTGCCGTACGAAGGCTACGTGGCGCTTGCCGAGCGCATCAACCAGCGCGTGCCGATTGACGGCCCGGCCAAAACCGCGTTCTTCTCGACGGGGGCTGAGGCGGTCGAAAACGCGGTGAAAATTGCCCGCGCCTTTACCAAACGCCCCGGCCTTATCACCTTCGGCGGCGCGTTCCACGGCCGCACCTTTATGACCATGGCGCTGACCGGCAAAGTTGCGCCGTACAAGCTCGGATTCGGACCCTTCCCCGGCTCGGTGTATCACGCCCAGTATCCGAATGAACTGCACGGCGTCAGCACGGCGGAAGCGTTGAAAAGCCTGGAACGCATCTTTAAAGCGGATATTGCCCCTGACCAGGTCGCGGCGATTATTCTCGAACCGGTTCAGGGAGAGGGCGGTTTCAACATCGCCCCGGCTGATTTTATGCAGGCGCTGCGCGCCCTGTGCGATACCCACGGCATTTTGCTGATTGCCGACGAGGTGCAAAGCGGCTTCGCCCGCACCGGCAAGTTGTTCTCGATGGAACATCACTGCGTGAAGGCCGATCTGATCACTATGGCGAAAAGCCTGGCGGGCGGGATGCCGCTCTCGGCGGTGTCGGGCCGTGCTGAAGTGATGGATGCGCCCGCGCCGGGTGGGCTGGGCGGTACCTACGCGGGTAACCCGCTGGCGATTGCGGCGGCGCACGCCGTGCTGGACGTGATTGACGAAGAGGATCTCTGCACGCGATCGGCGCATCTTGGCCATCACCTGGTGGAAGTGTTGAACAAGGCGAAGGAACACTGCCAGTATATCGCGGATATTCGCGCGCAGGGCTCGATGGTGGCGGTGGAGTTTAACGATCCGCAAACGGGTCAGCCTTCGCCGGAATTTACCCGCCAGGTGCAGGAGCGTGCATTGCAGGAAGGTCTGCTGCTTCTGAGCTGCGGCGTTTACGGCAACGTCATTCGTTTCCTGTATCCGCTGACGATTCCCGAAGTGCAGTTCCGTAAAGCGCTGGACATTATCTCCGCGTCGCTGACACGTTAAAGCCACATGCCCGGCGGAACTCTCTGCCGGGCTTATCATATATTCATTTCAAATTTGCTATTCCAAAATCATAAAAATGGGGTATGTTTTAGCAGAGTATGCTGAAAAAGCGCGAACAGCACACCTATAACTGAAATAAAGCGCTGCACAACAACATCACAACAATCGTAATAACCATAATAATGGGGAATCTCAGGATGAACATGAAGGGTAAAGCGTTACTGGCAGGATGTATCGCGTTGGCATTCAGCACCATGGCGCAGGCAGACATTAAAGTGGCTGTGGTTGGCGCCATGTCCGGACCGGTAGCGCAGTACGGCGACCAGGAGTTTACTGGCGCAGAACAGGCGGTTGCAGACATTAATGCCAAAGGCGGTATTAAGGGCGAAAAACTGCAGATCGTAAAATATGATGATGCCTGTGACCCGAAACAAGCGGTCGCGGTCGCGAACAAAGTGGTGAACGACGGGATCAAATACGTTATCGGTCACCTGTGCTCTTCTTCTACTCAGCCCGCGTCTGACATCTACGAAGACGAAGGTATCCTGATGATCACCCCGGCTGCGACCGCACCGGAGCTGACCGCACGCGGTTACAAGCTGACCCTGCGTACCACCGGGCTGGACTCTGACCAGGGCCCAACCGCGGCGAAGTACATCGTTGAAAAAGTGAAGCCGAAACGCATTGCCATCGTTCATGACAAGCAGCAGTACGGTGAAGGTCTGGCGCGTTCAGTGCAGGACAACCTCAAGAAAGCCAATGCCGATGTGGTGTTCTTCGACGGGATCACCGCCGGTGAGAAAGACTTCTCCACCCTGGTGGCGCGTCTGAAGAAAGAGAATATCGACTTCGTATACTACGGCGGCTACCACCCGGAAATGGGCCAGATCCTGCGCCAGGCGCGCGCGGCGGGTCTGAAAACCCAGTTCATGGGCCCGGAAGGGGTGGCGAACGTTTCTCTGTCTAACATCGCAGGTGAATCCGCTGAAGGCCTGCTGGTGACCAAACCGAAGAACTACGACCAGGTTCCTGCGAACAAACCTATCGTAGATGCCATCAAGGCGAAGAAACAGGATCCAAGCGGCGCGTTCGTCTGGACCACCTATGCTGCGCTGCAGTCGCTGCAGGCGGGCCTGAACCAGTCAGCCGATCCGGCTGAGATTGCCACCTGGCTGAAAGCGAACACCGTCGAAACCGTTATGGGGCCTCTCTCCTGGGACACGAAGGGCGACCTGAAGGGCTTCGAGTTCGGCGTGTTTGACTGGCATGCTAACGGCACGGCGACCGACGCCAAATAATTTTCCCGTCGCCTTTCGCGCCGCAGGTGCGTTGGCTGCGTTATTCAACCCCGGTCACTTACTTATGTAAGCTCCCGGGGATTTCATAACTTGCCGCCTTCCTGCAACACGAAATGCTTGGGAAAATGCGGTAGAAATTGTAGGCCGGGCAAGGCGCAGCCGCCACCCGGCTTTCTTTTAGCGCTTCTCCCACCCGCTCTCCTGCGCTGTAAACCCTAACGCCTGCATAAACGCCGCCATGACGCCGCGGTCTTCCACGCCCACGTCGGCCATCCACCATGATGTCACGCCCGGGTTTTCGCGGAGCACTTCTTCAATTAAATACTGCCCCACGCCGCGACGGCGGGTCACGTCACGCACGCGCAGCGAGTCCAACGCCCCTTCCGTGCCGCTCAGCGTTACGCGAACGGCGGCCAGAAGACGCTCGTTAAAGCGCGCGGCATAGATACGGTGATTTTCGTCGACGGCCAGCGACGAAGGGGAATATTCCGGCCAGATCTTGCCCAGGTCGATATGATCCTGGTCGCTAAAGGTCACCAGACGCACGATAGTCAGTTTCATTAGCTGCTTGTCCAAATCAAATTGAGTAGAGGCAGTGTACTCAATTTATTCGCTCAGCGGCTTCCTCTTTTTATCGCCGTTTGCCAGGTGATTAGTTTTTTGGCAGCGCGTTGGGCAGTTTGAAAACACATGGATCGAAAAATAAGCAGGATTTTAACCTGAATGGCAGTGATTTATTCGGCGCTTTGTACCGTTATTTTATGCTGCAAACTGCACTTTTATTTGTTTATCTCTGCCTGATTTCAGAATATTATCTTTGCTTAATCTCCTGAAAAATAGAGATTTTAGTCTGGTTTTTGACAAAAGCCTGCGCTAAACCATTAAAGGCACTGGTAAAAATAGCGTTGTTCATTAAAAGTACAGAATGCTTTTTAACCATAATAAAACAAAATATAAACACGACATCACGAATGGGGATTCAGAGATGAAAAGGAACGCGAAGACGTTAATCGCGGGGATGGTCGCACTGTCGATCTCGCATGCCGCCATGGCGGAAGACATAAAAGTTGCGGTAGTGGGTGCGATGTCCGGCCCTGTTGCCCAGTGGGGTGACATGGAGTTCAACGGTGCGCGCCAGGCCATCAAAGACATCAACGCTAAGGGCGGCATCAAGGGCGACAAGCTGGTGGGCGTGGAGTATGACGACGCCTGCGATCCGAAACAGGCCGTCGCGGTCGCCAACAAAATCGTCAACGATGGCATCCAGTATGTGATCGGCCACCTGTGCTCATCGTCCACCCAGCCCGCGTCTGACATCTACGAAGACGAAGGCATTCTGATGATCACCCCTGGCGCCACTAACCCTGAGCTGACCCAGCGCGGCTACCAGCACATCATGCGCACCGCCGGTCTGGACTCCTCTCAGGGGCCTACCGCCGCCAAATACATCCTTGAAACCGTCAAGCCGCAGCGTATCGCCATTATTCATGACAAGCAGCAGTACGGCGAAGGCCTGGCGCGCTCCGTTCAGGACGGCCTGAAAAAAGGCGGCGCGAACATCGTCTTCTTCGACGGCATTACCGCCGGTGAGAAAGACTTCTCCGCGCTGATCGCCCGTCTGCAAAAAGAGAATATCGACTTTGTTTACTACGGCGGCTACTACCCGGAGATGGGGCAGATGCTGCGTCAGGCGCGCGCCACCGGTCTGAAAACTCAGTTTATGGGGCCAGAGGGTGTGGGCAATGCCTCCCTGTCCAACATCGCCGGGGATTCTGCCGAAGGCATGCTGGTGACGATGCCAAAACGCTATGACCAGGATCCGGCCAACAAGGCTATCGTGGATGCGCTCAAGGCGCAGAAGAAAGATCCGAGTGGTCCGTACGTCTGGATCACCTATGCCGCCGTACAGTCTCTGGCCACCGCGCTGGATCGTACCGGCAGCAAAGAACCGCTGGATCTGGTGAAAGATTTAAAAGCACACGGGGCGAACACCGTGATTGGGCCGCTGAACTGGGATGAGAAAGGCGATCTGAAGGGATTTGAGTTTGGTGTCTTTAAGTGGCACGCCGACGGTTCGTCTTCGGCCGCCAAATAATTATCCCACCGCCCGGCATGACGGGCGGGTATAAAAAGGTTTGCATATGTCCGAGCAGTTTCTCTATTTCCTGCAGCAGATGTTTAACGGCGTCACGCTGGGAAGCACCTACGCGCTGATCGCCATCGGCTATACGATGGTTTACGGCATTATCGGCATGATCAACTTCGCCCACGGCGAGGTCTACATGATCGGTAGCTATGTCTCCTTTATGATTATCGCCGCCCTGATGATGATGGGCATCGACAGCAGCTGGCTGCTGGTCGCCGCCGGGTTTGTCGGCGCGATTGTGATTGCCAGCGCCTACGGCTGGAGCATCGAGCGCGTGGCCTATCGGCCGGTGCGCAGCTCCAAACGCCTGATTGCACTGATTTCCGCCATCGGGATGTCGATCTTCCTGCAAAACTACGTCAGCCTGACCGAAGGCTCGCGCGACGTGGCGCTGCCAAGCCTGTTTAACGGCCAGTGGATTGTGGGAGCCAGCGAAAACTTCGCGGCCTCTATCACCACCATGCAGCTGGTTATCTGGGTCGTGACCTTTATTGCGATGCTGGCCCTGACGCTGTTCATCCGCTACTCGCGGATGGGACGCGCCTGCCGCGCGTGCGCAGAAGACCTGAAGATGGCGAGCCTGCTCGGCATCAACACCGACCGCGTGATTGCCCTGACCTTCGTGATTGGCGCCTCGATGGCTGCCGTCGCAGGCGTGCTGCTCGGCCAGTTCTACGGCGTGATCAACCCGTACATCGGCTTTATGGCCGGGATGAAAGCTTTTACCGCGGCGGTGCTGGGCGGTATCGGCAGTATTCCGGGCGCGATGATTGGCGGCCTGATCCTGGGCGTGGCGGAAGCGCTCTCTTCGGCGTACCTGAGCACGGAATATAAAGACGTGGTGTCGTTTGCCCTGCTGATTCTGGTTCTGCTGGTCATGCCTACCGGTATTCTGGGCCGTCCGGAGGTAGAGAAAGTATGAAACCGATGCATTTTGCAATGGCGCTGCTCTCTGCCGCCATGTTCTTCGTGCTGGCGGGCGTCTTTATGGGCGTCCAGCTTGAGCTGAATGGCACCAAACTGGTGGTGGATACCGCCCCCGACATCCGCTGGCAGTGGGTGTTTATCGGTACCGCCGTCGTGTTCCTGTTCCAGCTGCTGCGTCCGCTGTTCCAGAAGTCGCTGAAAAACGTCTCCGGGCCGAAATTCGTCCTGCCGGCCATCGACGGGTCTACCGTTAAGCAGAAGCTGTTCCTCGTGGCGCTGCTGGTGGCTGCCGTGGCGTGGCCGTTCGTGGTGTCTCGTGGAACCGTGGATATCGCTACCCTGACCATGATCTACGTGATCCTCGGTCTCGGTCTGAACGTGGTGGTGGGGCTCTCAGGCCTGCTGGTGCTGGGCTACGGCGGCTTCTACGCCATCGGCGCCTACACCTTCGCGCTGCTGAACCACTATTACGGGCTCGGCTTCTGGACCTGCCTGCCGCTGGCAGGGCTGGTCTCTGCCGCCGCAGGCTTCCTGCTCGGTTTCCCGGTGCTGCGCCTGCGCGGTGACTACCTGGCGATTGTGACCTTAGGCTTCGGTGAAATCGTCCGTATCCTGCTGCTGAACAACACCGAAGTGACCGGCGGCCCGAACGGCATCAGCCAGATCCCGAAACCAACCTTCTTCGGCCTGGAGTTCAGTCGCACCGCCCGCGAAGGCGGCTGGGACACCTTCAGTAACTTCTTCGGCGTGAAGTATGACCCGTCCGACCGCGTCATCTGGCTCTATCTGGTGGCGCTGCTGCTGGTGGTCATCACCCTGTTCGTGATTAACCGCCTGCTGCGCATGCCGCTGGGCCGCGCGTGGGAAGCGCTGCGCGAAGATGAGATCGCCTGCCGCTCCCTGGGCCTGAACCCGACCCGCATCAAGCTGACCGCGTTTACCATCAGCGCCGCGTTTGCCGGTTTTGCCGGGACGCTGTTTGCCGCGCGTCAGGGCTTCGTCAGCCCGGAATCGTTCACCTTTGCCGAATCCGCCTTTGTGCTGGCGATTGTGGTGCTGGGCGGGATGGGCTCGCAGTTCGCCGTTATCCTGGCGGCCATCCTGCTGGTGGTCTCGCGCGAGCTGATGCGCGACTTTAACGAATACAGCATGTTAATGCTGGGTGGTTTGATGGTGCTGATGATGATCTGGCGTCCGCAGGGCTTGCTGCCGATGACCCGTCCACAGCTGAAGCTGAAGAACGGGCAAGCGAAAGGAGAGCAGGCATGAGTCAGCCATTATTATCCGTTAACGGTCTGATGATGCGTTTTGGCGGCCTGCTGGCGGTCAACAACGTGAATCTGGATCTGCACAAGAAAGAGATTGTCTCCCTGATTGGCCCGAACGGTGCGGGGAAAACCACGGTCTTTAACTGCCTGACCGGCTTCTACAAGCCGACGGGCGGCACCATCATGCTGCGCGATCAGCATCTTGAAGGGCTGCCGGGCCAGCAGATTGCCCGCATGGGCGTAGTGCGTACCTTCCAGCACGTGCGTCTGTTCCGCGAGATGACGGTGATTGAGAACCTGCTGGTGGCGCAGCATCAGCAGCTGAAAACCGGGCTGTTCTCCGGCCTGCTGAAAACCCCGGCCTTCCGCCGCGCCCAGGATGAAGCGCTCGATCGCGCCGCCACCTGGCTCGACCGCATTGGCCTGCTGCAGCACGCCAACCGTCAGGCGAGCAACTTGGCCTACGGCGATCAGCGTCGCCTGGAGATTGTGCGCTGCATGGTGACGCAGCCGGAAATCCTGATGCTCGACGAACCGGCGGCGGGCCTCAACCCGAAAGAGACCAAAGAGCTGGACGAGCTGATTGCCGAACTGCGCGATCACCACGACACCACCATTCTGCTGATTGAGCACGACATGAAGCTGGTGATGGGCATTTCCGACCGTATCTACGTGGTTAACCAGGGTACGCCGCTGGCAAACGGCACGCCGGAAGAGATCCGCAACAACCCGGACGTGATCCGCGCATACCTGGGTGAGGCATAAGATGGAAAAAGCGATGTTAACGTTCGACAAGGTCAATGCGCACTACGGCAAGATCCAGGCGCTGCACGACGTCAGCCTGCATATCAACCAGGGTGAAATCGTCACCCTGATTGGCGCCAACGGCGCGGGTAAAACCACGCTGCTCGGCACCCTGTGCGGTGACCCGCGCGCCACCAGCGGGCGGATTGTGTTTGACGGCAAAGACATTACCGACTGGCAGACCGCCAGAATCATGCGCGAGGCGGTGGCGATTGTTCCGGAAGGGCGTCGCGTGTTCTCACGTATGACGGTGGAAGAGAACCTGGCGATGGGCGGCTTCTTCGCCCACCGCGATGAATACCAGACCCGCATCAAGTGGGTGTACGAACTCTTCCCGCGCCTGTGGGAGCGTCGCATCCAGCGTGCAGGCACCATGTCAGGCGGTGAACAGCAGATGCTGGCGATCGGCCGCGCGCTGATGAGTCAGCCGCGCCTGCTGCTGCTGGATGAGCCGTCGCTCGGCCTGGCGCCGATCATCATCCAGCAGATCTTCGACACCATTGAGCAGTTGCGTAAAGAGGGGATGACCATCTTCCTCGTTGAGCAGAACGCCAACCAGGCGCTGAAGCTGGCTGACCGTGGCTACGTGCTGGAGAACGGCCGCGTGGTGCTGGAAGATACCGGAGACGCGCTGCTGGCGAACGAAGCGGTGCGGAGCGCTTACCTGGGCGGCTGAGCCGTCTGTATCGCCCGGTGGCGCTGCGCTTACCGGGCCTACAGGGATCGAGTAGGCCGGGTAAGGCGTAGCCGCCACCCGGCTTTTTTAACCACTACACCCCTTCACACAACCATCATCCCCCTGACCCTTTGCTGTCACTTATCTGTAAACAAACAGTTATTTTTCTGTCATTCGAGCATGTCATGTTACCTCGCGAGCATAAAACGCGTGATATCGCGCATCCGGCACAATAAGAGAGATGACAATGACATCGTTACGACACACAGCTTTGGGTCTGGCACTGGGTCTGGCTTTTGCGACGAACGCAATGGCTGTCACGACCATTCCGTTCTGGCATTCCATGGAAGGGGAGTTGGGTAAAGAAGTTGACTCCCTGGCGCAGCGTTTCAACGACACCCATCCGGATTACAAAATTGTGCCGGTGTACAAAGGCAACTACGAGCAGAGCCTGAGCGCGGGCATCGCCGCCTTCCGTACCGGCAACGCGCCTGCGCTGTTACAGGTTTATGAAGTGGGCACCGCCACCATGATGGCCTCCAAAGCCATCAAGCCGGTCTATGAAGTGTTCAAAGAAGCGGGTATTAACTTCGATGAATCCCAGTTCGTGCCAACCGTAGCGGGTTACTACACCGATTCCAAAACCGGACATCTGCTGTCTCAGCCGTTTAACAGCTCCACGCCGGTGCTGTACTACAACAAAGACGCCTTCAAGAAAGCCGGTTTAGACCCGGAGCAGCCGCCAAAAACCTGGCAGGACCTGGCCGAATACACCGCGAAGCTGAAAGCGGCGGGAATGAAGTGCGGCTACGCCAGCGGCTGGCAGGGCTGGATCCAGATCGAAAACTTCAGCGCCTGGCACGGCCTGCCGGTGGCGACCAAAAACAACGGCTTCGACGGCACCGACGCGGTACTGGAGTTTAACAAGCCGGAGCAGGTGAAGCACATCGCGCTGCTGGAAGAACTCAACAAGAAGGGCGACTTCAGCTACTTCGGGCGTAAAGACGAATCCACCGAGAAGTTCTATAACGGCGACTGCGCCATTACCACCGCCTCGTCCGGCTCGCTGGCGGATATCCGCCACTACGCCAAATTCAACTACGGCGTGGGCATGATGCCGTATGACGCTGACGTGAAGGGCGCGCCGCAGAACGCCATCATCGGCGGGGCGAGTCTGTGGGTGATGCAGGGTAAAGACAAGGGCACCTATAAAGGCGTGGCCGAGTTCCTCGACTTCCTGGCGAAACCTGAAAACGCGGCCGAATGGCACCAGAAGACCGGCTACCTGCCGATCACCAAAGCCGCGTATGACCTGACCCGCGAGCAGGGCTTCTACAGTAAGAACCCGGGCGCGGATATCGCGACGCGTCAGATGCTGAACAAGCCGCCGTTGCCGTTCACCAAAGGCCTGCGTCTGGGCAACATGCCGCAGATCCGCACCATCGTGGATGAAGAGCTGGAAAGCGTCTGGACCGGGAAGAAAACGCCACAGCAGGCGCTGGATTCCGCGGTAGAGCGCGGGAATCAGCTGCTGCGCCGCTTTGAGCAGTCGACGAAATCGTAATCCGTGATTCGCCCGGTGACGCGTAGCGATCCGGGCCTACGATGTGCCCCATGTAGGCCGGGTAAGGCGTAGCCGCCACCCGGCATTGCTCAGGAACCCAATCTCAATGTCATCATCCCGTCCGGTGTTCCGTTCCCGCTGGCTGCCGTACCTGCTGGTCGCGCCTCAGCTGGTCATCACCGTTATCTTCTTTATCTGGCCTGCGGGCGAAGCGCTGTGGTACTCGGTACAAAGCGTCGATCCGTTTGGGCTCTCCAGCCAGTTTGTCGGGCTGGACAACTTTACCGCGCTGTTCCATGACAGCTACTACCTGGACGCCTTCTGGACGACGATCAGGTTCAGCGCGCTGGTCACCGTCAGCGGCCTTGTTGCCTCGCTGTTTTTCGCCGCGCTGGTGGATTACGTGGTGCGCGGCAGCCGCCTGTATCAGACCCTGATGCTGCTGCCTTACGCCGTGGCACCCGCCGTCGCCGCCGTCCTGTGGATTTTCCTGTTTAACCCCGGTCGCGGGCTGATTACCCATTTCCTGGCAGAGTTCGGCTACGACTGGAACCACGCCCAGAACAGCGGTCAGGCCATGTTCCTGGTGGTATTCGCCTCGGTGTGGAAGCAGATCAGCTACAACTTCCTGTTCTTCTTTGCCGCGCTGCAGTCCATCCCGCGTTCGCTGGTGGAGGCCGCCGCCATTGACGGGGCAGGGCCGATTCGTCGCTTCTTCAGGCTGTCGCTGCCGCTGATTGCCCCGGTGAGCTTCTTCCTGCTGGTGGTTAACCTCGTATACGCCTTCTTCGACACCTTCCCGGTGATCGATGCGGCGACCGCAGGCGGTCCGGTGCAGGCGACCACCACGCTGATTTATAAAATCTACCGCGAAGGCTTCGCCGGGCTGGATCTCTCGGCCTCCGCCGCGCAGTCGGTGGTGCTGATGTTCCTCGTCATCATCCTCACGGTGGTGCAGTTCCGTTATGTCGAAAGTAAGGTGCGCTACCAATGATTGAGAACCGTCGCGGGCTGACGATTTTCAGCCACACCATGCTGATTCTGGGGATCATCGTCATCCTGTTTCCACTGTACGTGGCCTTTGTCGCCGCCACGCTGGACACCAAAGCGGTGTTCGACACGCCGATGACGCTGATCCCAGGCACGCATCTGTTCGAGAACATGAAGACCATCTGGACCCAGGGCGTGGGCGCCAACAGCGCGCCGTTCTGGCTGATGATGCTCAACAGCTTCATCATGGCGTTCGGCATTACGGTCGGCAAAATTACGGTGTCGATGCTCTCGGCCTTCGCCATCGTCTGGTTCCGCTTTCCGCTGCGTAACCTCTTTTTCTGGATGATTTTTATCACCCTGATGCTGCCGGTGGAGGTGCGTATCTTCCCCACCGTGGAAGTGATCGCCAACCTGAAGATGCTCGACAGCTACGCGGGCTTAACCCTGCCGCTGATGGCCTCGGCGACCGCCACCTTCCTGTTCCGCCAGTTCTTTATGACCCTGCCGGACGAGCTGATTGAAGCCGCGCGGATCGACGGCGCCTCGCCGATGCGCTTCTTCCGCGACATCGTGCTGCCGCTGTCGAAAACCAACCTTGCGGCGCTGTTTGTGATCACCTTTATCTACGGCTGGAACCAGTACCTGTGGCCGCTGCTGATTATTCAGGACGTCAACCTCGGCACCGCCGTGGCGGGCATCAAAGGCATGATTGCCACCGGCGAAGGCACCACCCTCTGGAACCAGGTGATGGCGGCGATGCTGCTCACCCTCATCCCACCCGTAGTCATTGTTTTAGCCATGCAGCGCGCGTTTGTCCGCGGCCTGGTCGATAGCGAGAAATAAGATGGCAGGTTTAAAACTTCAGGCAGTAACCAAAAGCTGGGACGGCAAAACCCAGGTGATTCAGCCGCTCACGCTCGACGTGGCGGACGGGGAGTTTATCGTGATGGTCGGCCCGTCCGGCTGCGGCAAATCTACGCTGCTGCGCATGGTGGCGGGGCTGGAGCGCGTAACGTCCGGGGATATCTGGATTGACCGCCAGCGCGTCACCGAGATGGAGCCGAAAGACAGGGGCATCGCGATGGTGTTCCAGAACTACGCTCTCTACCCGCACATGAGCGTGGAGGAGAACATGGCCTGGGGGCTGAAAATCCGCGGCATGGGCAAAGGCCATATTGAGGAGCGCGTGAAAGAAGCGGCGCGCATTCTGGAGCTGGACGGCCTGCTCAAGCGCCGCCCGCGCGAACTCTCCGGCGGCCAACGCCAGCGCGTGGCGATGGGGCGCGCCATCGTGCGCGATCCGGCGGTATTCCTCTTCGACGAGCCGCTCTCTAACCTCGACGCCAAGCTGCGCGTGCAGATGCGTCTTGAGCTGCAGCAGTTGCACCGTCGTCTGAAAACCACGTCACTGTACGTTACCCACGATCAGGTTGAGGCCATGACCCTCGCCCAGCGCGTGATGGTGATGAACAAAGGCGTTGCCGAGCAGATTGGTACCCCCGTGGAAGTCTACGAGAAACCGGCCACCCGCTTTGTGGCGAGCTTTATCGGCAGCCCGGCGATGAACCTGCTCGAAGGGCGCATCAGCAGCACGGGCACGCACTTTGAGCTTGAAAGCGGGATGGCATTGCCGATCAACTGGTACTATCGTGGCTACGCCGGGCGTAAGATGACGCTCGGTATCCGCCCGGAACATATCGGTTTAACCTCTCAGGCGGAAGGCGGCGTGCCGCTGGTGATGGACACGCTGGAGATGTTAGGTGCAGATAACCTGGCGCACGGGCGCTGGGGCGAGCAAAAGATGGTGGTGCGTCTGGCGCATCAGGAGCGTCCGAAAGCAGGCAGCACGCTGTGGCTGCACCTGCCGGAAAATCATCTGCACCTTTTTGACGGTGAAACAGGACAACGAGTATGAGCAACTGGCCTTATCCCCACGTCGTCGCCCACCGCGGCGGCGGTAAGCTGGCGCCGGAGAACACCCTGGCGGCGATTGATGTTGGCGCGCGTTACGGCCACACCATGATCGAGTTCGACGCCAAGCTGTCGAAAGACGGCGAGATTTTCCTGCTGCATGACGATAACCTCGAACGCACCAGCAACGGCTGGGGCGTGGCGGGCGAGCTGCCGTGGCGCGATCTGCTGAAAGTCGACGCCGGAAGCTGGTACAGCGGCGAATTCAAAGGCGAACCGCTGCCGCTGCTGGCGGAAGTGGCCGATCGCTGTCGCCAGCACGGCATGATGGCCAATATCGAAATCAAACCGACCACCGGCACCGGGCCGCTGACGGGCAAAGTCATTGCCCTTGCCGCGCGCGAGCTGTGGGAAGGGATGACCGCGCCGCTGCTCTCCTCGTTTGAAATTGACGCCCTGGAGGCGGCGCAGGCGGCCGTGCCGGAATTGCCGCGCGGGCTATTGCTGGACGAGTGGCGCGAGGACTGGCGCGAGCTGACGACGCGCTTAGCGTGTGTCTCTATTCATCTTAATCACAAGCTGCTGGATGAGGCGCGGGTGAAGATGCTAAAAGACGCGGGACTGCATATTCTGGTTTACACCGTCAATAAACCCCAGCGTGCAGCCGAACTGCTGCGCTGGGGCGTGGACAGCATCTGTACCGATGCGATTGACCTGATCGGCCCGGACTTTAGTTCTGCGGATTAAGCATACTGCCATTCGACTGCGGCGGCAGCATATGCTGCTGTCCGCTGCCTGACGAGGTCATCCCACCTAACATTCCGCCGTTTTTGTTCGGCAACGGCTGCTCGCGCACCTGCCCCTGCTGCACGCGCTGGGTGTTGGCGTTCATCTGATTTTGCAGGCTTTGCTGCTGCATCTGGGTCTGCGTTCTTAGCTGCTGATTCAGCATCCCTTTTTGCTGCTGTTGCTGGCTCATCATCTCGGTCTGCATACGCTGCTGGCTCGGGATAACGTAACCCTGCTGGTTCGGGTTATTCATGGTGTTGAGTGGCTGTGCGAGCGCGGCAATGGGGATCAGCGCCGTAAGAATCATCAAGCGTTTCATTGTCATTTCCTCCTCTTGAGGTCTCTCTTAAGTTTACCCTGATTTCACCATGACGATGATTTTTTAGGAGTTGTGAACCAGGCTTAAGCGGGGAATATGGATCCCTTCACCTGGAGAACAATAATGATGAAACCAACGTTTTTGCGCTGGGTCGCCCTCGCCGCGCTGATGGCTGGCGGTACATTTAGCGTGGCGGCCAACCCGCCCGCGGCGCCTCCGGTCTCTTACGGCGTGGAGGAAGATGTCTTTCATCCCGTGCGGGCAACCCACGGCATGGTGGCGTCGGTGGATGCGCTGGCGACCCGCGTGGGCGTCGATATTCTCAGGCAGGGCGGTAACGCGGTGGATGCGGCGGTCGCCGTCGGCTATGCGCTGGCGGTGACGCACCCGCAGGCGGGGAACCTGGGCGGCGGCGGCTTTATGATGCTGCGCACCAAAGACGGGAAAACCACCGCCATCGACTTCCGTGAAATGGCGCCTTCTCAGGCGTCACGGGACATGTTCCTCGATGACCAGGGCAACCCGGACAGTAAAAAATCCCTGACCTCGCACCTGGCCTCCGGCACGCCGGGCACCGTTGCGGGCTTCTCGCTGGCGCTGGAAAAATACGGCACGATGCCGCTGAACAAGGTGGTGCAGCCTGCTATCAAGCTGGCGCGGGAGGGCTTTGTGGTGAATGACGCCCTGGCAGACGACCTCAAAACCTACGGTAGCGAAGTCATTCCGAATCACGAAAACAGTAAGGCGATCTTCTGGAAAGACGGTGAACCGCTGAAGAAGGGCGATAAGCTGGTGCAGAAGAACCTCGCCAAAAGCCTGGAGCTGATTGCGGAGCACGGCCCGGACGCTTTCTACAAAGGGGCGATTGCCGACCAGATTGCACAAGAGATGCAGAAGAACGGCGGGCTCATCACCAAAGCGGATCTGGCGGACTACAAGGCGGTGGAGCGCGAGCCGATTAGCGGCACCTACCGCGGGTACGAGGTCTTCTCCATGCCGCCGCCATCTTCCGGGGGCATTCACATCGTGCAGATCCTCAACATTCTTGAAAACTTCGATATGCACAAGTTCGGCTTCGGCAGCGCGGATGCCATGCAGGTGATGGCGGAAGCGGAAAAACGCGCCTATGCCGACCGCTCGGAATATCTCGGCGACCCGGACTTCGTGAAGGTGCCGTGGCAGGCGCTGACCAACAAGGCGTATGCCAAATCGATTGCCGATCAGATCGACATCAACAAGGCCAAGCCGTCGAGCGAGATCCGTCCCGGCAAGCTGGCACCGTATGAAAGCAACCAGACCACCCACTTCTCGGTGGTGGATAAAGACGGTAACGCGGTGGCGGTGACCTATACGCTCAACACCACCTTCGGCACCGGGATTGTGGCGGGCAATAGCGGCATTCTGCTGAACAACGAGATGGATGACTTCTCTGCCAAGCCGGGCGTGCCGAACGTCTACGGGCTGGTCGGCGGCGATGCGAACGCGGTAGGGCCGAAGAAACGTCCGCTGTCGTCCATGTCGCCCACCATCGTGGTGAAAGAGGGCAAAACCTGGCTGGTAACCGGTAGCCCGGGCGGCAGCCGGATTATCACCACCGTATTGCAGATGGTGGTGAACAGCATCGACTTTGGGATGAACGTCGCCGAAGCGACTAACGCCCCGCGTTTCCACCACCAGTGGCTGCCGGACGAGCTGCGCGTCGAGAAGGGCTTTAGCCCGGACACCATTAAACTGCTTGAGCAGCGTGGGCAGAAGGTGGCGGTGAAAGAGGCGATGGGCAGCACCCAGAGCATTATGGTGGGGCCGGACGGCGCGCTGTTTGGCGCATCAGATCCGCGTTCGGTGGATGATTTGACGGCGGGGTATTGATGTATTGCCCGGTGGCGCTGCGCTTACCGGGCCGACAACTGCACGAACGTAGGCCGGGTAAGGCGAAGCCGCCACCCGGCAAATCACTACTTCATTCTCGCCATATAATACGCATCCACATACTCGCCGTTGCGCAGGGCATAGCGCTTGCCGGTGCCTTCAATTTCGAACCCGTGTTTTTTGTACACCGCAATCGCCGGTTCGTTATCGACAAACACCGTCAGCTCAATGCGGTCAACGCGCAGCCAGTTATCGCACATATCAATCATGGTGCGCATCAGCGCGCTGGCAACGCCCCGGTTTTGCCACTGCGCGCCAACACAAATCCCAAAATCAGCCACATGGCTGCGGCGTGGGCGTTGCGCGACGGCGATGCACAGATGCCCAGCGACATGACCGTCTACACAGGCGACCAGTTGCTTAATGCCGGGCTGGTCGGTGAGTCGTTCTTGCCACATTTGCTCAGACGGATGAGGAACCTGTAGTGTGTTGTGGTACACCTCCGGTTGGGCGTGGATCTGACGAATGGCGTCATAATCTTTCGGTTCCGCATGGCGTATCACTATCTCACTCATTCCTTGTTCCTCAGTCAGTTAAAAGGCCCTTCCAACATCAATGACTTTAAAATTTGAGTCAACCGCTATTTTTTGCAAAAAGTATTGGACAAGTGCGAATGAGAATGATTATTATTGCTTTGCATTCAGGAAGACCGCTACGGGAACCTGAAAGCACGACATTGCTCACATTGCTTCCAGTATTACTTTAGCCAGCTTTTAGCTGGCTTTTTTTTTGTTATGGTTAGACTCAGTAACCTTCCAAAAGGACTGAGCCATGACACTACATTGCGCATTTATTGGATTTGGTAAAAGTACGACCCGCTATCACCTGCCGTATGTCCTTAACCGCAAAGACAGCTGGCATGTGGCCCATATCTACCGCCGCCGCGCGAAGCCGGAAGAGCAATCTCCGCAGTATTCCCACATCCACTTCACCAGCGATCTCGATGAGGTGCTTAACGACCCGCAGGTGAAGCTGGTGGTTGTCTGCACCCACGCCGACAGCCATTTTGACTATGCGAAACGCGCGCTGGAAGCGGGCAAAAACGTGCTGGTAGAAAAGCCGTTCACCCCGACCATCGCCGAAGCGAAAGCGCTGTTCGCGCTGGCGAAAAGTAAAGGGCTGACCGTCACGCCGTACCAGAACCGTCGCTTTGACAGCTGCTTCCTGACGGCAAAAAAAGCGATTGAAAGCGGCAAGCTCGGCGACATTGTGGAGATCGAAAGCCACTTCGATTACTACCGCCCGGTGGCGGAAACGCAACCCGGACTGCCGCAGGATGGTTCGTTCTACGGGCTGGGCGTGCACACCATGGACCAGATCATCTCCCTGTTTGGCCGCCCGGACCACGTGGCGTATGACATTCGCAGCCTGCGCAATAAAGCCAACCCGGACGATACCTTCGAAGCCCAGCTGTTCTACGGCGACCTGAAGGCCATCGTCAAAACCAGCCACCTGGTGAAGATCGACTACCCGAAATTTATCGTTCACGGCACTAAAGGTTCGTTTATCAAATACGGTATCGACCAGCAGGAGACCAGCCTGAAGGCCAATATCATGCCCGGTGAACCTGGCTTTGCGGCGGACGATTCCGTGGGCGTGCTGGAGTATGTGAACGATGAGGGCGTGACGGTCAAAGAAACGCTGAAGCCGGAAACCGGCGACTATGGCCGCGTCTATGATGCGCTGTTTGAGACCCTCACAAACGGCACGGCGAATTACGTCAAGGAATCTGACGTTCTGACCAACCTCGAAATCCTTGAGCGGGCCTTCGAACAGGCTTCTCCTGCCACGGTAACCCTCGCAAAATAAGCAAAAACGGCTCCTCTGCACTTGTTCACAATTTTTGAACAGAGGAGTCAATTTTCACCCCCTATGATCCCAGGCCGTTTGCGTCCACACTTACTCCATCGAAACGAACTGAGGGTGAAAACAATGATCTACTTACGCAAAGCAAACGAACGTGGTCACGCGAATCATGGCTGGCTGGACTCATGGCATTCATTCTCGTTTGCCGACTACTACGACCCGAACTTCATGGGCTTCTCCGCACTGCGGGTGATTAACGACGACGTGATTGATGCAGGCCAGGGCTTCGGTACCCACCCGCACAAAGACATGGAAATCCTGACCTATGTGCTGGAAGGCGCGGTTGAGCACCAGGACAGCATGGGCAACAAAGAGCAGGTTCCGGCGGGCGAGTTCCAGATTATGAGCGCGGGTACCGGGGTGCGTCACTCCGAGTACAACCCAAGCAAAACGGAAAAACTGCACCTGTATCAAATCTGGATCATTCCAGAAGAGACCGGCATCACGCCGCGCTACGAGCAGCGCCGCTTCGACGCCAAACAGGGTAAACAGCTGGTGCTCTCCCCGGATGCGCGTGAAGGTTCCCTGAAAGTGCATCAGGATATGGAGCTGTACCGCTGGGCGCTGGCGAAAGATGAACAGTCCGTGCATCAGATTGCCGCTAACCGCCGCGTCTGGATCCAGGTGGTGAAAGGCGACGTGTCCATCAACGGCACCAAAGCGACAACCGCCGATGGTCTGGCTATCTGGGATGAGCAGGCGATCTCCGTGCATGCCGACAGCGAAAGCGAAATTCTGCTGTTTGACCTGCCGCCGGTGTAATAAAACATAAATAAATCCTCATCCTTCCCTTTGACAGGGGAAGGATGGGCTTTGTCCGTGGTAAACTGAGCAAATCTCTCACTTCAAGATTTCTCAGGACGATGAAAAAGAAACGCCCCGTACTTCAGGATGTCGCCGATCGCGTCGGTGTGACCAAAATGACGGTCAGCCGTTTTTTACGTAACCCGGAACAGGTTTCCGTGGCGTTACGTGGCAAGATTGCCGCTGCCCTTGATGAACTGGGTTACATCCCCAACCGTGCACCCGATATTCTCTCGAATGCGACCAGCCGCGCGGTGGGCGTTCTGCTTCCTTCTTTGACCAACCAGGTTTTCGCCGAAGTATTACGTGGAATTGAAAGCGTCACCGATGCGTTTGGCTACCAGACCATGCTCGCCCACTACGGGTACAAGCCGGAACTCGAAGAGGAACGTCTTGAATCGATGCTTTCCTGGAACATTGACGGCCTGATTTTAACCGAACGTACCCACACTGCCCGCACGCTCAAAATGATTGAAGTGGCCGGTATTCCGGTCGTGGAGCTGATGGACAGCCAGTCGCCGTGCCTCGACATCGCCGTCGGCTTTGATAACTTCGAAGCGGCGCGCCAGATGACGGCGGCCATTATCGCCCGCGGGCATCGTCATATCGCCTATCTGGGTGCGCGTCTTGATGAACGTACTATCATCAAACAGAAGGGATACGAGCAGGCGATGCTCGACGCGAACTTAACCCCGTACAGCGTGATGGTGGAGCAGTCCTCTTCCTATACGTCGGGTATTGAGCTGATGCGTCAGGCGCGACGCGAGTATCCGCAACTGGACGGTATTTTCTGTACCAACGATGACCTTGCGGTCGGCGCAGCGTTTGAGTGCCAGCGTCTGGGGCTGAAGATCCCTGATGATATGGCGATCGCCGGTTTCCACGGCCATGACATCGGTCAGGTGATGGAGCCGCGTCTGGCGAGCGTCCTGACGCCGCGTGAACGTATGGGCCGCATTGGCGCAGAACGCCTGCTGGCGCGCATTCGTGGCGAGACGGTTACGCCGAAAATGTTAGATTTAGGTTTCACCTTGTCACCGGGTGGATCTATTTGAACTGACAAATTTGAAGTAGCTCACACTTATTCACTTCGCGCACGTTTGGATATTGCTTCTCTTTTGCCCCGGCAGGACAATGTTACCGATAACTGTTACCCGTAACAATTGACTGAGGGACACCCTTTGAGCACGACTAATCACGATCACCACGTCTACGTCCTGATGGGCGTTTCCGGTAGCGGGAAATCAGCCGTGGCCAGCGAAGTGGCGCATCAACTCCAGGCTGCGTTTCTTGATGGCGACTTCCTCCATCCGCGCAGCAACATCATGAAAATGGCCTCCGGCGAGCCGCTGAACGACGACGACCGCAAACCGTGGTTGCAGGCGCTGAACGACGCCGCGTTCGCGATGCAGCGCACCAATAAAGTCTCCCTGATCGTCTGCTCCGCGCTGAAAAAAACCTACCGCGATCTGCTGCGTGACGGCAATCCGAACCTCTCTTTCATCTACCTGAAAGGGGATTTCGAGGTGATTGAAAGCCGCCTGAAGGCGCGTAAAGGTCACTTCTTCAAAACCCAGATGCTGGTGACGCAGTTTGAAGCGCTGCAGGAGCCGGGTGAAGACGAAAAAGACGTCTTAGTGGTTGATATCGATCAGTCACTGGAGGGTGTTGTTGCCAGCACCATCGAGGTCATTAATAAAAGGCAGTAAGTTTTGAGTACATTAACGCTAGTTTTGACAGCAGTGGGTTCGGTATTGCTGCTGCTGTTTTTAGTGATGAAGGCGCGCATGCACGCCTTTGTTGCTTTGATGGTGGTTTCTATTGGTGCTGGTCTCTTTTCCGGTATGCCGCTCGACAAGATCGCCGCGACGATGGAAAAAGGGATGGGCGGTACGCTGGGCTTCCTGGCGATTGTGGTCGCCCTTGGCGCCATGTTTGGTAAGATTTTGCACGAGACGGGCGCGGTCGACCAGATTGCCGTCAAGATGCTGAAGTCCTTCGGCCACAGCCGCGCGCACTACGCGATTGGCCTGGCCGGTCTGATTTGCGCACTGCCGCTGTTCTTCGAAGTGGCCGTTGTGCTGCTGATAAGCGTCGCCTTCTCCATGGCGCGCCATACCGGCACTAACCTCGTGAAGCTGGTCATTCCGCTGTTTGCGGGCGTGGCGGCGGCCGCAGCGTTTCTGCTGCCGGGGCCTGCCCCGATGCTGCTGGCTTCCCAGATGCACGCCGACTTTGGCTGGATGATCCTGATTGGCCTGTGCGCGGCAATCCCGGGGATGATTATTGCCGGTCCGCTGTGGGGCAACTTCATCAGCCGTTACGTTGAGCTGCACATTCCGGACGACATTACCGAGCCGCACCTGGGCGAGGGCAAAATGCCATCCTTCGGCTTCAGCCTGTCGCTGATCCTGCTGTCGCTGGTGCTGGTGGGCCTGAAAACCATCGCCGCGCGCTTTGTGCCGGTCGGTTCTACCGCCTACGAATGGTTTGAGTTCATTGGTCATCCGTTCACGGCGATCCTGGTGGCGTGCCTGGTGGCGATTTACGGCCTGGCGATGCGTCAGGGGATGCCAAAAGACCGGGTGATGGAGATCTGCGGTGCGGCGCTGCAGCCTGCGGGGATTATCCTGCTGGTGATCGGTGCAGGCGGCGTGTTCAAGCAGGTGCTGGTGGATTCCGGCGTGGGCCCGGCTCTGGGCGAAGCGCTGACCGGGATGGGCTTGCCGATTGCGGTCACCTGCTTTGTGCTGGCTGCGGCGGTGCGTATCATCCAGGGTTCCGCCACCGTGGCGTGTTTAACCGCCGTGGGTCTGGTGATGCCGGTGATTGAACAGCTGAACTACTCCGGTGCCCAGATGGCCGCGCTCTCTATCTGTATCGCGGGCGGTTCGATTGTGGTCTCTCACGTTAACGACGCGGGCTTCTGGCTGTTCGGTAAGTTTACCGGTGCCACCGAAGCGCAAACCCTGAAAACCTGGACGCTGATGGAAACTATCCTCGGCACGACGGGTGCAATTGTCGGGATGATTGCCTTTACGCTGCTCAGCTAAATGCAATGATTTAACAAGGCAAAAAAAGGCCCGGTAGCGTCAGCGCTTACCGGGCCTTTTTATTATCCAGGGCGTCAGGCCGGGCCATAACCCGGCATTGTGTTACTCGCCCTGCGTGGCGCTCTCAATCGTTAAGCGCACGTCCGAGGTAATCAGCTCTGCCAGCATCTGGTATACCTTCAGCGTCTCTTCCGGCTCGGCATCACCCGTATCGCTGATGAAGCCTTCATCGCGCAGCGTCAGCACCAGAGAACTGAAGACCGCTTTGTCGAAGAATTCAGGGGCGTTAATGCCGTGCAGAACGGACAGGCGCTGGGCCAGCGTCCGGCTCTCTTTCTCCAGCGTACCGCGGTTGATGGACGGGTTCGCGCTCAGCAGCCAGAACGTGATGGCGTAGCGCTGCAGCGTTTCGCGCGCACCGGCCGCCAGCAGCTGCAGGGTGCGGGAGCGTGACGGATTGATGTGCAGCTCGTCGTTGTTCAGGGTAATCAGCCCCTGGCGACGCATCTCTTCCGTCATCTTATCCAGTTCTGTCGCCAGCTCATCCTTACTCCAGCGCAGGAACAGCTCCGCTTTCAGCATCGGATAGATGGTCTCAAGATGGCGCAATAGCTCCTGACGGGAGATATGACGATGCTGGGTAATAATGGCGGCCATGAGCGACGGCAGCATCAGCATATGCGTGATGTTGTTGCGGTAGTAGGTCATCAGCACCGCCTGCTCGCGCGGCAGAATGATGATGTCGCCGATCGTGTCCTTCTCCACTTCAAACTTGTTCATCTGCAACGCGTGATCGATAAGTTCACTGGCGGTTGCAGAAGGCACGGTCGAGTCAACCGAATACGGCACGTTACGCATCATGTCCAGATAGCAATCCAGCTGCTCCGTAAGCTGTTCACGGGTCAGGGAACGCTGACGTGAAGCCAGAAGTGCCGTACAGCACAGGTTCATGGCGTTAGCCGCACCGGCGTTGTTAATGCGCACCATCAGCTCGGATGCGATGCCGTTAACCGTTGGCGTCAGCCAGGCCGGACGCACCGCTTCGATAGGATCGATGGACTCGCGCCATTCCGGCACATGATGGTTCAGGTAGGTCATCAGCGGCATCGGCTCGCCGAAGTTCACGTAGCCCTGACCGAGATTACGCAGCTTGCTCAAGCCGCGCAGCATCTGCGGCAGGCTCTCTTTCTCTTTGGTCGCGCCACGCAGCTCTTTCGCGTACGTGCCCACTTCCATCACGTGCTCATAGCCAATGTAAATTGGCACCAGCGTGATCGGACGGGTACCGCCGCGCAGCATGGCCTGGATGGTCATCGACAGCGTGCCGGTCTTCGGATCGAGCAGACGACCGGTACGGGAACGACCGCCCTCCACGAAGTACTCCACGGAATAGCCGCGGCTGAACAGCTCGCCCAGATACTCGCGGAACACGGTGGAGTAGAGCTTGTTGCCCTTGAAGGTACGACGAATAAAGAACGCGCCCAGGCGGCGGAAAATCGGGCCCGCGGGCCAGAAGTTCAGGTTGATACCGGCTGCGATGTGCGGTGGCACCAGCCCCTGGTGATAGAGCACGTAGGAAAGGAGCAGGTAGTCCATGTGGCTGCGGTGGCAGGGGACATAGACAATCTCATGGCCATCGTGCGCCAGCTGACGCACGCGCTCGGCGTTATGCACGTTGATGCCCTGATACAGGCGGTTCCAGGTAAAGCCAAGAATACGATCGGACAGGCGAATCATCTCGTAAGAGAAGTTCGCTGCAATCTCTTCCATCAGCGCAATGGCGTTCTGCTGGGCTTTCTCATGCGAAATTTTCTTGCTGCGCGCTTCGTCTTCAACGGCGCGGGCGATCGCTTTTGAAGCCAACAGCTTGTTGAACAGATCCTGACGCGCCGGGAGGCGTGGCCCTACGGCCGCCAGGCGCTGACGAGCGAAGTGCATACGCGCCACGCGCGCCAGTTTTTGCGCGATGATCTTGTCGGTGCCGTGCTCGTCCGCCATGCGACGCAGCGAAACGGAAGGGGAGAAACGCACAAAGCTGTCGCGTCCCAGCCAGGAGACCGCGAAGAACTTCTGGATGCCGTTAAGCATGCGCAGCGGCGGATTCTCTTCGCCTTTTTCACGACCTGGACGACGACCAAACATCACCGATACCGGCACCATCTGCACATCCAGATCGGGGTTGCTGCGGTGCAGGTCGAGATAGTCATGGAACAGCTTGATGGACTCTTCTTTCGGCGTGTAATAGGTAAACACGCGCGGCCCGCCGTGGATGAAGACGTAGCGCGGCAGCAGCGTACCGTCAACTTCCAGCGGTTCAAGCGGGTCAGGTAAGTCATGCGCCAGACACTGGGCGCGAAGCGTCAGTAAGTCTGCCTTCGAGTTATAAGGCAAAACGTACATAATAGGGCGCGACGTATCGAGCCCCAGTTCCAGCGCGGGTTCTGCTGGGATAGACTTGCTTTTTACCAGGATGCTTAATGGTAAATTAAGTAATTTGTAGTAAATTCGTGGCCAGCCGGACATAAACGATGTAAAGCCTCTGGTTAATAATGCAATTGCGGCGCAAGGATAACAGAAAGCGCGCAAAATTTCTGTTGTTACCCGTCATACTTCAGGCTGTAGCGAAACGCGCTACGGCTCCTGTTACTGACGCTCTTTTTTAAAAAAGGTTCTTTTAATGGCCAATAATACCACTGGGTTAACACGTATCATCAAAGCCGCTGGCTATTCATGGAAAGGTTTCCGTGCCGCATGGGTCAACGAAGCCGCCTTTCGCCAGGAGGGCGTCGCCGCTATCGTCGCGGTGATCGTCGCCTGTTTCCTTGATGTTGATGCGATTACCCGCGTACTGCTTATCGGTTCCGTTCTTCTGGTGATGATAGTGGAAATTCTTAATAGCGCTATTGAGGCCGTTGTGGATCGCATTGGTTCCGATTTCCATGAGCTTTCTGGCCGTGCAAAAGACATGGGCTCTGCTGCCGTGTTGCTGGCGATTATCACTGCCGTTATCACCTGGGTCACGCTGCTTTGGTCACATTTCCGATGAGCCTCGAGGAATAATTAAGTCCCTGGTTTTTTGTGCAGTTTTTGGTTCCAAAATCGCCTTTGACTGTATATACTCACAGCATAACTGTATATACACCCAGGGGGCGGAATGAAAGCGTTAACGACCAGGCAGCAAGAGGTGTTTGATCTCATTCGGGATCAGATCGGCCAGACGGGTATGCCACCCACGCGTGCGGAAATCGCGCAGCGTCTGGGCTTCCGTTCTCCGAATGCTGCCGAAGAACACCTGAAAGCGCTGGCGCGTAAGGGTGTGATTGAGATTGTGTCAGGCGCGTCGCGTGGTATCCGCCTGCTGGTGGAAGAAGAGACGGGCATTCCGCTGATAGGCCGCGTTGCTGCAGGTGAGCCGCTGCTGGCACAACAGCATATTGAAGGTCACTACCAGGTCGATCCCGGCATGTTCAAACCGAGCGCTGATTTCCTGCTGCGCGTCAGCGGCATGTCGATGAAAGACATCGGCATTCTTGATGGCGATCTGCTTGCGGTGCATAAAACTCAGGACGTGCGAAACGGCCAGGTCGTGGTCGCACGCATTGATGACGAAGTGACCGTTAAGCGTCTGAAAAAGCAGGGTAACACTGTTCAGTTGCTGCCCGAAAACAGCGAGTTCACCCCGATTGTGGTCGACCTCCGCGAACAGAGCTTCTCTATTGAAGGTCTGGCGGTAGGCGTGATTCGCAACGG
Organism: Enterobacter sp. GER_MD16_1505_Eko_090; assembly: GCF_003331015.1. Taxonomy (NCBI): domain Bacteria; kingdom Pseudomonadati; phylum Pseudomonadota; class Gammaproteobacteria; order Enterobacterales; family Enterobacteriaceae; genus Enterobacter; species Enterobacter sp. GER_MD16_1505_Eko_090. The sequence goes on along the minus strand of NZ_PUQF01000015.1, from coordinate 73,129 downwards.
TGAATGGCTGTAATCTCTTCCTGACAGGCTATGGCACCGCTGTAGCCTGATTCATTCCCCACTCCCGGTATCTTTCATGTCACTGCTGACGGCATCCGATAAGGCATTGTGGCGTCTTGCTCTGCCGATGATTTTCTCCAATATTGCCGTGCCCTTGCTGGGGCTGGTCGATACTGCCGTTATAGGCCATCTTGATTCACCGGTTTATCTTGGCGGCGTGGCGATTGGCGCGACGGCAACCAGCTTCCTGTTTATGCTGCTGCTCTTTTTGCGCATGAGTACCACCGGTCTTACCGCACAGGCTTATGGCGCGAAAGATCCGCTGCGTCTGGCGCGCGCACTGGTGCAGCCGCTAATCCTCGCGGTTGGCGCGGGTGCGTTAATCGTTGTATTGCGGGCCCCCCTGATCGATCTTGCGCTTCATATCGTCGGTGGCAGCGAAGCGGTACTGGCGCAGGCGCGACGGTTCCTGGAAATCCGCTGGCTCAGCGCACCCGCCTCGCTGGCAAATCTGGTTCTGCTGGGGTGGCTACTGGGCGTGCAGTACGCCCGCGCGCCCGTGATATTGCTGGTGGTGGGTAACCTGCTCAACATTGTTCTGGACGTCTGGCTGGTCATGGGTCTGCATATGAACGTGCAGGGCGCGGCGCTGGCGACGGCGATTGCCGAATACGGGACCTTTATCATTGGCTTGTGGATGGTCCGGCGTGTGCTGGCCATGCGCGGGATCTCCCTGGCGCTGCTCAAAACCGCATGGCGCGGCAATATCCGTAAGCTGCTGGCGCTCAACCGTGACATCATGCTGCGCTCGCTTCTTCTTCAGCTCTGCTTCGGTGCGCTGACGGTTTTCGGGGCTCGACTGGGGCCGGAAATCGTTGCGGTGAATGCGGTATTGATGACGCTTCTGACCTTTACCGCCTATGCGCTGGACGGTTTTGCCTACGCGGTTGAAGCGCATTCCGGGCAGGCGTACGGGGCGCGCGAAAGCGGGCAGCTACGGGAGGTCTGGCGGGCTGCCTGCCGTCAGTCGGGGCTGGTGGCGCTGGCCTTTGGTCTGGTTTACGCCTGCTTCGGTGAGCAGATCGTTGCATTGCTTACCTCTCTCCCTGCGCTGCGCGAGCTGGCGAGCCACTATCTCATCTGGCAAGTCGTCTTACCGGTGGTTGGCGTCTGGTGTTATCTGCTGGACGGCATGTTTATTGGGGCGACGCGCGGAGCCGAAATGCGCAACAGTATGGCTGTCGCGGCGGCCGGATTTGGCCTGACGCTCCTGACGCTCCCCTGGCTGGGGAATCATGGTTTATGGCTGGCCCTGGCCGTCTTCCTCTCGTTGCGCGGATTATCGCTGGCGTTTATCTGGCACCGACACTGGCAAAACAATACCTGGTTTCCCTCGCGCTCCGATATATCGTGACGGTTAAAGATTCCGAATATGAAATTAACCACGGAATCCTTAACTACAATAATTATCACGTCCAGCAGAAAAGAACGTAACGGACGTTACGACCCGACGCTTAACGAAGAGGACACGATGATGAATAAAGACGAAATCGGCGGCAACTGGAAGCAGTTCAAAGGTAAAGCGAAAGAACAGTGGGGTAAGCTGACGGATGACGACATGACCGTCATCGAAGGTAAACGCGATCAGCTTGTCGGTAAAATCCAGGAGCGTTACGGCTACGCAAAAGACCAGGCGGAAAAAGAAGTGGGCGACTGGGAAAAACGCAACGACTACCGCTGGTAACCGGGCTACACCCGAAAGTACAAGGAAGTACACCCTGAGGGCGGCCATGAGCCGCCTTTGCTTTTGCCGCTAACGCGGCTTTTTCTTCACCAGGATAGAGTGGTCGTGCTGACACGCGTCCTGATGGCGACAGGCTTCCACCTCCACGCACGCGGAACAGAGCCCGTGCGCTTCAATCACGTTATGACGCAGGGCAAAGCCCATTTTCGCTGCCAGCGTATGCATAATATCTTCCACGCCTTCCGCAGCCTCTTCCTTCACCACGCCGCAGCGGTCACAGATAAACATCGCCGATGTGTGGGTGGGCTGATCGAACAGATGGCATAGCACATAGCTGTTGGTGGATTCCACCTTGTGCACGAACCCTTGTTCAAGCAGGAAATCCAGCGCGCGATAGACCGTCGGCGGCTTTGCCTGCGGCTCGCTTTCGCGGAGTAGATCCAGCAGATCGTAGGCGCTGATGGCACCCTGCTGCAGGCTCATCAGACGTAATACTTCAAGGCGCTGCGGAGTCAGGCGCACATTGCGTTGCGCACACAGCTTTTCGGCCTGCGCTAACAGCTCTTTTGTGGACTTATCCATGTAGCACCCCGGATGTTATAGGACGGAAAACCTTCACTTTATCATGTTCTGCTAAAAACACCGAGATCCGCCAGTCTGTGCTATACCTGACCCATCGAAAACCGGGAGAACCAGAATGAAAAGACCTGACTGCATTCGACACTGGCGCGACGTGGAAGGCGCGGATGACTCGACCTACCCCGACAGCGATGAGCTGTTTTCCATTGGTGCACCGCTGGCTCGCAAGCTTGGACTCGGGCGTATTGGCATCCATCATGAGCGCCTGCCGCCTGGGCGCAGAACGTCCTATCCGCATGCGGAGAGCGACGAAGAAGAGTTTGTTTACGTGCTCGAAGGCTACCCTGAAGCCTGGATTAACGGCCACTTGTGGAAACTGGAGCCTGGCGACAGCGTAGGTTTTCCCGCCGGAACCGGCATCTGTCATACCTTTATCAACAACACGGACGATGAGGTTCGGCTCCTGGTCGTTGGCGAGGCCAACAAGAAGCACAACCGCATCTACTACCCGCTCAACCCCGTGTATGCCGCCACGCGGGAAGATCGCTGGGTAGATCATCCCCCGCAGTTTTTTGGACCGCATGATGGAAAACCTGGGAAAAAATAATTTCCTCTTCTATAAATATTGAGGGCCGTCACAAAATATAACAGGCCGTAAGGGAATTTTACTTAGGGAAAGAAATAGCGGGTCTTTTACTACTTATTCACAGCAATAGTTCGTTCCTGTTTGGGTGATAACAGACAGGGGTTATTTCATAACAGACTATAACGGGCATACTGTGAAAAAAAATTTTAAATTTTCGGTGGTTAGCATTGCTGTCTCCTTGTTTATGGCAAATCAGGCGGGAGCAGCCAATACCTGGACAGAATCACGCAGCGACGCAATGGGTGGCACCGGCGTGGCTTCGGGAAGCTATGGTAGTGGGGCGTTAATCAACCCCGCGCTGCTGGCAAAGGCAAAGCCGGACGATGATGTGACGGTCATATTGCCTTCGGTTGGCGCGCAAATCACGGATGAAGACAATCTTCAGGACGAGATTGATAACATCAACGACAAAATTAATCACTACAAGGATGTGGTTGATAATCTCACGCCACGAGAAATTATCACCAATCCATTAGGTTCCATTAATCAATTCCAGGGCGCGGCCAAAGATCTGGCCGATGAGCTGGATTATCTCAAAGGCAAAACCGCACGCGCAACGGCAGGGGCAGGGCTTGCGGTGAGTATCCCTAACGATGTCCTTTCGGTAGCCTTCATGGCGAAAGGCTATGCCCATGGCCGGGTGAGCTCGTCTATCGATCAGCAAGATATTGATTACCTTCGCCGTATTCAACGAAGCAATGTCGTGGCTGCCGGTGTCGCGCTGGACGCTGCGCTGAATGGTACGGATCAGATCACCAAAAACCTCAACTCAACGGCATCCGGCCGGGCGGCGATAGTCTCCGATTACGGTGTTGCTGTTGCCCGTCAGTTCGATCTGGGTGGCGTCCCGGTTTCCGTGGGGGTTACGCCAAAACTGCAAAAAACCTGGGTCTATAACTACACCACGTCAATCTACGATTACGACAGTAACAAGTGGAACGACAGCCGCTACCGCACTGACGATACGGGCTTCAACGTGGATGCCGGTATTGCGGCCGATTTCGGCGAACACTGGACCGTGGGCGTGAGCGGACAAAACCTGATGTCGCGTGATATCGACACCAAAGACATCCGTATTCGCAACGGCCGTACGGGAGAAGTGGTGAGCTATAAAGACACCTATCAGATCCGTCCGCTGGTGACCGCCGGTGCTGCCTGGCACAACGACCTGGTGACGCTGACCGCCGATGGCGATCTGACCGAAACCAAAGGCTTCAAGAGCGAAGATACATCGCAGTACGTGGGTGTTGGTGCCGAGGTGACGCCGCTGAGCTGGCTGGCGGTGCGTGCGGGTTATCGTGCCGACGTGAAGGGTAACGACAGCAATGTCTTTACCGGCGGTGTCGGTTTCGCGCCGTTTAGCACCGTGCATGTTGACCTGATGGGCCTGTACGGTGAAGACGAAACCTGGGGCGCAGGGGCTCAGCTGAGCATGACGTTCTAAAGTCCACCGGAGGCGCTGCGCCTCCGGCTTTTCTTTGTGCTATAGTAGCGCCCCTTTTCCACCAGATGCTTAAAACTTCGCCATGTCGTCAGAATTACAGACCGCTTTCCCTGCACACCGTTTTTCCATTGCGCCGATGCTCGACTGGACGGACAGACACTGCCGCTATTTCCTGCGCCAGCTCTCCCGCCGTACGCTGCTGTACACCGAAATGGTGACCACAGGCGCAATCATTCACGGCAAGGGCGACTATCTGGCCTATAGCGAAGAAGAGCATCCGGTTGCCCTGCAGCTGGGCGGCAGCGATCCGGCCGCCCTGGCGCAGTGCGCGAAGCTGGCTGAAGCGCGCGGCTACGACGAGATCAACCTCAACGTTGGCTGCCCGTCCGATCGCGTGCAAAACGGCATGTTCGGCGCCTGCCTGATGGGGAACGCGCAGCTGGTGGCGGACTGTATCAAGGCGATGCGCGACGTCGTTTCCATTCCGGTGACGGTCAAAACCCGCATCGGCATTGACGACCAGGACAGCTACGAATTCCTGTGCGATTTCATCAATACGGTCTCCGGCAAGGGCGAATGCGAGATGTTCATCATCCACGCGCGAAAAGCCTGGCTCTCCGGCCTGAGCCCGAAAGAGAACCGTGAGATCCCGCCGCTGGACTACCCGCGCGTGTATCAGCTGAAGCGTGACTTCCCGCACCTGACGATGTCCATTAACGGCGGCATCAAGTCGCTGGAAGAGGCCAAAGCGCATCTTGAACATATGGATGGGGTGATGGTCGGGCGCGAGGCGTATCAGAACCCGGGCATTCTGGCGACGGTCGATCGCGAAATCTTTGGCATCGAAGGTGCAGACACCGATCCGGTTGGCGTCGTGCGTGCGATGTATCCTTACATTGAGCGCGAGCTGAGCAACGGTACGTATCTCGGCCATATCACTCGCCATATGCTTGGGCTGTTCCAGGGCATTCCGGGCGCGCGTCAGTGGCGTCGCTACCTGAGCGAAAACGCGCATAAAGCCGGGGCCGATATTGAGGTGCTGGAACATGCGTTGCGCCTGGTGGCGGACAAGCGATAACTTTCGCTAAAAGTTCGTCAAATTCACCACGCCCTGCGAATTCTCGCGGGGCGTTTTGCTTTAAGAACAACATGTTATGTCTGGCATGATTCTTGTAATGTTTGCAGCATCATTCGGGAACTCGTGGGAGAGCACCATGCTGGAACTACTTTTTGTGATTGGCTTTTTTGTCATGCTGTTAGCAACGGGCATTTCGCTGCTCGGCATTCTGGCGGCTATCGTGGTGGCGACGGTCGTCATGTTTATTGGCGGATTGTTTGCCCTGACGATCAAACTGCTGCCGTGGTTACTGCTGGCCGTGGCGGTGGTGTGGGTGATACGGGCGATTAAATCGCCAAAAGTGCCCAGTTATCAGCGCAATAACCGCTTTCGTTACTAAGGTATTGAGGGGTTCGTCACAGAGTTGTAACTTTTCCGGCAGCCTGGCTTAGAACAGAATAGGATTTACTTATCGAATCTGTCACTATGACTGCCGTTAAAGAATTCATCGCGCTGTACCCTACATACAGCCGAACTAAAAAAAGAAAGGGCTTCCCACGGGAAGCCCAATTTCTTTTTGGGGCTCAGGGAATCAATAAACTCGACCCCTGCGTTGCCCGGCTCTCCAGCACCTCATGCGCACGCTGCGCATCGGCTAGCGGGTATTTCTGCGCTTCTGCCACATCCACCTTAATGACGCCGCTGGCGATCAGCGAGAACAGCTCGTTGCTGGCTTCCTCAAGTTCTTCCCGGTTGGTGATGTAGCCCTGCAGGGAAGGGCGCGTGACGTACAGCGAGCCTTTCTGGTTCAGGATGCCGAGATTCACGCCGGTGACAGCACCTGACGCATTCCCGAAGCTCACCATCAGCCCACGACGCTGCAGGCAGTCCAGCGACGCTTCCCAGGTATCTTTCCCTACCGAGTCATACACCACGCGCACCTTTTTGCCGCTGGTGATCTCCTTCAGCCGTTCGACAATGCTCTCTTCACGGTAGTTAATCACCTGCCAGGCACCCGCCTGCAGCGCGCGCTGGGCTTTTTGGGCATTGCCCACGGTGCCGATCAGTTTTGCGCCCAGCGCTTTTGCCCACTGACAGGCGATGAGCCCGACGCCACCCGCCGCGGCATGAAACAGGAACTGCTCGTCGGGTTTAATTTCATAGGTTTTGCGCAGCAGGTAGTAAACGGTTAACCCTTTCAGAAAGGAGGCCGCCGCCTGCTCAAAGGAGATGGCGTTGGGCAGCAGGGCGGCTTTATCCGCCGGGACGTTGTGGACGGAACTGTAAGCGCCCAGCGCAGATTGCGCGTACACCACGCGGTCGCCTTCTTTAATATGCTTAACCGCGCTGCCCACTTTGACGACGACGCCGGCCGCCTCGGTGCCCAGTCCGCTCGGCATCGACGGAGGCGGGTAGAGCCCGCCGCGAATATAGGTGTCGATGTAGTTTATGCCGATGGCTTTGTTTTCAACCTGCACTTCGTTTTCGCCAGGCGCGGTGGGGGTGAACTCCACCGCGTTGAGTACGTCAGGGCCACCATGCTTGTGAAATTCAATACGTGTTGCCATGCTTCCTCCAGAATGTGGTAATCTTTCGACCCACTCTTTATCTCGGTAACTCCATTCACTATGGCAGGAAACAAACCCTTCAACAAACAGACTGAACCTCGCGAGCGGGATTTCCAGGTCGCAGGGTTAAAAGTCCCGCCGCACTCGATTGAAGCGGAACAGTCGGTGTTGGGCGGTTTAATGCTGGATAACGAACGCTGGGACGACGTCGCCGAGCGCGTGGTGTCTGAGGATTTCTACACCCGTCCGCACCGTCATATCTTTACCGAAATGGCGCGCCTGCAGGAGTCGGGTAGCCCAATTGACCTGATCACGCTCGCGGAATCGCTGGAGCGTCAGGGACAGCTGGACAGCGTCGGCGGGTTTGCCTATCTGGCAGAACTGTCAAAAAACACGCCAAGTGCGGCAAACATCAGCGCTTATGCCGACATCGTGCGTGAACGTGCCGTTGTCCGCGAGATGATCTCGGTGGCGAATGAGATCGCCGAAGCGGGTTTTGATCCGCAGGGTCGCACCAGTGAAGATCTGCTCGACCTTGCCGAGTCCCGCGTCTTCAAAATCGCCGAAAGCCGCGCCAACAAAGACGAAGGCCCCAAAAACATCGCCGACGTCCTCGACGCCACCGTTGCCCGTATCGAACAGCTGTTCCAGCAGCCGCACGACGGTGTGACCGGGGTGAACACCGGCTATGACGATCTCAACAAAAAAACCGCCGGTCTGCAGCCGTCGGATTTGATTATCGTCGCCGCGCGTCCGTCGATGGGTAAAACGACATTTGCGATGAACCTCGTCGAAAATGCGGCGATGTTGCAGGATAAGCCGGTACTGATTTTCAGCCTTGAGATGCCCTCCGAGCAGATCATGATGCGTTCTCTGGCATCGCTGTCACGCGTGGACCAGACCCGCATCCGTACCGGTCAGCTCGACGATGAGGACTGGGCGCGCATCTCCGGCACCATGGGCATTCTGCTGGAAAAACGTAACATCTATATTGATGACTCCTCCGGCCTGACGCCGACGGAAGTCCGTTCCCGCGCGCGTCGTATCGCCCGCGAACACGGCGGTATCGGCCTTATCATGATCGACTACCTTCAGCTGATGCGCGTCCCGTCGCTCTCCGACAACCGTACGCTGGAGATCGCCGAAATTTCCCGCTCGCTCAAGGCGTTAGCCAAAGAGCTGCACGTGCCGGTGGTGGCGCTGTCGCAGCTTAACCGCTCTCTGGAACAACGTGCCGACAAGCGCCCGGTCAACTCCGACCTGCGTGAATCCGGCTCGATCGAGCAGGATGCCGACTTAATCATGTTTATCTACCGTGATGAGGTTTATCACGAGAACAGCGACCTGAAAGGGATCGCCGAAATTATTATTGGTAAACAACGTAACGGCCCGATCGGGACGGTGCGTCTGACCTTTAACGGCCAGTGGTCGCGTTTCGACAACTATGCCGGTCCTCAATATGATGATGAGTAATTTCTAAGGAATTCAAATGCAAGCGGCAACTGTTGTCATTAACCGCCGCGCTCTGCGACACAACCTGCAACGTCTGCGTGAACTGGCACCCGCCAGCAAGCTCGTTGCAGTCGTGAAAGCGAACGCTTACGGACACGGTCTTCTTGAGACCGCGCGAACGCTCCCCGATGCCGACGCCTTTGGCGTCGCCCGTCTTGAAGAAGCCCTCCGCCTGCGCGCGGGGGGGATTACCCAGCCGATTCTGCTCCTCGAAGGCTTTTTCGAAGCCACCGATCTGCCAACCATCGCAGATCAGCATCTGCACACGGCGGTACACAACGAAGAACAGCTGGCCGCACTGGAAACCGCCGAGCTGAGCGAGCCGGTGACCGTGTGGATGAAGCTTGATACGGGCATGCACCGTCTGGGCGTGCGTCCGGAAAGCGCCGAAGCGTTTTATCAGCGTTTATGCCGGTGTAAAAACGTGCGCCAGCCGGTGAATATTGTCAGCCACTTCGCCCGTGCCGATGAGCCCGAGTGCGGTGCGACCGAGCGGCAGCTGGATATCTTTAATACATTCTGCGAAGGCAAGCCGGGGATGCGCTCGATCGCCGCATCCGGCGGGATCCTGCTGTGGCCGCAGTCGCATTTCGACTGGGCGCGACCGGGCATCATTCTTTACGGCGTGTCGCCGCTGGAGAATAAACCCTGGGGACCGGACATGGGTTTCCAGCCGGTGATGTCTCTGGTGTCTACTCTGATTGCCGTGCGTGAACACAAAGCCGGTGAACCGGTGGGCTATGGTGGCACCTGGACCAGCGAGCGCGACACGCGTCTCGGCGTGGTGGCGATGGGCTACGGCGACGGCTATCCGCGCGCTGCACCAACGGGTACGCCGGTGCTGGTTAACGGTCGCGAGGTGAAGATCGTTGGGCGCGTGGCGATGGACATGATTTGCGTCGATCTGGGGTTAGAAGCGCAGGATAAACCCGGCGACGATGTGGTGATGTGGGGGGAAGGTTTACCCGTTGAACGTATTGCTGAAATCACTAAAGTGAGTGCTTACGAACTTATCACCCGCCTGACGTCGCGGGTGGCGATGAAGTATCTGGATTGATCCGCAAAATGGTGGCTCCTGGGGAGCCACCGTCACCGTTTTACGGACGAAGCAGCATTACAAAGGTTCCGGCAATAATCGGTTGCTTGTTCGCCCTGTTAATCACTCGTACCGCGTGTTGCCCCTGATGCTCGACAACATCAAGGTCCAGGTTTGCATAGTGTTCAACGTGCACCTGGTTGATGTCCGGGGAAGGGATCACATGAACAAACCCGGTAGTGGTCCGGTAAATCACTGTCGCATGCCCGACACCGATGATCATTGCACTATAGCCAGCCAGATAGTGTTGAGTCTCCTGCTCTAGCGCCTGACGATTAACGTAATCTCCCAGCATTGACGGAGTGATAATCCGGCAGCCAGCTCCTTTTAGATCGGTACGTGCCAGGTTACGATTAACATCATCCTCATTCGGCGCCTGCGCAGCGAGACCGGGAAGATGGTGGGCAACCTGAAGTGCATCCCACTGGTTTTCGAGAATATCGTTGCGGGAATAGGTACCGAAATTAGCCAGAACCATCTGCAGGCAATTCGGGAAGCACGAATTCTGAAAAACCATATTTTTATAATTAAAACCATATTGATTGGACCACGGCATATGTTTCTCCTTGGTTAATTGTGTTTACAGCACAGAAATAATAAACAGCAGCGTTATGAATGAATATATGCTCTGTGGGAAATGCTATTTTTCGTAGAAAATGATGCAGAACATTATTTGTGGATTGTACTCCTGCTTCATCTTGATGTTAGTCATGCTGTATATGATATTTACCCTATGGCAAATGATGTTTTATAAGATCTTAATTAGCGCTCATACTCATTTTTGGAATATGTTGATGTTAATATTCATAACCTAAAAGAATAGTACTTGGATGAGGTTAAGTTGAGATGAATATATTGATGATCGATGAATTACCGATCTACATTCATAGTATGAAAAATGAACTGAAGAGAGTCATGCCAGAATGTACTTTTTCTGCTACTAACAGCTACGAAGATGCAAAAGAAGTGCTCAAGTCGATGCCTGTTTCGATTGTGCTGCTTGATGGCGATATGGACTATTCTAAGTTTGTTGAAGAGCTTGAGCTTGAATGGCCGATGGTGCCGATAGTGATCATGTTCCGTAAAGCATGCGAGCGAAATTTTAACCTTTATCAGCATCATAATATTAGAGGTGTTTTCACAAAATCACTCTCTGCTGAAAAAATAGTACAAGTTATCAATGTAGTGTTGTCGGGAGTTATCTGTATCCCAGAGCAAGTAATTATGCAGGGTTCCGCAACGACAATTAATTCACCCGTTCTTATGCTTAGCCAGCGGCAAAAGGAAGTATTGAGCTTGCTGGCAAATGGCGGAACAAACAAGCAAATCGGTAGAGCATTGAACATTAGTGCTGGTACCGTCAAGGTCCATCTGGAATCAATATTTCATCGTTTGCAGGTGAATAACCGCACACAAGCAGCAAGGTTATATTTTAAATACATTGATAAATGAGTTATCATTTATACTCCGTTATATCCTGAAAACTTTTTATTTAAAAATGCGTGACAACGATGGCATTTGTCACGCATTTTGTCATGCGATAATTATCTTGCTAAAAAGAAACGAATGATGATCATTAAGGTGCCAGCATCCTGAAGAAACCAAAAAGGAACACTTGCGCTAAAATTATCATGGCCTGTCAACAAACTTTCAATGTTTAATCCGCTTTGTGCAAATAGCCCAAAAGCTATCGCGGCAAATCCTATCTTATAGAGGATAGGCTGTTTTTTAATTCTATTACTGTAAGCGCAAAAGAGAATAATAAAAGAAATAACAAGGTCCAGCATGATTGTTATAAATAACATCCACCAGTCTGTTACGCTGCTCATGTTAGTCCTCTTTATCAGTATTAATAAGGGATGCGTCGGGGAGTGCTTCATTACGTACTCTTTTCTTGATGACTGAGGCGACATCAAAAATATCTTGCTGCTCGTGACGGCGAAAAAAATTTGCCAACCAAACAATAAGACCATTGCTCATTGCTCCGAGAATATAACCTAATCCCAGGGTGATATCCGACTGGTTTAAATCAATCTTCAACCATCTTGCGGCCAGACCGCCTAACGCTACGGCGGCACCCATACTGATTCCACCAAATATAATGCCTGCAATGAACTTACTATGCTGATGTAAGCGCTGTGGTTGCCAAAAAAAAGATATACTGACACCACCGAATAATCCTGCGAGAGCCAGGAGTGAAGCGCTAATTAAAGCTGGAGGAACGGAGGTATACATGACAATCTCCTCATTGATAACAAGACCCTCGCAGGAGGGTCTTTTTGTGAATAAAAGCCACATTATTATGTCTATTTGACATATTTGGTCAGTGTCTGACCAACGCCATTTATAAATATTTGCTGCTTATAGCTTTGTAGCGCTACGTTATCAACCAGGTCGTTTGGTATAATGATTTCCATATCGTTACTATCTTCGTTATTGTAACATTTAAAGTAGAAACGATAGCGGGCTAGTGTGGGTATTAACAAATCACTATCCGCTACGGGAATTTCTATTCTGCGTAATGCTTCTTTAATTTCATTTAATAATGCCGTCTTGTCCTGCACCGGGGATTTAAATCTCTCATCCTGGCATACAATAATACGCGCAGGTGTAGTTATGTTCACAATGTTCAGATAGGCCGTCCCATTCCCCTGATTGTCAGTGCAATCTGGCATATAGCCGAATGTCAGGGTTTCCGTACTACCCGTATAAAATCCAGACCATTCATCATTGTTTGTTGCCTCACTACGATACTTCGTTGAATCCCAGTCTTTTGCTTTATATTTGCAGGCCTTGTAGCCGAGCACGCCTGCTGGGAGACATTCTGTTTTCAGTTCCATCATGCTTCTCCGGTGTTAACGTATGGATTAATTGCAGGCGTTTACTTCCACTAAATGTTGGTATTTATCGGTGGTGATATAGCGCTGAGGTCCGGAAAGGGTGTAGATCAGTCGTTTGGTCCCCCGGTATCCTTTAGAAACATCAATATCGGCGCTAAACCAGGATTGTGCTGAGGGAAGTTTTGAACTGACATAGTTATCCCCGCCTATCCATTTGTTATTGGTGGGTTTAATACCCCAAAGTGTTTCTGTTTCATTACCCGACCATCCCTGACGTTTCGCTTCATCACTGGTGATGTAGCGCGGCGGCAGTCGCCCAGTTTGTGTGAGACTGCGCAATGTTTTTGCCAGATCATCCACATCATTTATTCGGGCGGTACCCTGTAAAGACAGGAAGGTATTAACGTCCTTAATCTCACTCTCGCAGGTGGGTAACGCTGCATTGACCTGCATAACGGTAAGCAGGGGTACAAAGAAAATCACTTTTTTTAAAGCCACAGATGATGTCATGTTAACCTCCAAATTTAACCAAGAAATAACTTCATTTCCGCCTCGCGGCGACGCGTCAGACCGGCCAATACCTTCCCGCCTGCCTTATTCCAGCTTTTGAACTGCAGTGCGGCACCCTGAACATCGCCCGCGTTGAATTTTTTTAGCAGCGTTGATTTCTTTAAATTGCCAACGCCGAGGTTGAAGGCGAAGGAAACCAGCGCGTCGAATTGCGCCTGCGTTGCTGGCTGGTTCAGCAGCTTTTTCACGCCGTCCTCGGTGCGTTTCAAATCTTTGCGCAGCAGATCTTTGGCTTCGCCGGTAGTAATTTTGGTGAGCTTTTCCATCTCCTCTTTGAGGATCAAATGGCCATAGCCGATGGTCCATAAACCTACGGCATCGCGATAACGCTCCAGCTTCAGTCCTTCAAACTGGCAAATCAGCTGAATACCCTTGTCACCTGTACGTTCTGGTTGTGTGTGCATTACGGAGTCTCCTCTGCTTTCGGACGGGGAATCACCTTGTTGGTGTATTCGTCAATCAAGCGCATAACGCTTTCCGGTGGCTCAAGCGCGGTAAACTGCATCTCCACATCGACGTGGCGGCTGTCACGCCCGCCTTTGTTATCGCTGGAAGGCGAAAGGCTGACATGAAAGCGACCAAATTCGTTTTCACCGGACTGGCGGGAAGGTGCCTGCATGCCTTCCGTACGGATCGTCAGGTTGACCTTCATTTTCTCCAGCATCAGCCCGCGCGGCGTTGAAAGTGCGACCAAGGGCAGGTCAAAGTAGTGCTTTTCATCCAGTGCCAGCTGTACCGTGCGTGGAACCAACGAACCGTCCTCAGCAGGTTCGAAAAAGGGATCCAGCGCTTTCATATACTGCTGAGCAATCAGTTCGTTGGCTGCCGTGGCCGCGTACTGCATCCCGCGCGTGATATCTTCAAGCGAGATCGGCACGCCGGGAATATCGGCTGGCGGCGTAGGGGGCGTGTTTTCCTGTACCAGCGGCGTGCCTTCATCCTCTTTGCCCGTCCTGTTTTCCGGCTCTTCATCCTTGCCGCCGCGCAGCCATTTTTTAAAAGACATATTTCGCTCCTGGAAAAAGGGCTACCCGGGTAGCCCCTGCGTTACGGAATCGCACGTATGTCGCGGCGTGGAAGATTATTGCGCGGCGACAGGCTTGGTTTTGGCGTTGGTCAGGTAGTCAATTACGCGCTGCAGAGCTTCTGGTGGCTCCTGGCGTTTGATCTGGGTATGAATGGAGTATTTCGCGCGTGTATCGGTCGAACGGGTCTGCTCCGATTTATGGGAGACCTTGCCGGTCATTTTGGCTTTAAAGACACCCCAGCCGACGGACGCTTCCACGGAGGCCTCCGCTTCGGTACTGCTGGAACTGGCTTCGCTCTGGCTCACTTCCAGCTCAAAGTCGATGGTGCCGTCTTCGATACAGATGATAGGGTGCGTGATCGCCGCCAGCAGCGGAATGCTCATCTTGCGGGTCACGCTGCCTTTGTTCACGCCTTGTTCGTCTACCACGGTTTCGTCGTAGTCGAACTCGATCGCGACGGCTTTGCCGTCTTTAATGCAGACAGAGAGCAGGAAGTCGGTATAGGACTTGCTCGCCTGAACCTGTGCTTTGATCATCGCCTGCAGCGGACCGCCGATCATATGCTCCAGCGGCAGGGCGTTAATAACTGAACCAATAAATTGTGAATCCATGATGTGAACTCCTTGAATCAGTGAATGCGCGGTTGCGCAGGAGTCACATTACGGAAAGCGAGAAGGGGAAAATATTGGGTAAATGTCATGGCTAAAGGACGCAAAAAACCTATGCCGATCGCAGGATAATCTTAAGGGGTGGTGTTGCGTGATATTCCGGTTTATTGTTGAAATCCCTGCCTCATCGAATTCCGGAGAACCATCGCGTGTTTCAGAAAGTTGACGCCTATGCCGGCGACCCTATCCTCTCCTTAATGGAGCGTTTCAAAGAAGATCCTCGCAGCGACAAAGTGAACCTCAGCATCGGTCTGTATTACAACGAGGATGGCATTATTCCTCAATTAAAAGCGGTTGCCGAAGCCGAAGCGCGTCTGAACGCGGTTCCACACGGCGCGTCTCTGTATCTGCCGATGGAAGGGCTAAACGCTTATCGCCACACCATTGCACCGCTGCTGTTCGGCGCCGATCACGCTGTGCTCGCGCAAAAACGCGTGGCGACCATCCAGACGCTGGGCGGCTCGGGCGCGCTGAAAGTGGGTGCAGACTTCCTGAAAAAATACTTCCCGGATTCAGGCGTGTGGGTCAGCGACCCGACGTGGGAAAACCACGTTGCGATCTTCGAGGGCGCGGGCTTTAAGGTGGCGACCTATCCGTGGTTCGACAGCGAAACGAACGGCGTGCGCGTTGACGCGCTGCTGGAAAAGCTGAACACGCTGCCAGCGCGCAGTATTGTGCTGCTGCACCCATGCTGCCATAACCCAACCGGGGCGGATCTCACCCATGCCCAGTGGGATGCGGTGATCGAGGTGCTGAAGACCCGCGACCTAATCCCGTTCCTCGACATTGCCTACCAGGGCTTTGGCGCGGGTATGGAAGAAGACGCCTATGCCATCCGTGCCGCTGCCAGCGCCGGGCTGCCTGTACTGGTGAGTAACTCCTTCTCTAAGATCTTCTCCCTGTACGGTGAACGCGTTGGTGGCCTGTCCGTGGTGTGTGAAGACGCCGAAGCGGCGGGCCGCGTGCTGGGCCAGCTGAAAGCGACGGTGCGCCGTATCTACTCCAGCCCACCAAACTTTGGTGCTCAGGTGGTGGCGACGGTTCTCGGTGACGAAACGCTGAAAGCATCCTGGCTTGCCGAAGTGGAGGCGATGCGTAAGCGCATCCTGTCGATGCGTCAGGAGCTGGTTAACGTCCTGAAAGAGGCTGTGCCAGGGCATAACTTCGACTATCTGCTCAAGCAGCGCGGGATGTTCAGCTATACCGGACTGAGCGCGGCGCAGGTCGATCGCCTGCGCGAAGAGTTCGGTGTCTACCTGATCGCCAGCGGCCGTATGTGCGTGGCGGGCCTGAATGCCAGCAACGTTCACCGCGTGGCGCAGGCGTTTGCAGCTGTGATGTAAGTACTCACTACTTTTTATCTCCCTCTCCCTGTGGGAGAGGGCATCAGGCCGCAGAAAATCTTGCCCGGTGGCGGCTGCGCCTGCGCCTTACCGGGCCTACATCACTCATCCACACTTTGTGATCGTCTTCTTTTTATTCCGCTTCATAAGCAAAAACTCCTTCCCTTCACCTCCCGCTGGGGTTAAGGTCGGATAGTTTTTTGACCATTCACTCAAAATAAAACGATAACAAGCTGAATATTCAGGGGAAAATATGCGCAAGATCACACTGGCGCTCAGCGCCGCCTGCTTATTGTTCTCACTTAATAGCGCCGTCGTCGCACGTGCCTCGGCGCCGACGCCGCTTTACACCGGCACCACCGCCGCCATGCTTGCCGAACAGGCGCCCATTCACTGGGTCTCCGTGGCCCAAATCGAAAACAGCCTGATGGGACGCGCACCAATGGCCGTGGGCTTCGACATTGACGATACCGTGCTGTTCTCAAGCCCTGGCTTCTGGCGCGGCAAAAAAATGTATTCACCGGACAGCGAAGCGTATCTGAAGAATCCGGAGTTCTGGGAAAAAATGAATAACGGCTGGGACGAGTACAGCATCCCGAAAGAGGTCGCCCGGGCGCTTATTGCTATGCACGTTAAGCGCGGTGACAGCATTTACTTCGTTACCGGCCGTAGCCAGACCAAAACGGAAACCGTCTCCAGAACACTGCAGGACGATTTCCAGATCCCGGCTGCCAATATGAATCCGGTCATTTTTGCGGGTGACAAAGAGGGGCAAAACACCAAAATCCAGTGGCTGGAAAAGAAAAACATCAAAGTGTTTTATGGCGATTCGGATAACGACATTACCGCCGCGCAGGATGCTGGTGCCAGAGGGATCAGGGTGTTACGCGCGTCTAACTCGACCTATCGACCGCTGCCGATGGCCGGAAAGTTTGGTGAAGAGGTGATCGTCAACTCGGAGTATTAAGCCTCTGGCAGCGAGTTTGACTCTTTTTTAATCAAATCTCGCTGCTGCGGGTTTTACCTTTCGCCTTCTTGCTGCACACTTAGAAAGATTCATCTTTCATTACGGAGCAGCAGATGTGGTACCAACAGACCCTGACCTTAAGCGCTAAACCACGCGGTTTTCACCTGGTGACGGATGAAGTCATCGGGCAGCTCCGCGACCTGTCGCGGGTCAAAACGGGTTTGCTGCATCTGCTGCTTCAGCACACGTCAGCCTCTCTCACGCTGAATGAAAATTGCGATCCCACCGTCCGGTCTGACATGGAGCGTCATTTTCTGAAGAGCGTCCCGGACAACGCGCCCTACGAGCATGACTATGAGGGGGCGGACGATATGCCTTCGCATATCAAATCTTCCCTGCTGGGCGTATCGCTGATGCTGCCGGTCCACAACGGACGGCTGCTGTTGGGCACGTGGCAGGGGATCTGGCTGGGAGAGCATCGCATTCACGGTGGTTCGCGTAAAATTATCGCCACGCTACAAGGGGAATAAAGATGACAATTTCGGAGATACTTCAGTACTGCATGAGCAAGCCCGGCGCGGAGCAGAGCGTCCATAGCGACTGGAAAGCCACGCAGGTTAAGGTGGGGGATGTGCTGTTTGCGATGGTGAAAGAGGTGGAGGGCCGTCCGGCGGCGTCGCTGAAAACCAGCCCTGAACTGGCGGATTTACTGCGTCAGCAGCATGATGACGTGAGGCCGAGCCAGCACCTCAATAAGGCGCACTGGAGCACCGTCTATCTGGATGGATCGATTCCAGGCTCGCAAATTTACTACCTGGTGGACGCGTCCTATCAGCAGGCGGTTGAGCTGCTGCCGGAAACGACCCGACAGCAACTCTCCGTGTGACAATTACAGCAACGGTTTAAGGAAGCGCGCGGTGTGCGAGGCTTCGCACTCTGCAACGGTCTCTGGCGTACCGGAGACGAGGATTTCACCGCCGCCGCTGCCGCCTTCCGGGCCAAGATCGACAATCCAGTCCGCGGTTTTAATCACGTCCAGGTTATGCTCGATGACCACGATGGTGTTGCCCTGATCGCGCAGCTGATGCAGCACGTCCAGCAGCTGCTGGATGTCGGCAAAGTGCAGACCGGTGGTCGGCTCATCCAGGATATACAGCGTCTGACCGGTGCCGCGTTTTGACAGCTCGCGCGCCAGCTTCACGCGCTGCGCTTCACCGCCGGACAGCGTCGTGGCGGACTGCCCCAGACGAATGTAGGTCAGGCCGACGTCCATCAGCGTCTGCAGCTTACGCGCCAGCGCGGGAACGGCGTCAAAGAACTCGCGCGCCTCTTCGATGGTCATATCCAGCACTTCGTGGATGGTCTTGCCCTTGTACTTAATCTCCAGCGTTTCGCGGTTATAGCGCTTGCCTTTGCACTGGTCGCACGGCACGTAGATATCCGGCAGGAAGTGCATCTCAACCTTGATCACGCCGTCGCCCTGGCACGCTTCACAGCGACCGCCGCGCACGTTAAAGCTGAAACGTCCCGGCGTGTAGCCGCGTGAACGCGCTTCCGGCACACCGGCAAACAGTTCACGTACGGGCGTGAAAACACCGGTATAGGTTGCCGGGTTAGAGCGTGGCGTACGGCCAATCGGGCTCTGGTCGATGTCGATAACCTTATCGAAATGCTCCAGCCCCTGGATGTCGCGGTACGGTGCCGGTTCGGCCAGCGTCGCGCCGTTCAGCGCCGTCTGCGCAATCGGGAACAGCGTATCGTTGATCAGCGTCGATTTACCGGAACCGGACACGCCGGTAATGCAGGTAAACAGGCCCACCGGCAGCGTCAGGGTAACGTCTTTCAGGTTGTTGCCGCGCGCGCCGGTCAGCTTCAGCACTTTTTCCGGGTTCGCCGCCACGCGCTGTTTTGGTACTTCAATCTTGCGCTTGCCGCTCATGTACTGGCCGGTCAGCGACTCGGGCACCGCCATAATGTCCTTCAGCGTGCCTTCCGCCACCACCTGGCCGCCGTGCACGCCAGCGCCCGGGCCAATGTCGATCACGTGGTCTGCGGCGCGGATCGCGTCTTCGTCGTGCTCCACCACGATCACCGTGTTACCGAGGTTACGCAGGTGAACCAGGGTGCCGAGCAGACGTTCGTTATCGCGCTGGTGCAGGCCGATGGACGGCTCATCGAGCACGTACATCACGCCCACCAGGCCCGCACCAATCTGGCTCGCCAGACGAATACGCTGGGCTTCACCGCCGGAGAGCGTTTCTGCCGAGCGTGAAAGCGTCAGGTAGTTCAGGCCGACGTTCACCAGGAACTTCAGGCGATCGCCAATCTCTTTCAAGACTTTTTCAGCGATTTTCGCGCGCTGGCCGGACAGCTTCAGGTTATTGAAGAAGTCCATCGCGTGGCCGATGCTCATGTCTGAGATGGTCGGCAGCGCCGTATTTTCCACAAACACGTGGCGCGCTTCGCGACGCAGGCGCGTGCCCTCGCAGGTGGCGCAGGAGCGGTTGCTGATGAACTTCGCCAGCTCCTCGCGCACCGCGCTGGATTCGGTCTCTTTGTAGCGGCGCTCCATATTGTGCAGCACCCCTTCAAACGGGTGGCGACGCACGGAGGTATCGCCGCGATCGTTCATATACTTGAACTCGATGTTCTCTTTGCCAGAACCGAACAGGATCACTTTGTGTACGTTCGGGCTCAGGCTGGCCCACGGCGCTTCCACGTCGAACTTGTAGTGCTCCGCCAGCGACTTCAGCATCTGGAAGTAATAGAAGTTACGCTTGTCCCAGCCGCGAATGGCGCCACCCGCCAGCGACAGCTCCGGATTCTGGATCACGCGGTCCGGGTCGAAATACTGCTGGACGCCCAGACCGTCACACGTCGGGCAGGCGCCCGCCGGGTTGTTAAACGAGAACAGGCGCGGTTCCAGCTCGCGCATGCTGTAGCCGCAAATCGGGCAGGCAAAGTTGGCGGAGAAGAGCAGCTCTTCCCCCTGCGGGTCGTCCATGTCGGAAACCACGGCCGTGCCGCCGGAGAGCTCCAGCGCCGTTTCAAACGATTCTGCGAGACGCGTGGCGAGATCGTCACGCACCTTAAAGCGGTCAATCACCACCTCTATGGTGTGCTTCTTCTGCAGTTCTAGCTTGGGCGGGTCGGACAGGTCACACACTTCGCCGTCAATACGGGCGCGGATATAGCCCTGGCTTGCCAGGTTTTCCAGCGTTTTGGTGTGCTCACCCTTACGCTCTTTAATGATTGGTGCCAGCAGCATCAGGCGTTTGCCTTCCGGCTGCGACAGCACGTTATCCACCATCTGGCTCACGGTCTGTGCCGCCAGCGGGACGTCGTGGTCCGGGCAGCGCGGCTCACCCACGCGGGCATACAGCAGACGCAGGTAGTCATGAATTTCAGTAATGGTACCGACCGTGGAGCGCGGGTTATGCGACGTGGACTTCTGCTCGATAGAGATAGCAGGAGACAACCCTTCAATGTGGTCGACATCCGGTTTTTCCATCAGCGACAGGAACTGACGCGCGTACGCCGAGAGCGATTCAACGTAACGACGCTGTCCTTCGGCATACAGAGTGTCGAAAGCCAGTGAGGATTTGCCAGACCCCGAAAGCCCGGTCACGACAATGAGTTTGTCGCGAGGGATTATGAGGTTGATATTCTTGAGATTGTGGGTGCGGGCGCCCCGAACTTCGATCTTATCCATTCACCTTTCCCGGTTGGAACACGGATTGCCTGGTTTGTTTGAAGGACAAACGGCTGTCAGAAACGGCTAATTATGACACAATTTGACCTGTTTGAATATACAGTATTGGAATGCATTTTCTGACGGACTGTGTAACAATGTTATGTTCGCACGAGAACTCTGGAATCCATCTCGCAGCTATCAAAATGCAGCGTGGAAATGGTACACTCGCGCGTTTACACTATTAAGAAACGTATTCAGGAGACACGAACATGGCCAGCAGAGGCGTAAACAAGGTGATTCTCGTCGGTAATCTGGGCCAGGACCCGGAAGTACGCTACATGCCGAGTGGTGGCGCAGTTGCCAACATTACGCTGGCTACTTCCGAATCCTGGCGTGATAAAGCGACCGGTGAGATGAAAGAGCAGACCGAATGGCACCGCGTTGTGCTGTTTGGCAAACTGGCAGAAGTGGCCGGTGAGTATCTGCGTAAAGGTTCTCAGGTCTATATCGAAGGCCAGCTGCGTACCCGCAAATGGACCGATCAGTCCGGTGCTGAGAAGTACACCACTGAAGTCGTGGTTAACGTCGGCGGCACCATGCAGATGCTGGGTGGCCGTCAGGGCGGTGGCGCACCAGCAGGTGGCGGCCAGCAGCAGGGCGGTTGGGGTCAGCCTCAGCAGCCACAGGGCGGCAACCAGTTCAGCGGCGGCGCGCAGTCTCGTCCGCAGCAGCAGTCTGCTCCGGCGCCGTCTAACGAACCGCCAATGGATTTCGACGACGACATTCCGTTCTGATTTGTGCGTCCTTCAAACAAAAAACCCAGACATCGTCTGGGTTTTTTTATTCCATAAAGGGATCAGGTAATCACCATTGGCCAGTCTGGTGGCGTGTGGCTCATCGCTTCAACCATCACCACTTTGATATTTTCCCAGACGGCGGCGATATCCAGCAGGGTAATGCCAAGCAGCCCCGTTGCAAACCAACATGCTGCACCCAGCCCCAACAGCGTGCTGATGACAGCGAGACCCGCGTAGTCAGATTTACGAAACTGAATGTTCAGCGTGCTGGCCAAAAACATCAGTACCGCACTCAACAAAGGCCAGCGCAGGAGAACCATGCTGGTAGTAATGGTTGCCATAAACCCATCCTCTACAAAACAGACGACCTGAATGAAACAGTGTTTCTCGTTACAGAATATGTGTGAACTATATCACATTTGTTGATTTATTCGCCAGTGTCTGTGCGATCAAAAAACGATTTTTATTCCTCAGGTAAAGAGTGTGTGCAGGCTGGCCCTGCCTTCGGCGCGCGAGGAGGCGCCCCCCAGCGTGCCGGAAACGTTCATCGGGCTAGTGGTGATACCTCAAATTCGGTTTTTATAAGAGGGGCTCAGTCGAATCATAAAATAGTGCGGCGAAGACTGATTATTTATAAATCAACGCACACAATGCCCCACAGTAAATAGCATAAAACGTCATGATAAAGGTGCGCTTTTTTCATGCTGCCAGAAGTTTGGCTTAATCAACGATCGTCTGTTGTGTTATCTTCCCTCCGTCCTCGAGGGCTGGATAATTATTTTCCTTAATTGAAACGGAACGAATACTTACAGTTTCACTTACGGGAAAATATTATCGTCATAACGAAATTTAAGATTTTTAATACGAAAAGTCAGTTGCTAACTTCGCATGATTCATGCAACGTAATCACCTGTTTAACACAGCATCCGGCCTTCATTACTACAGGCGTACAACATGCAGGGATATAGGGCGGGAAATGAATCGTAGCGCGCGGCGCAAGATGCTCAGGGTGGTAGGGATCATCATGGTAGTTATGCTGCCGGTGATGCTTGCGCTATGGTTTGCCCAGCTAAGAGCCGTGTCTGAAACAAGCGCCCAGCTACGGACATTTGCTGAACTGGCTTTAGACAAAACTGAGCTGGTTATACAACAGGTTGATCTGGCCCGGGACGAGGCAGAAAAATATCGGGGCGAGCTCTGTACCCCGGGACACCGTCAATATATGTTGAACGTTGTTCGTGGTCGCCTGTTTGTTGCCGATTTAATTTACGCTGAAGGTCAGAATTTTCTTTGTTCGACCGTTTTTACACCGGATCAACCCTACGCCATACCCGTCGCTAATTACACGCGAAAACCTGACGTCGCTATCTATTATTATCGCGACACCCCATTTTATACTGGCTATAAAATGACATATATGCAGCGCGGAAATTATGTAGTGGTCGTTAATCCACTTTCATACAGCGAAGTCATGTCCGCGGATCATTCTCTCTCGTGGGGGGTTTACGACACGGTAACCAATGCTTTCTTTTCCGTCAGTCAGAAAGCCAACGTTTCGTTATTAAATTCGCTGATTCGGGATAAGGAATCGGTATTTCAAAAAGATAACCGCTTTTATACGATCGTCACATCCCCTAAAAGACCGATTGCGGCCATCGTGTCGACATCGAATAAACGCTTTTATGAAACGCTTTATCATCAGGCGACATTAACACTGCCGCTGGGCATGATCTGCAGCATTATTATTTTGCTGGTCTGGTCCCGTACTCATCGTGAGCTTAATTCGCCGGGGCGTTTACTGCATCGGGCGCTGAACAAACGCCAGCTTTGCGTGCACTATCAACCGATTATTGATATTAAGAACAACCGGTGTGTCGGCGCGGAGGCGTTGTTACGCTGGCCGGGTTTTAACGGGCAGGTGATGAGCCCGGCTGAGTTTATTCCGCTGGCTGAAAATGAGGGGATGAGCGAGCGGATTACGGATTACGTCGTTGAGGAAGTGTTCAGCGATTTGGGCCATTTCCTGGCCGAGCATCCTCATCTCTATATTTCGATTAACCTGTCGGCCACGGATTTCCACTCCTCGCGGCTGATCGCCATGATTTCTGAGAAGGCTCGCCACTACGCCGTCCGCGCGCAGCAAATCAAAATTGAAGTGACGGAACGCGGTTTTATCGATGTGCCTAAAACCACGCCGGTGATTCAGGCTTTCCGTCAGGCGGGGTATGAAGTGGCGATCGATGATTTCGGTACCGGCTATTCGAACCTGCACAACCTCTATTCGCTGAACGTCGATATTCTGAAAATCGATAAATCGTTTATCGATACCTTAACGACCAACAGCACCAGCCATCTGATCGCCGAGCATATTATCGAGATGGCGCAAAGCCTGCGGCTGAAAACCATTGCGGAAGGGGTCGAGACGGCAGAGCAGGTGAGCTGGCTGTTGAAGCGCGGCGTCCAGTTTTGTCAGGGATGGCACTTCGCGAAAGCGATGCCGCCCCAGGAATTTATGACCTGGCAGCAGCAACCTTTGCACTGAGCGTGATTAATTCAACTGGTGGCGATAGTCGCTCGGCGTGCGGTCAAACTCGCGGCGAAACACGCGGGAAAAGGTTTGTTGCGACACATAGCCAAGATCCATCGCGATATCAAAAATCGGCCGCTGCGTTGAGCGTAGCGCCTGCGCCGCCAGCAGCAGCCTGCGCTGACGAATGTACTCACCCAGCGTCTGGTGCATGACCGTGCGGAACATTCTCTGTAAATACCATTTCGAATAGCCCGACTTTTTCGCGACCACATCAATGTTCAACGGTTGGTCGATATGATCGTCAATCCATTCAATAAGCGTCTGAATAATCTGCTGATGCGACATAAGGTTGCCCCTCTGTAGATACAACTTTCTCGGTTGATTCGTCGTTTTCTCTGCGGGGGAGTATAATTCCTCAAGTTAACTTGAGGTAAAGAGGTTTTATGGAAAAGAGATTGCCGCGCATTAAAGCGCTGTTAACACCCGGCGAAGTGGCAAAGCGAAGCGGCGTTGCGGTATCGGCGCTCCACTTCTATGAAAGCAAAGGGTTAATTAAAAGCATCCGCAACGGCGGCAACCAGCGTCGCTATACTCGCGACGTGCTCCGCTACGTGGCGATTATCAAAATTGCGCAACGAATCGGCATTCCCCTGGCTACCATTGGAGAAGCATTTGGCGTGCTGCCGGAAGGGCATACGCTGAGCCCGAAAGAGTGGAAAGAGCTTTCATCCCAGTGGCGAGAAGAGCTGGACAGGCGTATCCATACGCTGGTCGCGCTGCGTGATGAGCTGGACGGTTGTATCGGCTGCGGCTGCCTGTCGCGCAGCGACTGCCCGTTGCGTAACCCCGGCGACAAACTGGGCGAGCAGGGGACGGGAGCGCGGTTGCTGGAAGAGGATTGAGATCGGTTTGCCGGGTGGCGGCTGCGCCTTACCCGGCCTACAAAACCGAGAACGTAGGGCGGGTAAGCGAAGCGCCACCCGGCAAAACCCCGCATAATAAAGAACTAAAGCGCCACGAAGGGCGCTTTAGTTTTTCCCGGTCTTTGTCTTTCTCTCTATCCCGCTGGTTCACGGGAGGGTTTCCCCCGACGTCAGCACCCCTCATGTCGAGCTGGTTGGGGAGGTTCCGGATTGTGCTGACACTTTAATTCTATGCAAGACCCGTTTTTTCGCCAGCGTCGCTGACCGGTTTTTAGCCGAATTTTTTTCGCGGTGTTGTTCGATTTTCTATAGTTAAAAAGTATGAATAACAGGAGAAAACCATGCTCACGGTACACCACCTTAACCAGTCGCGCTCGCACCGCGTGATCTGGGCGCTGGAAGAACTCGGTCTGCCTTATGAGATCGTTCACTATCAGCGCGAAAAGAACATGCTTGCGCCGGAGGCTCTCAAAAAGGTGCATCCGTTGGGCAAATCGCCGGTCATCGAAGATAACGGGCTGATCCTCGCGGAGTCTGGCGCCATTCTGGAGTATCTGCAGGAAACATACGATGCCGAGTCGCGGCTTAAGCCTTTAGATCCGGCGCATAAGGTGCAGTATCGCTTCTGGCTGCACTACGCGGAAGGATCGCTGATGCCGCTGCTGCTAATGAAGCTGGTCTTCAGCAGTCTCGGCAAGCCGCCGGTGCCGTTTGGTATCCGAACCCTGGGCAAAGCGCTTGGGCAGGGGGTGCAGAAAGCGTACCTTAACCGCCAGCTGGAAACCCATGCGCGCTTTATTGAGTCGCACCTTGCTAAAAACAGCTGGTTTGCCGGGGATTCGCTCAGCATGGCCGACATTCAAATGAGCTTCCCGATCTTTGCCCTGCTGGCGCGCGGCGGTATCGACAACCTGCCGCATAGTCAGGCATGGAAAACGAAAGTTGAAAACAGCCCCGGCTGGCAACGAACCCTGGCACAAGGGGGGCCGTTATCCATCCCGGGTGAGGATTGAAATGTAAACAAATTGCGCATAGACGATAACGTTTGCGCATCCTCTGTTTATTTCTTCAGCGTCATAAGGGAATTTTAGCGAAAAACGATAAAGTTCAGTTGAAAAGGGCGGGGATTAGGCTAGATAATCGTTTGCCTTAATTTGACCACCCGTTTGTAAGCGCGGAGCTAAACGTTTGCTTTTTTTGTGACGCCCTTTCGTCACAAACGCAACACAAGGATTTGACGTTTAGCTGGCAGTGGCGTCTCCACCTCGCTTACGGACTTCCTAAAAAACTCTCAGGGGATGTTTTCTATGTCTACGCCATCTGCGCGTACTGGCGGTTCACTTGACGCCATGTTTAAAATTTCGGCCCGCGGCAGCACCGTGCGCCAGGAAATCGTTGCCGGTTTGACAACGTTTCTGGCGATGGTTTATTCCGTCATCGTTGTGCCGGGTATGCTGGGCAAAGCGGGCTTCCCGCCAGCGGCTGTCTTTGTGGCGACCTGCCTTGTGGCCGGCGTGGGCTCTATCGTGATGGGCCTGTGGGCGAACCTGCCGCTGGCGATTGGTTGCGCCATCTCCCTGACCGCGTTTACCGCGTTCAGCCTGGTGCTGGGCCAGCACATCAGCGTACCGGTTGCGCTTGGCGCCGTGTTCCTGATGGGTGTGCTGTTTACCGTTATTTCAGCGACCGGCATCCGTAGCTGGATCTTGCGCAACCTGCCGCAGGGCGTGGCGCACGGTACCGGCATCGGCATCGGCCTGTTCCTGCTGCTGATCGCCGCCAATGGCGTCGGTCTGGTTATCAAGAACCCGCTCGACGGCCTGCCGGTTGCGCTGGGCCACTTCGCCAGCTTCCCGGTGATCATGTCGCTGATCGGCCTGGCGGTGATTATCGGTCTGGAAAAACTGAAAGTCCCGGGCGGCATTCTGCTGACTATTATCGGCGTGTCCATTGTGGGCCTGATTTTCGATCCGAACGTCCACTTCTCCGGCATTTTCGCCATGCCGTCGCTGAGCGATGACAAAGGCAACTCTCTGATTGGCAGCCTGGATATCGTTGGCGCGCTCAACCCGGTGATCCTGCCAAGCGTGCTGGCGCTGGTGATGACCGCCGTGTTTGACGCGACCGGTACCATTCGTGCGGTGGCCGGTCAGGCGAACCTGCTGGATAAAGACGGTCAGATTATTGACGGCGGCAAAGCGCTGACTACGGACTCCCTGAGCAGCGTCTTCTCGGGCCTGGTGGGCGCAGCGCCTGCGGCGGTGTACATCGAGTCCGCAGCGGGTACGGCGGCGGGCGGTAAAACCGGCCTGACGGCGATCACCGTGGGCGTGCTGTTCATGCTGATCCTGTTCCTCTCCCCGCTCTCCTATCTGGTTCCGGCGTACGCGACCGCGCCAGCGCTGATGTACGTTGGCCTGCTGATGCTGAGCAACGTGGCGAAAATCGACTTTGCGGATTTCGTTGACGCGATGTCTGGCCTGATTACCGCGGTCTTCATCGTACTGACCTGTAACATCGTGACCGGCATTATGATCGGCTTCGCGTCGCTGGTGATTGGTCGTCTGGTCTCCGGTGAATGGCGCAAGCTGAACGTTGGCACCGTTGTGATTGCCGTTGCGCTGGTGGCGTTTTACGCGGGCGGCTGGGCAATCTGAGTTGTCCTTTGATGCGAAAACGGGTGGCTCAGGCCGCCCGTTTTTATTTTCAGGACTCATCCTGTTGCCTTTTGCGTTACTCTGGGGAAGATAGAATAAAAGGCACGACGCCTTCCGGAGTACATAAGCAACACAGCAAACAGGGAACGCATGGAAATCTTCTTCACAATACTCATCATGACCCTTGTGGTCTCGCTATCCGGGGTGGTTACACGCGTACTGCCCTTTCAGGTCCCCCTGCCATTAATGCAAATTGCCATCGGCGCGCTGCTGGCGTGGCCGACGTTTGGCCTGCACGTGGAATTTGACCCCGAACTGTTCCTCGTGCTGTTCATCCCGCCACTGCTGTTTGCCGATGGCTGGAAAACGCCCACGCGCGAGTTCCTTGAGCACGGGCGAGAGATCTTCGGCCTGGCGCTTGCGCTGGTGGTGGTTACCGTCGTCGGGATTGGTTTCCTGATCTACTGGACGGTACCGGGTATCCCGTTAATTCCTGCCTTTGCGCTGGCCGCCGTGCTGTCGCCAACCGATGCCGTGGCGCTGTCCGGCATTGTGGGCGAAGGCCGCATTCCGAAGAAAATCATGGGGATTTTACAGGGTGAGGCGCTGATGAATGACGCCTCCGGCCTGGTCGCCCTGAAGTTTGCCGTGGCCGTTGCGATGGGCACGATGGTCTTTACCGTCGGCGGCGCGACGCTGGAGTTCTTTAAGGTAGCCATCGGCGGTATTCTCGCGGGCTTCGTGGTGAGCTGGCTGTACGGCCGCTCATTGCGCTTCCTCAGCCGCTGGGGCGGCGATGAACCCGCGACGCAGATCGTGCTGCTGTTCCTGCTGCCGTTCGCCTCTTATCTGATTGCCGAACATATCGGCGTGTCGGGCATTCTGG
Source organism: Enterobacter sp. GER_MD16_1505_Eko_090 (assembly GCF_003331015.1). Lineage (NCBI taxonomy): Bacteria > Pseudomonadati > Pseudomonadota > Gammaproteobacteria > Enterobacterales > Enterobacteriaceae > Enterobacter > Enterobacter sp. GER_MD16_1505_Eko_090. The sequence continues at coordinate 44,580 of NZ_PUQF01000015.1, read as the reverse complement.
CCGCGGTCGCGGCAGGGATGACCATCACCCGCTCCGGCGTGATGCGCCGCGCGCCGCTGGCGATGCGCCTGCGTGCCAACAGCACCTGGGCGATGCTGGAGTTTGTCTTTAACGGCATGGTGTTCCTGCTGTTGGGCCTGCAGCTGCCGGGCATTATGGAATCCTCGCTGGTGGCGGCGGAGGCCGATCCGAACGTTGAGGTCTGGATGCTGTTTACCGACATCGTGCTGATCTACCTGGCGCTGATGCTGGTGCGTTTCGGCTGGCTGTGGACGATGAAAAACTTCAGCGTCCGCTTCCTGAAGAAAAAACCGATGGAGTTCGGCTCGTGGACAACGCGTGAGCTGCTGATTGCCTCTTTTGCGGGCGTACGCGGGGCGATAACCCTCGCCGGTGTGCTCTCCATTCCGCTGCTGCTGCCGACGGGCGATGTCTTCCCGGCGCGTTACGAACTGGTGTTCCTGGCGGCGGGGGTGATTCTGTTCTCCCTGTTCGTCGGCGTGATTATGCTGCCGATTTTGCTCCAGCATATTGATGTTGGCGATTCGACCCAGCAGCACAAGGAAGAGCGTATTGCGCGTGCTGCGACCGCCGAAGTGGCGATTGTCGCCATCCAGAAAATGGAAGAGCGCCTGGCCGCGGATGCGGAAGAGAACATCGACAATCAGCTGCTGACGGAGGTGAGTTCCCGCGTAATTGGTAACCTGCGTCGCCGCGCGGACGGGCGTAACGATGTAGAAAGCTCGCTGCAGGAGGAGAACCTGGAACGCCGGTTCCGTCTGGCCGCGCTGCGCTCAGAGCGTGCCGAACTGTATCACCTGCGCGCCACGCGCCAGATCAGCAACGAGACGCTGCAAAAGCTACTGCACGATCTGGACCTGCTGGAAGCGCTGTTGATAGAGAATCAGTAGCGCTGTTTTGCCGGGTGGCGGCTTCGCCTTACCCGGCCTACGGTTCGAACGTAGGCCCGGTAAGCGCAGCGCCACCGGGCACTATTCAGACCGCACCCAAAACCCCTCACAACACTGCAGCCACGCCTGCGCGCTCTGCGACAAATAGACCCCTTCACGCCAGATCATCCCTAACTGCCAGTGCAGATCGCTCTCCAGCGGGATCCAGCGCAGCGTGTTTTTATCCAGACGTTCGCAAATCGGCTGCGGCAGAATGGCAATCCCCACGCCGGCCTGCACCATCGCGGCCAGGAAATCCCACTGCCCGCTGCGCACCGCGATGCGCGGCTTGACGTTATGGTGGTTAAACAGCGTCATCAGCTGGCGGCTGAGAGCGAAGTCTTCGTTGTAGATCAGCAGAGGGTGCTCGCCGAGCAGCTCAGGCTTCACCGCGTCCCTTTTCAGCCAGTCGCCGGAGCGGGGCACCAGCACGCACAGCGGGTGGCTAAAGAGCGGAAGCGTCGCCAGGCCGCTCTCTTCCTCAACGGGGAGGGCGGTCATGGCCACGTCGAGCTCGCCGTTAGTGACGGCCTGCTGGACGGTTAAGCCACCAAACTCCGAAATCTTCAGCTCTACGCCAGGATAGCGCTGGCGAAACAGGCCGATCGGCCCGGCCATCATCATCCCCACCATCGGTGGAATGCCGAGGCGAAGCACCCCTTTGGTCAGATGATTAATATCGTCCAGCTCCGCTTCCAGCTGGCGGAACTCCGCCAGAATGGCCAGCCCGCGTTCGAACACCACGCGTCCGGTGTCGGTCAGCAGCAGCTTGCGACCATCGCGGATCAGCAGGGTACAGTTAAGTTCATCTTCGAGGTTTTTCAGCATCTTGCTGATGGTGGGCTGGGTAACAAACAACTTCTCCGCTGCGCGGGTAAAACTTTGCTGGCGAACCACTTCGACAAAATAGCGCAGCGTTCTTATGTCCATGATTATTCCTCGAAACTATACCTGTGATGATTTTAATTCATTTCAGTCCATACCGTGCGCTCACTATACTGGCGCCTCGTCTCATTTTTGAGGAAAACCCCCATGGCCGTGGCGTTAAGCCGTGTTACGCCTGCCGTTGTGCAACGACTCCAGGTCCCGGTTCAGGTACTGCTCTACGCGGGACTGTTTGTTTTCGCCGAATATCTTGTCGGCTGGCTCCACCTGCCGCTGCCTGCCAACCTGGTGGGGATGCTGCTGATGTTGACGCTCATCCTCTGTCGCGTGATCCCCCTTAACTGGGTGCGCGCCGGGGCGCGCTGGCTGCTGGCGGAGATGCTGCTGTTCTTTGTGCCTGCCGTGGTGGCGGTGGTGAACTATGCGCAGCTGCTGATGGTGGACGGCTGGCGCATCTTCGCGGTGATCGCGCTGAGTACGCTGATGGTGCTGGGAGCGACCGCCTGGGTGGTGGATAAAGTGTATCGCTTTGAAATCAGCAGGCACAAACATGACTAACTTTCAGATCAGCGTCTTGTGCCTGATCGCGACGCTGGCGATCTACTTTGCCAACAAGCGGCTGTATCGCCGGTTTCATGCGCTGCCGCTGATGCCGCTGGTCTTCACGCCGATCCTGCTGGTGCTGATGCTGGTCTTCGGCCACATCTCCTGGCAGAACTACATTGGTGAATCCCACTGGCTGCTGTGGCTGCTCGGCCCGGCGACCATCGCCTTTGCCGTGCCCGTTTACGACAACCTGGCGATTATCAGGCGCCACTGGATGTCGCTCAGCGCAGGCGTGATCACCGCTACGGTGGTCGCGGTCTGTAGCTCCGTCTGGCTGGCGAGACTGTTTACGCTGCCCGATGAAATTCAGCGCAGCCTGGCCGTGCGCTCGGTGACCACGCCGTTTGCGCTCGCGGCGGCGAAACCCCTCGGCGGACAGCCGGACCTGGTGGCGCTGTTTGTGGTGGTGACGGGCGTCTTTGGGATGGCGGTGGGCGATATGCTCTTTCTGCGGCTTTCTATTCGGGAAGGAATGGCCAAAGGCGCGGGGTTTGGCGCGGCGTCGCACGGCGCGGGGACGGCGCGTTCGTATGAACTCGGTCAGCAGGAGGGGGTTGTCGCAAGCCTGGTGATGATGCTCTCGGGCGTGACGATGGTGCTGATTGCGCCGCTGGTGGCGTGGGTGATGTTTTGAACTCCCCGGCCAGAGCGGCCGGGGAGAAAGGTTTAGTGCGCGCGGCCCTGCTCAACGCCAAGACCGGTTTGTGAACGAATAAACTGGGCGCGGAATTTCTCGCGCTCCAGGTTACCCTCCGGCGAATTGTCGGTAGCCGAGAAGACCCAGATACCGATAAACGCCACGGCAATCGAGAACAGCGCCGGATATTCATACGGGAAGATGGCGCTGGCGTGACCGAGGATCTGCACCCAGATCGTCGGGCCCAGAATCATCAGGATCACCGCCGTCAGCAGCCCCAGCCAGCCGCCAATCATCGCGCCACGGGTGGTCAGCTTCGACCAGTACATGGAGAGCAGGATGATCGGGAAGTTACAGCTTGCCGCGATGGAGAAGGCCAGCCCCACCATAAAGGCGATGTTTTGCTTCTCGAACAGAATGCCCAGCAGGATCGCCACGACGCCCAGCACCAGCACGGTGATTTTAGAAACCTTCAGCTCATCGCGCTCGCTCGCGCCTTTGCGGAAGACGTTGGCGTAGAGGTCATGCGAAACCGCCGACGCGCCAGCCAGCGTCAGACCCGCAACCACCGCAAGAATGGTGGCGAAGGCCACGGCGGAGATAAAGCCGAGGAACAGGTTGCCGCCCACCGCGTCGGCCAGATGCACCGCCGCCATGTTATTGCCGCCAATCAGCGCGCCTGCCGCATCTTTAAACGCCGGGTTCGCCCCCACCAGCATGATCGCGCCAAAGCCGATAATAAAGGTCAGGATATAGAAGTAACCCATGAAGCCGGTCGCGTAGAAGACGCTCTTGCGCGCTTCACGCGCGTCGCTCACGGTGAAGAAGCGCATCAGGATATGCGGCAGACCCGCCGTGCCAAACATCAGGCCCAGACCGAGCGACAGGGCCGATATCGGGTCTTTCACCAGCCCGCCCGGGCTCATGATGGCTTCCCCTTTCGGGTGGACCGCCATGGCTTCAGTGAACAGGTTATTGAAGCTGAACCCGACGTGCTTCATCACCATAAAGGCCATAAAGCTGGCGCCGAACAGCAGCAGCACGGCTTTGATGATCTGCACCCAGGTCGTCGCCAGCATGCCGCCGAACAGAACGTACATCACCATCAGCACGCCCACCAGCACCACCGCGATGTGGTAGTTCAGGCCGAACAGCAGTTGGATCAGTTTACCCGCGCCCACCATCTGCGCAATCAGGTACAGCGCCACCACCACCAGCGAACCGCAGGCGGAGAGGGTGCGAATCGGTCCCTGCTTCAGGCGATACGAGGCCACGTCGGCGAAGGTGTAGCGGCCCAGATTGCGCAGGCGCTCGGCAATCAGGAACAGAATGATCGGCCAGCCGACGAGGAAGCCGAGGGAGTAAATCAGGCCGTCATAGCCGGAGGTGTAGACCAGCGCGGAGATCCCGAGGAACGAGGCGGCGGACATAAAGTCACCCGCAATCGCCAGCCCGTTCTGGAAGCCGGTAATGTTGCCGCCTGCGGTGTAGTAATCGTTACGGGAGCGCACGCGTTTCGACGCCCAGTAAGTGATATACAGCGTCAGCACCACGAAAATCAGGAACATCACAATCGCCTGCCAGTTGGTTGGCTGGCGCTGTACCTCGCCGGTAATCGCATCTGCCGCGTGGGCGGCAAAGGGAAGCGTGGCGGCGAGCGCCGTCAGAATTCTCTTCATGATGCTTTTACCTCTTGCAGTACCGCTTTATTAAGGCGATCGAATTCACCGTTCGCGCGCCAGACGTAAACGCCGGTCAGCACAAATGAAATCACGATGACGCCAATGCCAATGGGAATACCGCGCGTCACGCTGGTGCCCTCGTGCAGCGGGGTGCCCAGCCAGTGCGGCGCAAAGGCGATCAGCAGAATAAAGCCGACATAGATAATCAGCATGATGATGGAAAGGGTGAAGGCAAACCGTTGCCGCTTATCGACGAGCTCCCTGTAGTGCGCACTATTCTCTATCTGCTGACAAATATGGTCATTCATCACAGAGTCTCCAAAGGTAAGGTTGGTTTGTTTTTATCCCCTCTCCCCTATGGGGAGAGGGTGAGGGGAGAGGGAGAAAACACTAGGAAGGCATTGCGATGGCCTGCTTCTCTTCGAGCAGTTTTTCCACCACGCCAGGATCTGCGAGCGTTGAGGTATCACCGAGGTTGCTGGTGTCCCCTGCCGCGATTTTGCGCAAGATACGGCGCATGATTTTGCCGGAGCGGGTTTTCGGCAGCGAGTCGGTCCAGTGCAGCACGTCCGGCGTCGCCAGCGGGCCAATCTCTTTACGCACCCAGTTGCGCACCTCAGCATAGAGCTCTGGCGACGGCTCTTCCCCGTGGTTCAGGGTGACGTAAGCGTAAATTGCCTGGCCCTTGATGTTGTGCGGAATGCCGACAACGGCGGCTTCGGCAATCTTCGGATGCGACACCAGCGCCGATTCAATCTCCGCGGTGCCCAGACGGTGGCCGGAGACGTTCAGCACGTCGTCCACGCGTCCGGTGATCCAGTAATAGCCATCTTCATCACGACGCGCGCCGTCGCCGCTGAAGTACATGTTTTTAAAGGTCGAGAAGTAGGTCTGCTCGAAGCGATCGTGATCGCCGAACAGGGTACGCGCCTGACCCGGCCACGAGTCCGTGATCACCAGGTTGCCTTCGGTGGCCCCTTCCAGCGGGTTGCCTTCGTTATCCACCAGCGCAGGCTGTACGCCGAAGAACGGACGCGTTGCCGAGCCCGCTTTCAGCTGCGTGGCACCCGGCATCGGGGTGATCATAAAGCCGCCGGTTTCGGTCTGCCACCAGGTGTCCATGACCGGGCATTTCTCGTTGCCGATTTTCTTCCAGTACCACTCCCAGGCTTCCGGGTTAATGGGCTCACCCACGGAACCGAGGATGCGCAATGAAGAGCGGTCGGTGCCTTCGATGGCTTTGTCGCCTTCCGCCATTAAGGCGCGGATGGCCGTTGGTGCGGTGTAGAGAATGTTGACCTGGTGTTTGTCGACCACCTGGCACATACGCGCCGGGGTCGGCCAGTTTGGCACGCCTTCAAACATCAGCGTTGTTGCGCCACAGGCCAGCGGACCGTACAGCAGGTAGCTGTGCCCGGTGACCCAGCCCACGTCGGCAGTACACCAGTAGATGTCGCCCGGGTGGTAGTCGAAGACGTATTTGAAGGTAGTGGCCGCGTAGACCAGATAACCGCCGGTGGTGTGCAGCACGCCTTTCGGTTTGCCGGTTGAGCCAGAGGTGTAAAGAATGAAGAGCGGATCTTCCGCGTTCATCTCTTCCGGCTGATGCTGGTCGCTCGCCTTTTCAATCAGGTCGCTCCACCACAGGTCGCGCCCCTCGTGCCAGTCGATTTTGCCGCCGGTACGCTTAAGGACGATGACGTTGCTGACCGTGTTGACGTTCGGGTTTTTCAGCGCTTCGTCGACGTTTTTCTTCAGGGGGATACTGCGTCCTGCGCGCACGCCTTCATCGGCGGTGATCACCAGTTTTGAGCTTGAATCGACAATACGACCCGCAACCGCCTCTGGCGAGAACCCACCGAAAATAACGGAATGAATCGCGCCGATACGCGCACAGGCCAGCATGGCCACCGCCGCTTCCGGCACCATCGGCATATAGATAGCGACCACGTCGCCTTTTTTAATGCCTTTATCCAGCAGGACGTTGGCAAAGCGGCACACGTCGCGGTGCAGTTCTTTATAGGTAATGTGTTTGCTCTGCGAGGCATCATCGCCTTCCCAGATAATCGCCGTCTCGTTCCCGCGCGCGGCAAGGTGACGGTCCAGACAGTTTGCCGCCAGGTTCAGCGTGCCATCTTCATACCATTTAATGGAGACGTTACCGGGCGCAAAGGAGGTGTTCTTTACCTTCTGATAAGGTTTGATCCAGTCAAGGATATGGCCCTGCTCACCCCAGAAGGTGTCCGGGGCGGTAATAGATTGCTGATATTTCTCGTGGTACTGCTCCGGGTTGATCAGGCAACGGTCCGCAATGTTTGCGGGAATGTCATGTTTGTGTATTTGGCTCATGGCTTTTTTTCTCCTTGTAAGATGTTAATAATATGTCGCAAAAACGTTAATAGTAGGGGCTTTACAAGCTTTGTTTATTATTTGGGCGACAGATCACGCATTGTTTGAACAGGTTGAAAAATGAGCGAATGAAACTTTGAAGGAAAATAATTTATGCTGACGATTATTCACATTTATGTTTAAAAAAGGTTTTTTATAACAAAAGGTTATTTATTAGAATCAGGAGAAACTCCCGTCACAGACGCTTTTACGAGTGAAATGCGTCGTTCTTTAAGGCTTGCGCAACAGGCCGCGCAAATGATACTCATACGCCGCGTTAAAAAATCCCATAAATCGACGCAACACAATTCATACCCTTTCAGTATGTCCCCATATTCATGCAGTTTAAGTGAATAAGGCGCTTCATTGAGGAAGTCAGTTTCTATGAAAAACGTTAAAGTCAGCCTGGCCTGGCAGATCTTAATCGCCCTTGTGCTGGGCATCCTGCTGGGCAGTTACCTCCACTATCACAGCGACAGCCGCGACTGGCTGATTGCGAACCTGCTTTCACCGGCAGGGGATATCTTTATTCACCTGATCAAGATGATCGTGGTACCGATTGTGATCTCGACGCTGGTGGTGGGTATTGCAGGCGTCGGCGATGCGAAGCAGTTAGGCCGTATTGGTGCGAAAACCATTATCTATTTCGAAGTGATCACTACGGTTGCGATCATTCTCGGTATCACCCTGGCGAACGTTTTCCAGCCGGGTTCCGGGATTGATATGTCGCAGCTGGCGACGGTGGATATTTCGAAATACCAAAGTACGACCGCTGACGTGCAAAGCCATGCACACGGCCTGATGGGCACGATCCTTTCTCTGGTACCGACCAACATCGTGGCGTCGATGGCGAAGGGCGAGATGCTGCCTATTATCTTCTTCTCGGTCCTGTTTGGTCTGGGGCTCTCTTCACTGCCCGCGACGCACCGCGAACCGCTGGTGACCGTGTTCCGCTCGATCTCCGAAACCATGTTTAAAGTGACCCACATGGTAATGCGTTACGCGCCGGTAGGGGTGTTTGCGCTTATCGCCGTCACCGTGGCGAACTTCGGTTTTGCCTCCCTCTGGCCGCTGGCGAAGCTGGTGCTCCTGGTGCACTTTGCCATCCTGTTCTTTGCGCTGGTGGTGCTGGGAATTGTGGCGCGTCTGTGTGGGCTGAGCATCTGGATCCTGATTCGTATCCTGAAAGATGAGCTGATTCTGGCCTACTCCACGGCAAGCTCTGAAAGCGTGCTGCCGCGTATTATTGAGAAGATGGAAGCCTACGGTGCGCCAGCGTCGATCACCAGCTTCGTGGTGCCGACCGGTTACTCCTTTAACCTGGATGGTTCCACGCTCTACCAGAGTATCGCCGCTATCTTTATTGCGCAGCTGTACGGCATTGACCTGTCGCTGTGGCAGGAGATCGTCCTGGTGCTGACCCTGATGGTGACGTCTAAAGGTATCGCAGGCGTACCGGGCGTTTCGTTCGTGGTACTGCTGGCGACGCTGGGCAGCGTAGGCATTCCGCTGGAAGGCCTGGCCTTTATCGCGGGTGTGGACCGTATCCTCGACATGGCGCGTACGGCGCTGAACGTGGTGGGGAATGCGCTGGCGGTGCTGGTTATCGCCAAGTGGGAACACAAATTCGACCGTAAAAAGGCGCTGGCGTATGAACGCGAGGTGCTGGGTCGTTTTGATAAGACGGCTGACCAGTAACATCCTAAGCCCGGTGGCGCTGCGCTTACCGGGCCTACGGGCTTTGTAGGCCGGGTAAGGCGAAGCCGCCACCCGGCACTTTATTCTCCGCTCAACGCATCAAACTCTTCGCACCCCGTATCAAACCCTTCCGTACAGCTCAGGTTTAACCAGTACAGCGCTTTCTGTTTATTGGGCGTGATAAAGCCTTTCTCACCCTGCCTGAACAACATCCCAGCCCAGTACTCGGCGTAGCCGGTACGCGAAAGGGCTGAACTCCGCTTGAACCACGAGGCGGCTTGCACGTCATCCTGCGCTACCTCGACGCCGTTGGCATAAATCAGCCCCAGCAGCAGCTGTGCATCGACCGCAGAGTCGCTGTCGATATCTTCGGTTGCCGTGTGCAGCAGTCTGATGGCCTGGGGATAGTCCGTTTTTCCCGCCTGAGTATTCACCAGAATGCGCGCCAGCATGATCGCGCCGCGTTTGCTGCCAGCAATGTTTGCCTGTTGGGCCAGGGCTTTGGCCTGAGTGTAATCGCCCTGCGTAAAGAGGATTTGCGAGAGCAACCCCATGGCGTCGACATCGCCGCCTTTCGCGGCTTTCTCGGCCCACAGCGCGGCCTGCTTGCTGTCGCCGGAGCTGAAGTACGTATCGGCAAGATAATACTGGGCACGCGCATCACCGGCTTCCGCCTGTTTCCGATACTGGCTGCCTATCTCATCGGCGCGGGCGAAGGATGTTAAAAACACTAACAACAGAAAAATGGCTTTCATGGATTCTTATCATCTGGGTACACGCCGCGCAGTATAATCGCGGGCGCAAAAGAAAAAAATGGGTGCATTAAGACCTCAGCATCCTACAAGCCGGGCGGAACCGTTGTTCCGCCCGTAGAGGTTAGCCTGGGTTGCAGGCTAATTTAGCCGCCACCTCCTGATGCTCACTCTTTATTGAAAACTCGCAGAGCCTGCCGCGAGTAATAAAGGTAAAGATCACTATCGTCAGGCAAACAATAACGACGATGCCTAACGCAGTTTTTAATGGCGTCATGCCTTTTACTCCTTGTCAAAAAAAGAATAAGAGGCTACTCTCAACTTGTTGGAGTTGAGGGAGAGTAGCCTCGGGTAAATGAAAATTTCCCGGGGCTTTCTACTTTCTGTCCCTCAACAATGCTCAAGACAGAAAGTCTTAAGCACCCGCCGCACATCTTATCCCTCTGAATTAAAATGCAAAGATGTAATTCCTTTTCGCGAAAATTACATTATTTCTGCGAGCCGCTTTCCAGAATGATAATTTCTATTTCTTATGAATTAATCGGAAATAAAAAGGGAGTGAATATATCACTCCCTTTATTCAACGATAAATTAACGGCTTCAACCCATTGCGCTTTCGCGCAGTCGGGCTTTCAGCTTGTTATATTCGTCGATCACATACTGTTCCGCCGCGTGCTGATCCGCAATCGGCTCCACGCGCACGGCGCAGTATTTATACTCCGGCGTTTTGGTTATCGGGCTTAGGTTCTCCGTGACCAGCTCGTTACAGGCGCCAATCCACCACTGGTAGGTCATATAGACCGCCCCTTTGTTTGGACGATCGCTGACCTGCGCACGGGTGATAATCCGCCCTTTGCGCGAGTTCACCCACACCAGCGCTTCATCCTCAATACCGAGCCGTTCCGCATCGGCGGTGTTGATTTGCGCATAGCCGGGCTCGTCCGCCAGCGCGGCCAGCGCGGCGCAGTTTCCGGTCATCGAGCGGCAGGAGTAGTGGCCCACTTCGCGTACGGTGGAGAGCACCATCGGATACTCATCGGTGAGTTTATCGATCGGCGCGACCCAGTCGCAGGTGAAGAACTGCGCCAGCCCGTTCGGGGTGTCGAATTTCTCCTTAAAGAGATAGGACGTCCCCTGATCGGCCTCCGACTCGTCCCGGCACGGCCACTGGATGTATCCCAGCTCACCCATTTTTTCATAGGTGGCGCCGTAGAAGTCCGGACACAGGCTGCGCAACTCATCCCAGATCTCCTGGGTGTTGTTGTAGTGCATCGGGTAGCCCATGCGGGTGGCGATTTCACTGATGATCTGCCAGTCCGTTTTCAGATCCCACTTCGGCTCGACCGCCTTGAAGAAGCGCTGGAAGCCGCGGTCGGCCGCCGTGTAGACGCCTTCATGCTCGCCCCAGGAGGTCGACGGTAAAATGACATCCGCCGCCGCCGCGGTTTTGGTCATGAAGATATCCTGGACAATCACCAGCTCCAGATCCTCAAACCCTTTACGCACTGCAGAAAGCTCGGCGTCGGTCTGAAGCGGATCTTCACCCATGATATAGGCCGCACGCACTTCGCCATGCGCCGCGCGGTGCGGCAGCTCGCTGATGCGATACCCGGTATGTTCCGGCAGGCTTTCCACGCCCCACGCCTTCGCGAACTTGGCGCGGTTTTCCGGGAACTTCACGTACTGGTAGCCCGGATACGTGTCCGGCAGCGCGCCCATATCGCAGGCGCCCTGCACGTTATTCTGACCACGCACCGGGTTCACGCCAACGTGGGCTTTACCCAGATTACCGGTCAGCATCGCAAGGCTGGTGAGCGAGCGCACGGTTTCCACTCCCTGGTAGAACTGGGTCACGCCCATACCCCAGAGAATGGCGGCGGTTTTTGCCCCGGCATACATTCTGGCCGCCTGACGAATCTCCTGCGCGCTGACGCCGGTTATCGCTTCGACGGATTCAGGCGTATAGCCCTCGACTATTTTCTTATACTCTTCAAAGCCTTCTGTACGGGTCGCGACAAACGCCTGATCGTACAGGTTCTCCTCAATAATGACGTGCCCCATTGCGTTCAACAGCGCGATGTTTGAGCCGTTTTTCAATGCAATGTGCATATCCGCAATGCGCGCGGTTTCAATTTTGCGCGGATCGCAGACGATGATTTTCGCCCCATTCTGTTTAGCGCGAATAACGTGGTTCGCGACGATAGGGTGAGAATCCGCCGGGTTATAACCAAAGATGAAAACGAGATCGGTATTATCTATCTCGTTGATGGCATTACTCATTGCGCCGTTACCGACCGACTGGTGCAGACCTGCAACCGATGGGCCGTGTCAGACGCGAGCGCAGCAGTCGACGTTATTGGTACCAATAACGGCGCGCGCGAATTTTTGCATCACATAGTTGGTTTCATTTCCCGTCCCGCGGGAAGAGCCGGTGGTCTGGATGGCATCCGGGCCATACTTGGCCTTAATGGCACTCAGGCGCGTGGCGACATAATCCAGCGCCTCGTTCCAGGAGACGGCTTCCAGCTTGCCGCCGCGCTCGCGGCGGATCATAGGGGTTTTCAGGCGCGGGGTAAGAATTTGGGTATCGTTAATAAAATCCCAGCCGTAGTAACCTTTCAGGCACAGCGTGCCCTGGTTGGTTTTCCCCTGCGCGGCCTCCGCCCGGACGATTTTGCCGTTATCGACCACCAGGTGGATCTTGCAACCTGAGGCACAATAAGGGCAAACCGTGACGACTTTTTTCATCAGTCTGCTCCAGTTAATCGAATCGTTCGCACCCACTATGCAGCTTCTATGCCATGTTTTTTGTATGGGTATCCCCTGACTTTACGGCCCATCCGGGGTGAAAACCCTGACAAAAAGCAGTCAATCGTCAAAATTGACGTGTCGACAGGGCGGCGGATGTGACATGGGTTGAATTTCCGTCACTGAAAAAACCTTTTGACTGGAGCCGACGGCAGAATAGTTCAGACTTAACATAATCCCCTGACGGAAGCATACGATGAAACCGGCGATTCTGGTGGTTGATGACGATACGGCAGTCTGCGAACTGCTTCAGGACGTGCTGAGCGAGCACGTCTTTAGCGTGCTTGTCTGCCATAACGGCCAGGATGCGCTGCGCCAGGTGCAGCAGGAGCCGAATATCGCGCTTGTGCTGCTGGATATGATGCTGCCGGATATCAACGGCCTGCAGGTTCTGCTGCAGCTGCAAAAGCAGCGTCCGGCGCTACCGGTTGTGATGTTAACCGGCCTGGGCAGTGAGTCAGACGTGGTGGTGGGGCTGGAGATGGGGGCCGACGATTATATTGGCAAACCGTTCAACCCGCGCGTGGTGGTCGCCCGGGTGAAAGCGGTGTTGCGCCGAACGGGCGCGCTGGCGGCAGAAGCCCCCGCAGCGCCCGTCGCGGGCATTGCGTTTAATGGATGGACGCTTGATACCACCCGCTGTGAGCTGATTGATCCGCAGCGTAATACCGTGCCCTTAACCCAGGGCGAGTACGGCCTGCTGCTGGCGCTCACGCAAAATGCCCGCCGGGTGCTGAGCCGCGATCGGCTGCTTGAGCTGACCCACAGCGAAAGTGCCGACGTGTTCGACCGCACGATTGACGTGCTGATCATGCGCCTGCGCCGGAAAATAGAGGCTAACCCGCATCAGCCTGCGCTCATCAAAACCATCCGCGGGTTGGGTTACGTGTTTGCCACTGACGTGAGCCGGCCCGAACAGGCGGCATAAGGCTTACGTTATCGCCGGAACAATGATGGCGGCAAAAATCGCGATGATGCACAAATACTTGAGGGCGTAATAGGCCTTACGGTTCCTTTTTTTCAGACGCTGCCCCCGTTCGCGGCCCGCATGAACGTATTTAAAAATGCGGTTAATGCCGCCGGTGCTGTCATTCTCGTCATTCGGTGAGCTGGCCGCAGACATCAGCGTGGTTCCCACCCAATGGTTAACCGCCTGCGCCCAGCGCCATTTCATCGGACGCTCGATATCGCAGAAGAGAATAATGCGCGTTTGATCCGATTTATTTTCTGCCCAGTGGACGTAGGTCTCATCAAAAATAACGGCTTCACCATCCCGCCAGCTGTGGCGCTGCCCGTCGACTTCAATAAAGCAGCGATCGTCATTCGGGGTGAATAAGCCCAGATGGTAACGAACCGAGCCCGCATACGGATCCCGGTGCTTGCCAAGCTTTGCACCCGCCGGCAGCTCGGCAAACATGGCCGCCTTCACCGAAGGGATTTCACTCACCAGCCGGGTCGTCACCGGGCATAAAGACTGCGCGGAGGGATGGGCATCGGCATACCACTTCAGATAAAAACGTTTCCAGCCGCGTTTAAAAAAGGTGTTAAAGCCAGCGTCGTTATTATTTTCCGCTGCCTTAATATGATGTTGCAAACGCAGCGCCTCTTCGCGAATAACCAGCCAGTTTTCCGTCAGCTTATTTAATTCCGGGAAGCGCTCTGTTTCAAAGAAAGGCTGCCTGGCGGGCAGGGAAGAAAACGCCGTCATAAACATATTGATGGGCGCCATAAACGTCGAATGGTCGAAGAGCTGACGGGAAAGCGTCTGTTTTTCTTTGCCGCGGGAATGCGCATAAATAACGCTGATACTGAAAATACCGATGATGATGGCTGCGAACATTTTTCCCTTGTCCTCTTTCTATCTCATTTCGGAAAAGCGTGCGGACAGAGTGCTGCCCACGCCGAATATGCCAGATGGAGAGAGTGTAGTTCGGGAATATAAAATTCATAGAACTGTAATGAAAAATCGCAATTATTGTTAAATTAAATGCTCTCGCGAATAAACGCCTGCAGCTCGGCCAGCGTTTTTGCGCCGTCAATCGCATTGGCGGCCAGCAGGCTTGCCCGCGCGCAGGCGTGCGCCAGATAAATACTTTCTGTCAGCGGGAGCGATTCATGGCAGCCGTATAAAAAGCCCGCGCAAAAGGCATCGCCCGCGCCGACGCTGCCAATAATCTCTTCCTGCTCCAGCATCCATGACGGGATCCAGCGACCCTCTTCACCGCGAGCTTCTCCCCATGCGCCTTCCGGACAGTGGATCACCACCCGCTGGCGTACGCCGGCCGCCAGCAGCTGCGCCGCGGCGTCCGCGATATGGGCAATGTGCGGGGCGTCGTTTTCGTCACGCATTGTCAGGCCGCTAAACTCACCGGCCTCCAGCTCGTTAATCACCAGATAGTCGAGATGGCGAAGGGCAGGGAGCACCAGCGGCTGATAGCGCGGGTCGCCCTTGCGGGAAACCAGATCGAGCGAGGTTTCATACCCCTGGTCGCGCATCTGCGCCAGCAGCCGCGCGCTGCGGGTGCCAAATTCGTCATCGGGCATATCCAGGCTGTCGAGCAGCAGGAGATAGCCGAGATGGAAGATCTTCATCGATCCGTCTAAGCGATCGAAGGCGGGAAGATCCAGCAGGCGGTTGGCCCCCGGCGAGTGGAAAAAGGTGCGCTGTCCGCTGGGGTCGGTCATCACCTGCGACATGGAGGTTGGCGCAAAGGTGGTGCGCTGTACGCGCTGGCGGTTGACGTGGTACTGGTCGAGCATCGCCAGAATGTAGTCCCCGTCGCCGTCTTCGCCAATCAGCCCCACCGCCTGCAGCGGCAGGCCAACGTGCATTTTTGCCAGCGTCAGCAGGACGTTGAGCGGCGCGCCGCCGGTTGAGCGTTCGCTGTGGGTGATTTCCGCCAGCCAGCCGCGCTCCGGCCACTGCACGATCTGGTGGACGTGGTCCACCAGCATATTGCCTGCGGCGATGATGCCTTTGCGTTCCATCATGCCTGCCCCGCGCTGCCGAAGATGCGCATCTGTTCGGCGACCGTATCGGTAATCGCTTCTTCAATGCCGAGCAGCAGTTCGGCAAACTCGTCGTACAGCGGCTGGCGGTTCGCCATGCGCTGCTCCACGGCGGCGAGCGCGGCCTGCGACATGCCGGTATAGAAATTGATTTTATGAATGCCCAGCTCGATGGCGCGGCGGAAGTCGGCATCGCTAATCCCGGAGCCGCCGTGTAAAACCAGCGGCAGCCCCGTCTGCTGACGAATGGCGTCCAGACGCGGGAAATCGAGCTTCGGCTCGCCTTTATACTTGCCGTGTGCGTTGCCGATGGCGACGGCCAGCGCGTCGATGCCGGTTGAATCAACAAATTCGCGCGCCAGCTGCGGATCGGTGAAGAAGGCTTCATCCGCATGTCCGTAAAGCGCGCCCCCTTCATCACCCCCGACCGCGCCCAGCTCTGCCTCCACGGAGACGCCCACCGCATGGCACATTTTCACCACTTCCCGCGTCTGGCGAACATTTTCCTCATAGCTCAGCGTAGAGCCATCGAACATCACGGAGCTGAACCCTAAGCGCAGGGCGCGCACGACGGCGTCATAATGCAGGCCGTGGTCGAGGTTGAGCACCACGGGAATAGCGTGGCGAGCGGCCTCGAACTTCACCGCTTCGACAAGGGAATCCAGCGACACGTACTTAAAATGCACTTCCGCGATGTTGATGATAAACGGCGAGCGTTCCTGCTTTGCGGCGGCGAACAGCGCGCGCAGGAAGTGGGAGTCGAGCACGTTAAACGCGCCCAGCGCATAGCGGTGTTGTCTGGCGTGCGCAAGACCGTCGGCAAGAGAAATCAATGGCATCATTCACCCCTTATATCCGGAACAGGTTGTACTCGTTGCACAGCACCAGCAGTGCCGGTTCGTCTTCTTCGATGTTGTTATAGCGGGCAACGGGCTGCAAAAAGTGGTTGTCGTGTTCATCGTCATTAACCGAGGAGACTTCCCCCACCAGCACGTCGCCGAAGCCGCGTTCGCCCCAGAAACTGTGGTAAAGAGTGGGCGTCAGGCAGATGCTTTCCCCTGGCGTGAGGCGCAGCTGGCTGCCGGGGGCGTGGGTCTGGCGGCAGCCGTCGACGGTGACGGTCACGTCGGTGTTTTCCGTCTCTTCATGCGCTCCGGCATTCCATAACTCAATGATCAGATTCCCGCCGCCCCGGTTGATGATGTCTTCGCGCTTGCGCCAGTGAAAATGCATCGGCGTCACCTGGCCGTCGCGCACGTGCATGATTTTTTCGGCATAGCTTTTTTCATAAGGCACGCCGTTGGGCGAGCCGTTGCGCAGGGTAAACAGCGTCAGGCCCTCAGCGGCAAAGTTGTTGCCGCCGAACGCCGTCACGTCCCAGCCGAGCTTGAGGTCGAACACTTCCTGCCATGCGGCCTGGTCAAGCTGCTGCCATTTCGTTGGCGGAAAGCTGGCAAAAGGCGGGAGATGAACGTCGTGCATGGAGAAAAACTGCCGCGTGTGGCCGAGGATTTCATTGATGTCGGAGCGTTTCATGGGGACTCCTTGAAAACAGTACCCTCTCCCTGCGGGAGAGGGAAAAGGATCATTTAACCGTCCACCCCTTATACGTGCCGACGTTCTTTTTATCGATCATCGTCACCGGGATCAGCACGGGCGCTTTCGGCGCGGGTTTGCCCTGGAGAATGTCATAGCCGATCTCCACCGCCTTTGCCGCCATGACCTGCGGATCCTGCGCCGGGGTTGCGACAAACAGGGAATTTTCGCGCTTCAGCGCTTCCTCACCGTCCGGCGATCCATCCACGCCAACGATAAAGAACTCATTGCGCTGCGCCTGTTTCGCGGCCAGATCGGCACCGATCGCGGTCGGATCGTTAATCGCAAACACGCCGTCGATCTTCGGATTGGCCGCCAGCAGGGAGGTCATGACTTCCAGACCGCCTTCACGACTGCCCTTGGCGTTCTGGTTATCCGAGAGCACCTTGATATCAGGATGTTTTTTGAACTCCGTCTGGCACCCTTCTACGCGGTTTTGTACCGCAGAGACCGGCGGTCCGTTGATGATCACCACGTTGCCTTTCCCTTTCAGGCGGTCGGTAATGTACTTACAGGCCATCTCACCCGCCTGGGTGTTATCGGAGGTGATGGTGGCATCAGCCCCTTCCGCCGCCACGTCAACCGCCACGACCACGATCCCGGCGTCCTTCGCGCGCTTCACCGCCGGGCCGATCCCTTTGGAGTCCGCGGCGTTGAGGATGATCATGTCCACTTTCGCGGCAATGAAGTTGTCGATCTGCGCCACCTGCTGGCCCAGGTCGTACCCGCTGGAGACCAGCGTCACCTTGACGTTATCGCCCGCCAGCTTGCGCGCTTCCAGCTCGGCACCTTTGGTGATCTGCACGAAGAACGGGTTAGCCAGGTCGCCCACCGTCACGCCAATGGACTTCAGATCTTTCGCCTGCGCAAACGGCGTTGCGGCAAGCAGCGCGCCAGCACAGAGCGCGGTCACTAAGGGTTTCAAACGCATCTTGTCTTCCTCACTCGTAGGGTATTGTTGTTATGCACTTTGATGGTGTCGGGTACGGTATTTGTCGATCAGCACCGCAATGATGATCACCGCCCCTTTGATCACTAGCTGCCAGAAGTAGGAGACGCCCATCAGCGTCATGCCGTTGTTGAGGGTGGCGATGATCAAGGCACCGACCAGCGTGCCGGTGATCGTGCCGATCCCGCCAACGAAGCTGGTGCCGCCGAGGATCACCGCCGCAATCGCATCCAGCTCGTAGCCCGTGCCGAGGTTGCCGTTAGCGCTGTAGAGGCGTGAGGCGCTCATGACGCCGCCGAGGCCGGAGAGCAGGCCGCTCATGCCGTAGACAAACAGCAGCACCAGCCAGACCTTAATGCCCGTTAAGCGCGCCGCCTGCATGTTGCCGCCCACGGCGTAGATGTGAACGCCGAGCGTGGTGCGGCGCAGGATGAACCAGCACACCACAATGACCGCCAGGGCGATCGCCACCAGCCAGGGGATCGGGCCGAGGTAGTTATTGCCGATCCACTCGAAGTTGATGTTGGAGTTAATGACCGTCGTGCCGTCGGCCAGCAGATAGGCCGCGCCGCGCAGCGCCGTATAGGTGCCGAGCGTGACGATGAAGGGGGGCAGCCCGGCAAAGGCCACCAGTGCGCCGTTGAACAGGCCCAGCACCATGCCGAGCATCAGCGCGGCCGGAATGGACAGCCCGGCGAATTCGGGAATGAGCGACACCACCATCGCCGCCACCGCCGTGGTGCCGAGAATCGACCCCACCGAGAGGTCAATCCCGCCGGTGAGGATAATAAAGGTCATTCCCGCCGCCAGCACGATGTTGATCGACGCCTGACGGGTGATGTTGAGCAGGTTGCTCTCAGTGAAGAAGTTGGGCGCAATAAAGCCAAAAACCGCCACAATCAGGATCAGAATCGGCAAAATACCGACCGTTTGCATCAGATCGCTCATCAGCATTTTTTTGGCGGAGGCGGATTTCGCCACCTGCTGCGGTTGGGTTGGAGTTGTCATGATTGCACCGCCTGATGATGAGTGTCGTTCACGCCGGTTGCCAGCGTCATAATGTTTTCCTGAGAGATGTCACGCCCGTGAAGCTCGCCCGCGATGCTGCCTTCCCGCATCACGTAAACCCGGTCGCTCATGCCCACCACTTCCGGCAGCTCGCTGGAGATCATCAGGATCGCCACGCCTTTGCGCGCCATCTGGTTCATGATGCGGTAGATCTCGCTTTTTGCGCCGACGTCCACGCCGCGCGTGGGTTCGTCCAGAATCAGAATGCGCGGGCCGATGGCGACCCAGCGGGAGATGAGCAGTTTTTGCTGGTTGCCGCCGGAAAGACCGCCTGCGCGCACCTGCGAATGGGGCACGCGGATATTGAGCAGGGCAATGGCGTCATCGGAAATGGACTGGGCTTTTTTGCGGTTCAGCCAGCCGAAGGTGGCGTCGCGCTCCAGCGTCGCCATAGTGATGTTCTCCTGCGCCGCCAGCTCCAGAAACAGCCCCTGCTCCTTGCGGTTCTCGGTGAGAAAACCGATGCCGTTTTCGATGGCCGCGCGCGGGGAGTGGATCACCACCGGCTCGCCGTCGACCTCAATCATGCCGCCCGTGGCTTTACGCACGCCGAAGATAAGCTGTGCCAGCTCGGAACGTCCGGCCCCCACCAGTCCTGCCAGCCCGACGATTTCGCCGGAACGCACCTGCAGGCTGCACGGCTGTACTTTTTTACCGTCGGTGAGGTGGTGGACGTTGAGACGCGGGCTGCCGAGGGGAATATCACGCTCCTTGTTGAACAGGTCGCTTAGCGGGCGGCCCACCATCATCTTTACCAGTTCCGACGCGTTCAGCTTGTCGCGCGTCAGGCTCCCGACGTACTGCCCGTCGCGCAGAACGCTGACGCGGTCAGAGAGTTCATAGACCTCCGCCATGCGGTGGCTGATATAGATGATCGCCATCCCTTCATCGCGCAGGCGCAAAATCAGTTCAAACAGGCGATGGGTTTCGCGGGAGGAGAGGGCGGCGGTGGGTTCATCCATCACCAGAATGCGGCTGTTGCGGTGCAGCGCGCGAGCAATTTCCACCTGCTGCTGTTCGGCGATGGTGAGCTTCATCACCAGATCGGTGGCGCTAAACTGCGCGCCGAGGCGGTCAATCACCGCCTGCGCTTGGGCGGCCATCTCTTTGCGCTGGACCAGCCCGCCGCGCGACAGCTCGCTGCCGAGGAAGATATTTTCGGCTACGGTCAAATTGGGCGCGAGCTGCATCTCCTGGTAAATCAGCGTGATGCCTGCGGCCAGGGCATCCTTCGGCCCTTTAATGTGAAACGGCTGGCCGTCGATCAGGATCTCGCCGCCGGTGGCGGTATAGGCGCCCGCAAGGATTTTCATCAGCGTGCTTTTGCCTGCGCCGTTTTCACCCATCAGCGCGTGGATCTCACCAGCAAAGACCGTCAAATCCACACCCTTGAGCGCGTGGAAACTGCCAAACGTTTTGGCAATGCTGCGCATCTCTAATACCGGGGTTCTGCTCATGGCGGATCTCCTGTGAATGCCGATTTCTGCACTTCATCACAGGTGCGTAAATGCAAAATGTCAGAAGCTGTTCATATTTGTCATAGTTATGAATAGCTAATCGCCGTCACATTTTCCTTTTCCCTCTCCCTGTGGGAGAGGGCCAGGGTGAGGGCACCAAACCGCACAGGAGCCCAACCCCATGCCATCACGCCCCCCGTTCTTCGCCAGCGCCCGAGGCCGCCTGCTGATTTTCAATCTGCTGGTGGTCGCCGTGACGCTGATGGTGAGCGGCGTGGCGGTGCTCGGCTTCCGCCACGCCAGCCAAATCCAGGAGCAGGTCCAGCAGCAAACGCTGGACGACATGACCGGCAGCATGAACCTGGCCCGCGACACCGCCAGCGTGGCAACGGCGGCGGTGCGGCTCTCGCAGGTGGTCGGGGCGCTCGAGTATAAAGGTGAAGCCGAGCGCCTGAAGCAGACGCAAATGGCCCTGCGCCACTCGCTGGAGCAGCTTGCGGAGGCGCCGCTGGCGCAGCAGGAGCCAGCCCTGGTGGCGCGTATTATTCAACGAAGCAATGAGCTACAGCAGAGCGTGACGGAGATGCTGGAGCGCGGACAGCGACGCCATCTGGAGCGTAACGCGCTGCTGAGCTCGCTGTACCAAAGCCAGAGCTACCTGCGTCATCTGCAGGATATCAACCGTCGTTATGACAGTAACGTACCGGATGCGCAGCAGCTGATGGAGATGGACCGGCTGATCGCTGCTGCCATCGACACCCCCTCGCCGCGCGCGACCGTTCAGCAGCTGGACGCGGTGGCCGCAACGCTGCCCCGGAGTGCCGCACAGCCGGTTGTGAAGGCGGTTCTGCCTGATTTTAATGCCGAGCTAGGTCAGCTCGCCCCGCTGTCGAAGCAGCTGGAAGAGAGCGATCTGGCGATAAGCTGGTACATGTTCCACATCAAGGCACTGGTGGCGATCCTCAACAGCGATATTAATCAGTACGTTGAGCAGGTGGCGCAGGCCTCCCGGCTTCGCACGGCCCAGAGCCATCACGAACTGCAATCCATCAGCGTGTTTATCACCATTTTCGCCGTGCTGGCGCTGATCATCACCGGGTGTGCCTGCTGGTATATCTACCGCCATCTGGCCTCCAATCTGACGGCAATTTCCCGGGCGATGTCACGCCTTGCGCACGGCGAACAGGATGTTTCCGTTCCCGCGCTGCAGCGGCGTGATGAGCTGGGCGAACTGGCGCGCGCGTTTAACGTTTTTGCCCGCAACACCGCCTCGCTTGAGCACACCACGCGCCTGTTGAAAGAGAAGACCACGCAGATGGAGATCGACCGCATTGAGCGTCAGGGGCTGGAAGAGGCGCTCCTGCACAGCCAGAAAATGAAGGCCGTCGGACAGCTGACGGGCGGGCTGGCGCATGATTTTAATAACCTGCTGGCGGTGATCATCGGCAGCCTTGAGCTAACCGACCCCGAATCAAACGACGCGCCGCGCATTACCCGGGCGCTGAAGGCGGCCGAGCGTGGCGCCTTGCTGACCCAGCGCCTGCTGGCGTTTTCCCGCAAGCAATCCCTGACCCCGCATGCGGTAGAGATGCAGCCGCTGCTGGAGAACCTCCGGGAACTGCTGCGTCACTCCCTCCCTGCCACCCTGACCCTTGAGATCGAAGCGCAATCCCCGGCATGGCCCGCCTGGATAGACGTTAGCCAGCTGGAAAACGCCATCATAAACCTGGTGATGAACGCGCGCGATGCAATGGAAGGGCAAAGCGGGGTGATAAAAATCCGCACCTGGAATCAGCGCGTCACCCGCAGCGACGGGCGCAGGCAGGATATGGTGGCGCTGGAGGTCATTGACCGCGGCTGCGGGATGTCTCAGGAGGTGAAATCCCGCGTCTTTGAGCCGTTCTTCACCACCAAACAGACCGGGAGCGGGAGCGGGTTAGGCCTGTCGATGGTCTACGGCTTTGTCCGCCAGTCCGGCGGTCGCGTGGAGATCGAGAGCGCGCCGGGGCAGGGGACGACCGTCCGGCTTCACCTTCCGCGATCGACGCTACCCGTAGTTCCTGAAGATGAAACGCTCTCTGCCACCGCCTCCGTCGATAGCGAGCGGCTGGTACTGGTGCTGGAAGATGAAGCCGATGTCCGTCAGACCCTGTGCGAGCAGCTGCACCAGCTTGGCTACCTGACGCTCGAAGCGGAAAACGGCGAGCAGGCGCTGAACATGCTGGCGGCGTCGCCGGATATTGGCATGTTTATCAGCGACCTGATGTTGCCCGGAAGCCTGAGCGGGGCCGAGGTGATTAGCCATGTGCGCAGCTACTATCCGCAGCTTCCGGTGCTGCTGATCAGCGGACAGGATTTACGGCCCACGCATAATCCTCAGCTGCCGGACGTTCAGCTACTGCGCAAGCCGTTTACGCGGGTGCAGCTGGCGCAGGCGCTGCGGAAAATATGTTTTTAAATGCCCCTGTTTAGGATTTCATCAAGAGCAACGTTGACGCCGGTGATGTTAATCTGCGCAAAATTTAGCAGATTGGGATATAAAAGGAATTATGCCGGTACTCACAAAGGGGGACTCACAAATGATCGTGATGCCTACAACATACAGCCCGAGCACAATTGCCAGGTCGTTTAAACTCGTTGATGAGTTTGAGCTTTCCGGGCGAGTGCTACATGTTATTTTTGATAGCCAGACGCCAAGAGCTGCGATTATTGAAGCGGATATCGAAACCTTCGATGGGGTGCCCCGGCATCGGGTTGTTGCTGCCCTGGATTTACAACGTAAAACGCATTTGGGTGAAGATATCATTGCCGTCGAGCGCTGTTGGGAAGATGCCAATGTTATTCAGGTAGAAGGTATCTGTGTTGATCCCGCCGAGCGTGACAAGGGACTGGCAACTCGCCTGTATGAAGCCCTGGTATTACAATGTGGCGTGACACTTGTCAGCGACTTTGAACAATATGAGGGTGGGAAGATGCTCTGGCAGAAAATTGCCCGCGAGTCTGACCAAATCGCTGTATTTGTTCTTGATACCGAGCAGGGCGCATTTTGGCCGTATGATGGTAGCAAGGTTATCTATGACGGAGGGTGTATCCCCGAAGATCGTATCTGGAGCCATTCGCCGGATCAAAAATGCTACGGCATCGTCCTGGTCGCAGAAAATAAACAGCGTGCGAATCAACTGATGGAAGTCCCAGGACACAACTGAATTTGAGATTCCTCCGCTACCCCCACACCCTGCTGTTCATTACCTTAAGGCCAGTTCACCTGCGAGTCTGGCCTTATGAAACGTTACTCTACCGCTCTGTTATTTGGTCTGCTGTCACTCACCAGCCAGCTGGCGCATGCCGATATCGTTGATGATGCTATTGGCAACATTCAACAGGCAATCAACGACGCCTATAACCCCAGCAGCAGCCGCAGCAACGATGATGACGATCGTTATGACGATAACCGTCGCATGGATAGCCGTCAGTATGACGATCGCCGTCGGCAGCTCGAAGACAGACGCCGCCGTTTAGACGAGCGTCAGCGCCAGCTGGATGACGACAGACGCCGTCTGGAAGAGGATGAGCGCAGGTTAGAAGACGATTACGATCGAGGCTAAAGCCTGGTGGCGCTTCGCTTACGCAGGCCTGCAAAACCCTGGCGCGTAGGCCGGGTAAGGCGCAGCCGCCACCCGGCAAAACTCAGTCGAGAACCAACACCATTCCGTCATACCCCGCTTCAATGCCGTCAGGCAGCGGGTTATCCATCATCCACACGTCAAACTGATGGCTAATGTGCGTCAGGATCACCTGCGGGCAGCCAATCACTTCGTTTAACGCCATCACGGTATTTAAGTCGCAATGGTTTCGCGGCGTCTCGTCGCGCGGTTCGTGGCTGCAGTCGATAATCATCGTCTGCGGCTGATTGTTAAGCAGGAACTTCACCGTTTTTTCCGGCAGCCCGGCGGTGTCGGACAGCCAGGCCACGCGGCTGTGGGCCGATTCCAGCAGATACCCGAAGGTCAGTTTCGAATGGTTGAGCGGCAGCGGCGTGACCCGCATTCCCTGAAGTTCAAACATCACAAAGGGTTCGACCGTGTGGCTGAAATCCAGAATCCCCGGATGTTTAAACAGGTCGTCGCATCCTGCTTCGTCCGGCGGACCGTAAACCGGAATCGTCGCGCCCACGCCCCAGCGCAGGGGGAAGAGTCCCTGAACGTGATCCATATGGTAATGGGTCAGCAAAAACTGCTGAAAGCTGCCTGCAGCCCAGTCGTCCATCAGATGTGGAATACCGGCATCCAGCAGGGTCACCGCATCGTTGAATTTGACCACCGCGCTACAGGGGCGACGGCGATAGGTCTCCTGCAGGCGCGCCCGGCGGCACGCCGCGCAGTCGCAGCCAAAGACCGGCACCAGTTGCGCGCTTCCGGTTCCTGTTAACGTGATTGTCAGACTCATAACGCACCTCTACAGCGGTTTGGTGAATCGGAAATGGCTCTGCGTATATCCTTCACGGACGTAAAAACGGTGGGCGTCGGTGCGTTTCACGCTGGTGGAGAGCTCGGTCAGCTCCGCACCGGCCTCTCGTGCCACCCCTTCCGCCCAGGCCAGCAGCTGGCTGCCCACCTTTAACCCGCGCGCCTGCGGCATCACCACCAGCTCCTGGATCTCGCCGATCCAGCGTGCGTGGTGGAGGTGAAACTGCATGTGCAGGCCGATCATGCCGATGACCTGCCCGTCCAGTTCGGCAAGCTGGTAGCGCATATTGTGATCCTGCAGATTGGCAAGATAGCCCGCGTGAAACGCCTGGTGATCAAATTCGGCCTGCTTTAATTCGCAGATTAACGCATAGACGATTTGCGCATCGTCGGCGGTGGCGGGGCGAAGCGTGCAGTCAGGCATGCTGTTTCTCCTTCTGACGGATAAGCGATAAAAAGGTCTCGACTGACTGTAGCAAACTTCCGTCGTTATTAAGGATATGGCAGTCGGACGGGGCGTAGCGCGCCGCACGCGCAAGCCGCTGATCGATCTCACGGGCGGATTCACGACCCCGGCTCTGCAACCGGCTGCGCAGGACGTCCGGTGAAACCTGCAGGCAGACCGGCAGCAGGGCCGCCCCATAGCGGGCGCGCGCCTGCGGAAGATGCGCCCGTGAACCGTTGACCAACACGTCGAACCCCGCATGCAGCCACAGATCGGTCTCGATGCCGATCCCATAGTAATAGCCGTTGGCGTGCCAGCTCAGCGCCAGCAGGTTTTGCCCGGCACGAATGAAAAACTCCTGCTCGCTCAGGGCGATATGGTTTTCACTCCCCGCATTCGCCGACCGGGTAATGTACCGGTGCGCCACCAGCAGTTGCGGATGCTCCTGCTGCCGTAAGGCGGACAGCAGGCTGTCCTTACCGGAGCCGGACGGCCCCATTAACCAGATAAGTCTTCCCATCAGAACACCCTTTTTCCCTGACGCCAGACGTGGTCAATATGGATGTGCTCGCCCTTGCGGTGGGCCAGCACCAAATCCGCCCGCTTGCCTTCGGCTATCTCGCCGCGATCCTGCAAGTTAAGCGCCGAGGCCGGGTTTTTCGTCACCAGGCGAATCGCCTGCGGCAGCGTAAAGCGGTTGCCCTCGTCGTCCGCGACGCAGAAGGCCGCGTCGAGCAGGCTGGCGGGGTAGTAGTCGGACGAGAGAATATCCAGCAGGCCGAGGGACGCGAGCCTGCTTGCCGCAACGTTGCCGGAGTGCGAGCCGCCGCGCACGATGTTCGGTGCGCCCATCAGCACGTTCATGCCGTGCTTGCGGGAGGCTTCAGCCGCCTCGAACGTGGTGGGAAATTCGGCGATCACGCTGCCAAGCTGGTGGGATTCGAGCACGTGATCGTGCGTGGCATCGTCATGGCTGGCCAGCGCGATATTGCGGTCCCGGCACATCGCCGCAATTCGGACACGGTTAGGCTGCGACCACCGTGCCGCAAGCGCCAGCTGCTCTTCTTCATAACGGGCCATCTCCGCGTCGCTGAGGGAATATTTGCCCTGATAGTATTCGCGATATTTTTCAATGTTGGCGAACTGACGCTGCCCCGGCGAGTGGTCCATCAGGGAGACCAGCGACACCGGCTCGCGGCCGACCAGCTTTTCAAACAGCGGCAGGGTAGTGTGGTGCGGCAGCTCGCAGCGCAGGTGCAGGCGGTGCTCGGCGCGGTTGAGGCCGCGCTTTTGCGTCTCCTCGACGGCGTTGATCATCTTCTCCAGGTTCTCCAGACGGTCGCCGCCGTCGCGCACGTCGCCAATAGCCACCGCGTCCAGTACGGTGGTGATGCCGCTGGCGACCATCAGCGCGTCGTGGCTGCTCATCGCTGAATGCGCGGGCCAGTCCACCTTCGGGCGGGGGGTGAAGAACTTGTCCAGATTATCGGTATGCAGTTCGATCAGCCCCGGCAGCAGCCAGCCGCCGTCGCCGTCCATCGCCTCGGGCGAGCGGCTCTGGGTTTCAGCAAACGCGCGGATTGTTCCGTCCTGGATCTCAATCGAGCCGTCAACCACTTCATTATCCAGTATCAGCTTGACGTTATTGATAATCATGCGGGAGTCCCCATTGGGTGCAGCCTGTCCGCGACGCGGGTGCGAACACTCTCGTCGTGGAAGATCCCGACGATCGCCGCCCCGCGCGCTTTGGCCTGTTCGATCAGCTCCACCACGGCCGCGCTGTTTTTAGCGTCGAGCGAGGCGGTGGGTTCATCCAGAAGTAAAATCGGGTAGTCGACGATAAAGCCGCGGGCGATATTGACGCGCTGCTGCTCGCCGCCGGAAAAGGTCGACGGGGCAAGGTGCCACAGGCGCTCGGGCACGTTCAGGCGCGTCAGCAGGCTGGCGGCTTTGGCGGCACAGGTTTCGCGCGGTACGCCAAGATCCAGCAGGGGCTGCATCACCACGTCCAGGGCGGAGATCCGCGGGATCACCCGCAGAAACTGGCTCACCCAGCCGATCGTCGAGCGGCGCACCTCCAGCACCTTACGCGCCGGGGCCTGCACCAGGTCGATCCATTCATCGCCGTGGCGAATATGAATATGGCCTTCGTCGGGCAGATAGTTGGCGTAGAGGGAGCGCAGCAGGGTCGATTTTCCGCTGCCGGAGTGGCCGTGCAGCACCACGCATTCGCCGCGATTAACCTCCAGCGAGGCATTTTGCAGCACCGGCAGGCGCACGCCGTTTTGCTGGTGGAGCACAAAGGTCTTACTTACGTTTTGTACGTGGATCATGTTGGCCTCGCGATTCGTTTTGCCGGGTGGCGGCTATGCCTTACCCGGCCTACAAGGTGCGGTGTTCGTGTTGCCGGGTGGCGGCTTCGCCTTACCCGGCCTACAAGGTGCGGTGTTCGTGTTGCCGGGTGGCGGCTACGCCTTACCCGGCCTACAGGTGCGCTATTCGTAGGCCGGGTAAGCGCAGCGCCACCCGGCAGCAGCAACCTCAGTTCTGCAACACGGACGACACCAGAAGCTGGGTGTACGGATGATGGGGATCGTCGAGCACGCGGTCGGTTAACCCACTTTCCACCACCTGGCCCTGCTTCATCACCAGCAGGCGGTCCGCCAGCAGGCGCGCGACGCCCAAATCGTGGGTGACAATCACCACCGCCAGGTTCAGTTCCACCACCAGGCCGCGCAGCAGGTCGAGCAGGCGGGCCTGCACCGAGACGTCCAGCCCGCCGGTGGGTTCATCCATAAACACCAGCTTCGGGTGCGTGACCAGGTTGCGGGCAATTTGCAGGCGCTGCTGCATGCCGCCGGAGAAGGTTGTCGGCAGGTCGTCGATACGCGAGGCGGGGATTTCCACTTCTTCCAGCCAGTGCTGCGCCGTAGCGCGGATATTGCCGTAGTGGCGCGCGCCGGTGGCCATCAGGCGTTCGCCGATATTGCCTCCGGCAGAGACCTGACGGCGCAGGCCGTCCATCGGATGCTGGTGCACCACGCCCCACTCGGTGCGCAGCAGACGGCGGCGCTCGGCCTCGCTCATGCCGTAGAGCGAGGCGCCCTCATACAAAATGTCGCCGTTCTGCGGCGTCAGGCGCGCGGAGATGGATTTCAGCAGGGTGGTTTTGCCGGAACCGGACTCGCCGACGATCCCCAGCACTTCGCCCGGCCACAGCTCGAACGACACGTCGCTAAAGCCTTTGCCCGGCGCATACAGGTGGGTCAGGTGATTTACCGAAAGCAGCGGTTTCATTGGCCGTTCGCCTCGCTCTGTTGGCGGCAGAAATCGGTGTCGGAGCAGACAAACATCCGTTTGCCCGTGTCGTCCAGCACCACTTCGTCCAGGTAGCTGTGTTTGGATCCGCAGATGGCGCACGGCTCGTCCCATTCCTGCACCGTAAACGGGTGATCGTCAAAATCGAGACTTTCCACGCGGGTGTACGGCGGTACGGCGTAGATGCGTTTTTCACGTCCGGCACCGAACAGCTGCAGGGCGGGCATCATGTCCATCTTCGGGTTATCGAATTTTGGGATCGGCGACGGGTCCATCACGTAGCGGCCGTTCACCTTCACCGGGTAGGCGTAGGTGGTGGCGATATGGCCGAAGCGGGCGATATCCTCATACAGCTTCACCTGCATCACGCCGTACTCTTCCAGCGCGTGCATGGTGCGGGTTTCGGTTTCGCGCGGCTCGATAAAGCGCAGCGGTTCCGGGATCGGCACCTGAAAAATCAAAATCTGATCTTCCGTGAGCGGGGTTTCCGGAATGCGGTGGCGGGTCTGGATCAGCGTCGCGTCTTCGGTTTTTTCGGTGGTCGCGACGCCCGTTACCCGCTGAAAGAAGGTGCGGATCGATACGGCGTTGGTGGTGTCGTCCGCGCCCTGGTCGATGACTTTCAACACGTCCGCCTCGCCGATCACGCTGGCGGTAATCTGGATGCCGCCCGTCCCCCAGCCGTAGGGCATCGGCATTTCTCGGCCGCCGAACGGCACCTGATAGCCAGGAATCGCCACCGCTTTTAAGATGGCGCGCCGGATCATGCGTTTGGTTTGCTCGTCCAGATAGGCAAAGTTGTAGCCGCTTAAGTTAGTCATTGGCGCGCTCCCGTTGCAGGCGTTTCAGCAGTTCCAGTTCGGCCTGGAAATCGACGTAGTGCGGCAGCTTGAGGTGCGAGACAAAGCCCGCGGCCTCGACGTTATCCGCGTGGGCCAGCACAAACTCTTCGTCCTGCGCCGGGCCAGCAACGTGCTCGCCGTAGTCCGGTGCCTGCAGGGCGCGGTCGACCAGCGCCATGGCCATCGCCTTGCGTTCGCCGAGGCCAAACACCAGCCCGTAGCCGCGGGTAAAGTGCGGGTCTTCATTTTCGGGCGCGACAAAACCGTTCACCATTTCACACTCGGTCATCAGTAGTTCGCCGACGTTTACGGCAAAACCCAGCTCTTCCGGCACGATTTCGACGTCGATATAGCCGCTGCGAATTTCGGCGGCAAACGGGTGGTTGCGCCCGTAGCCACGCTGGGTGGAGTAGGCCAGCGCCAGCAGATAGCCTTCGTCGCCGCGCATCAGCTGCTGCAGGCGGGACGAGCGCGAGCACGGGTAAACCGGCGGCGTGCGGGTGATGTCATCCGGCTGCGCGCCGGAGTCCTCTTCCGCCTTCGCCAGGCCCTGTTTCGCCAGCAGGCTGAAGACGTGCGGAGACGGTTCCTGTTCGGCGTCAGAGGTGCTGAGTCGTGGCGCCTCGCCGTTCGCCAGCAGGGTAAAATCCAGCAGGCGATGGGTGTAGTCATAGGTAGGGCCGAGCCGCTGGCCGCCGGGAATGTCTTTATAAACGGCAGAAATGCGACGCTCCAGGCGCATCTGTGCCGTGTTGATGGGTTCGCTGACCGCCAGCTTCGCCAGCGTGGTGCGGTAGGCGCGCAGCAGGAAGATGGCTTCCACGTTATCGCCGCTGGCCTGCTTGAGGGCCAGCGCCGCCAGCTCGCGGTCGGCGATACCGCCCTCGGTCATCACCCGATCGACGGCGAGATTAAGCTGCTGTTCAATCTGGGCGACGCTCAGCTCGGGGAGCTGTTCATCGCCCCGTCGTCTGTGCGCCTGCAACGCATGGGCGGCGGCGATGGCCTTCTCGCCCCCTTTGACGGCAACGTACATCAGCACACCTCCACGTGGGTGGTCCGCGGGATGGCCAGCAGGCGCTCGCCGCAGGTCAGGATCAGGTCAATGCCCAGCGGGAACGGGTGCGGGCGCTCGGTCAGCTCGTGAATGATGCACTCCGGCAGCTGCGGCGCGACCATGCGCTCGTCGGCGATGCCTGCGCCCGTCAGGCGCAGCATGCGGCCGCCGCTCAGGCTGGCGACCTGCAAAATCAGCGTGGCGCTGGTTTCCGGGGCGACGGCGGTGCCTTCGCTCAGGGCATTCAGCTGTTCATGGCTGATTTGTTCGTCGGCCACGGCAAAGATTGCCTGCTGCGGCTGTTCAACAAGCGGGGCGCCGGTGTGAAAACGCAGGTTCTGGTTGGCGATATCGTTCGACAGCGCGCCCGAAAGCCATACCGGGGTATCGTTGTCGGCCAGGGTGAGCAGCACGCTGGTTGTCGCCAGGTTCAGCGGCAGCCAGCCCTGAGAGAGCTGGTGCAGCGAGACAATCACGCCCGGCTCGCTCATGGCCTTCAGCAGGCGACGAAAACTGTGTTGGGCATCCTGGACGGCCAGGGTAAAAGCAGGTTGAAGCGTCATGCGTTGTCTCCGCGAACGAGCGTAAAGAAGTCGACCCGGCTGGTATTCACTTCGGCCTGACGCGCGGCAAGACGTGCGGCGCGGTCGGCCTCCAGCGGGGAAATAAGGGTTTCCATCAGCGTCTGGAAATGCGGTTGTTCCTGTAAAAGCGCGTCGATGACCGCGCAGCGCTCGGCGTGCGCTTTATCACGCCCCAGCACGTAGCCGTAGCCCAGCGTGCCGCTGTGCAGGCGGATCGCTGCGCGGGTGAGGGTGGCGTCCCCGGCGAAGAAGCGCTCGCCGGTGCCGCCCATGCGCGCCTGGATCTGAACGAGGCCGATCTCCGGCGCGCGGAGGAGGTCGTACCCGGGAGCCAGGGCAAGGGCGTTCATGCGGGCAGCCAGCGCAGCAGGCTGGCTGTGGGCCAGCACGCGCATCCAGCGCTGTCGGGTGGCGGTGTCGAAGTGCATTCAGTGCTCCATGGTGAATTCGATCATGTCGGCGCGGGTCAGGCTGACGGAGTATTCCGTCGCGTCTATCTCGCCGTCACGGTGGTTGAGGGTGCGCACGCAGAGCAGCGGGGCCATATTGGGGATCTCCAGCACCTTGCTCTCTTTCGCCTGCGCGCGGCGGGCGCTGATGCGCGTCTGGGTGCGTTTCAGCGCAATGCCTGTCGCATTCTGGAGAAAATCATGCAGCGATCCGCTGGAGAAATTCTGCAGCACCGGCCAGAGGGTGAGGTCCGCGAAGTAGTGATCGATCTGGCACACCGCGACGCCGTTGACCCGGCGCAGCGTGCGCAGGTGGATGACGTTGTCGCCCTCCTGAATACCCAGCGCGTCCGCCACGTGGCTGGAGGCCGGACGCAGCACCGAGAGCAGCTTTTCGCTGGTCGGGTGGCTGCCCTGATCCAGCAGGTTCTGGCTAAAGCGCGCCTGGGCGTTAAGCGGGTAGTCGAACGGGCGCATCAGCACCAGCACGCCCACGCCCTGACGGCGCTGGACCCAGCCGCGCTCGACCAGCTGGTCAATGGCGCGGCGCAGGGTGTGTCGGTTCACCTCATAGCGGTCAGCAAGCTGCTGCTCGGCAGGAAGGTAGTCTCCGCAGCGGTAGTGCGTGCGAAGCTCCACTTCGAGCTTTGCCGCGATCTCTTGCCAGCGGGTGGGGTAACTGGTCGGATGTCTGGATAAGTGCATAGAAAACAAAGCCTCGCTTCTCAGATGAAGTGCTTACGCAAACGTTGAGAGAGGAAATCCAGCAGGCTGACGGTGACGATGATGAGCACCATCAGGGCGCAGGTTTGCTGGAACTGGAAACCGCGAATCGCTTCCCACAGGGTGACGCCAATCCCGCCTGCGCCGACCATGCCGACGACGGTGGCGGAGCGGACGTTGGACTCAAAGCGGTACAGGGAGTAGGAGATCAGGAGCGGCATCACCTGCGGCAGGACGCCGTAGAGGATCTCTTCGATTTTATTGGCGCCGGTGGCGCGAATGCCTTCCACCGGACCGGGCTCGATGGCTTCGACCGCCTCGGAAAGCAGCTTGGAGAGCACGCCGGTGGTGTGAATGAACAGCGCCATGACGCCCGCGAACGGACCGAGGCCGACGGCGACCACGAACAGCATCGCAAAGACCATTTCGTTGATCGCACGACAGGCGTCCATCAGGCGGCGCATGGGCTGGTATACCCACCACGGCACGATGTTTTCAGCGCTCATCAGGCCAAACGGAATGGAGAGAATAACGGCCAGCGCGGTGCCCCAGACGGCGATTTGCAGGGTGACCGCCATTTCACTGAGGTAGTCCTGCCACTGGCTGAAGTCCGGCGGGAAGAAGTCGGCAGCGAAGGTCGCCATATTGCCCGCGTCTTTGAAGAGCAGCAGCGGATCCATTTCCGCGCCCTTCCAGGAGATAACCAGCACCGCCAGCAGGATGGCCCAGCTTATGAGCGAGAACCAGCTGCGCTTCGGCGGCGGGAGGGTGATGGTTTGCATGTGTAACTCCGCAGGTCTTTGTGTGCCGGATGGCGCTACGCTTATCCGGCCTACGATCCAAAATGTAGGCCCGGTAAGCGCAGCGCCACCGGGCGAAAAGCGTTACTGCACCGCTTTATTCACGCTGGTCATCGCGCCGAGCGCGGCGGTCAGGCGGTCGAGGTCTTCAAGCTGGGCCTGAATCGCGGCCACTTTGCTGGTCTTCTCCTCGTCCTTCAGGCCTTTGTTGTCCTTCACGCCCTGCATCTCTTTAAACAGCGCCAGCTGGCGAATCGGCACCAGCTGCAGGTCGCTTGACGGGCGGAACGGTGCCCAGCCCAGACGTTCCAGAACTGCTTTCTCTTCCGGCGTTTTGCCGTAGGTCATAAAGAAGTCGTACACCTTGTCCTTGGTGCTTTCGGACAGGTTTTTACGCCACACTATCGGGTCGCCGGGGATCAGCGGGGATTTCCAGATAACCTTGATCTCTTTCAGCTTGTCCGGTGCGGACGTCTTCAGCTTGTCGAGGTTCTCGGTGTTGTTGGTGGCAACGTCCACCTGCTTGTTGGCCACGGCCAGAGCGTTGGTTTCATGGCTGGCGTTTACCGTGCGCTTGAAGTCGCTGGCGGAGGCGTTGTTTTTGGCGAAGACGTAGTAGCCAGGGACCAGGTAACCCGAGGTGGAGTTCGGATCGCCGTTGCCGAAGGTTAGCTCTTTGCGTTTGGCGAGCATGTCGTTGAGGTTGTTGATCGGGCTGTCTTTGTTGACGATCAGTACGCTCCAGTAGCCCGGGGAGCCATCTGCCGCGACGGTCTGGGCAAAGACCTGGCCGTTCGCGCGGTCCACCGCTTCCATGGCGGAGAGGTTGCCGTACCAGGCGATGTCCACTTTGTTAAAGCGCATCCCCTGGATGATGCCCGCGTAGTCCGGGGCGAAGAAGGCGTTCACTTTGATCCCCAGCTTGGTTTCCATATCTTTCAGGAACGGTTCCCACTGAGGTTTCAGGTTTTGCTGTGATTCCGTCGAAATAATGCCGAAGTTCAGCGCTTTTTCCTGCTCTTCCGCATACGCCGGGCTTAACAGGGTGCTGAGGCTGAACATGCTGGTAAAGGCCAGCGCGGCAACGGCTTTGTAGCTCATGTACTTTCCTCGGATCGGGTTTAATTAAGCAGCCTGCGCGTTCTCTTCGACGCGGTTAATGCTGCGGTAGAGATGGTCAAAACGTTCGTTATCAAACTGATGGCTCGCGCCATCAAAGAACACGTGCCCCTGACGCAGGGCGACGATGCGTTCGCAGTAGCGCAGGGCGTAATCCACCTGATGGAGCGTGACCACCACGGTAATGCCGTCGTTCTGGTTAATGTCGCGCAGGGTCTCCATCACGATGCGGGCGGACTCCGGGTCCAGCGAGGCGATGGGTTCGTCAGCAAGAATGATTTGCGCTTTTTGCATCAGCGCGCGCGCAATCGCCACGCGCTGCTGTTGTCCACCGGACAGGGTGGAGACGCGCTGGTGGGCGAAATGCGCCATGCCGACGCGGGTCAGCGCCTGTAAAGCTTCCTGCTTCTGGGAAGGGGTGAACCAGCGCAGACAGGTGCGCCAGAACGGGGTGCTGCCGAGCGCGCCAATCAGCACGTTCTCCAGCACCGTCAGGCGGTTTACCAGGTTGAACTGCTGGAAGATGTAGCCCGTCTGGGCGCGGCTCTTGCGGATATCGCTCGCCAGACGCCCGGCGCGCTGTACGGTATTACCCAGCAGCTCGACGTGGCTTTCCGGCGTTTTATCGCCGGTGATAAGCCCGCTCAAATGGCGCAGAAGGGTGGATTTACCCGAGCCGGAAGGCCCGAGAAGCGCCACCATGTCGCCCTGCCGGACGGTCAGATCAACGGCATGCAGAGCCTTGTTATGATTGAAGGTCTTGCTCAGTTTCTCGACGCGGATGACAGTTTGCATGTGCTGGGCCTCACGATAAATGTGGCCTCATGCTGGCGCATCAATGTGACATTTGGGTTAAGTGCAGGTTGCGGGAGTTTGAAGAGTTGAGCGGAGTTTGATGACAATCACAGTAGGCCCGGTCAGCGCAGCGCCACCGGTCGCTGTTGCCGGCTGCGCTGCGCGTGTCCTGCCTACGACGTTTGTTGCTTGACGACGTTAATCATCCACGGCACGCCGTATTTGTCGGTGACTTTACCGAAACCGTGCGCCCAGAAGGTCTCCTGCCACGCCATGTCGATATTCCCGCCATCGGCAAGGTTGTCGAACCAGCGCTTGCCTTCTGACACATCCTGCGTGTCGAGAACCAGCGTAAAGCCCGCGTACTGCGCGTTGCTGCCGGGCGGCATCCCGTCGCTCATCATGATATCGCTGCCCGCAATGCGGACGTTGGAGTGGGCGATAGCCGAATCCGGAAACTGCATACCGGACGGACAGCCTTCTTCGCTGTTATCGCTTTTTGGCATTTCGCCGAAGGTAATTTTATAGAGAAGTTCTGCGCCGACGGCTTGCTGGTAAAAGGCGGTGGCCTCAGCGCAGTTGCCGGCGAAAGAGATGTAGGGACTTAACGGCATAATCTTTACCTCACGAAAGAAAAGCCCGTTAAGTTTAGTTCTTTTTTTGTAGGCCGGATAAGCGTAGCGCATCCGGCAAAAGCGCCCGGTGGCGCTTCGCTTACCGGGCGTACAGGTGGAAAATCAGTTCTTTTTCACGAACTCAGATTTCAGTTTCATTGGACCGAAGCCGTCAATTTTGCAGTCGATATTATGATCGCCTTCAACCAGACGGATATTCTTCACTTTGGTGCCGATTTTCAGCATGGAAGAACTGCCTTTCACCTTCAGGTCCTTAACGACGGTAACGCTGTCACCGTCTGCCAGCAGATTGCCGTTCGCATCTTTTACGATGAGCGCATCAGCATCCTGAGCCGGCTCGGCATCATTCCATTCATGAGCGCATTCCGGGCAGATGAACATGCCATTATCTTCATAGGTGTATTCAGAATTGCATTTTGGGCAGTGTGGGAGAGACATATCGGTATCCTCAAAAGTGTAAACGCGCTGGAAAGTGCCAGCTAAATGACGGCAGGGTGCCGAAAAAGGCGGCAAGTATAGCGCAAATCCACACCGTTGTCGGTGATATTGTGAATTAAAAAAGCCAAAAAGCGTATCGGGAGTGACACGTTCTGTCAGTCAGTTACGCGAAGCTTATGTCCATTAACACGGTGGGAAGAAATGACGATAAATATATCGAATATTTTATTGCAGCAAATTGCTACGCTCTGCCATTTCGGATAAGGTGAAGCGACACATTGTTATTTATCTCCGGACTTTGCTGCCATACATATCTTATGGCAGTGGTGCATTACCTCTCTTTTTAGGTGGGTAAATAATGGTGATATATCCTGAAGTTTCTTAAAAATGGGCTACGCTTTTTTCTTTTGGCTATCAGGCCTGGAGAAGAGTTCTACACGCCATGCAAGGATAGGGAATTATTCCTGATTATCTTCAATCAGTTATATTTCGGCGAACATGTTTTCCACACGTGATCATATAAGCCTGAACAACATAATAAAAACCAGTGGCTTAATAAAAGTAATAAATTTGCGTTAAGGAAAGGCTTTTATCATGCACACACAGACCATTTTTGAATTAAGCCAGGAAGCCGAGCGTTTGTTACAGCTTGCCCTGCAAAATCTTGATACGTTGAAATCAATGCCCACTGAGATGCTGGAGAGCACAGAGGCTGCTATTACTGGCGAAACAAACAACGTTTTACCTTTGCATTTTAGCGCGCGCGGTGTCGATGCCCAGCAGGCGATGCTGAATAATGAATTACGCAAAATAACCCGGCTGGAAATGGTCCTGGCCATTGTTGGCACCATGAAAGCGGGGAAATCGACCACCATTAATGCGATTGTGGGTACCGAAGTGTTGCCGAACCGCAATCGTCCAATGACGGCGCTTCCGACGTTGATTCGCCACACGCCGGGTCAGAAGGAACCGGTGCTGCATTTCTCTCATGCCTCCCCGATTGATGAATTGATCCAACTGCTTCAGAAACAGCTCTGTGATTACGACCGCGGGAAGCTGGCTCAGCGTCTGGAAATTGATAAAGACATGAATACGCTGCTGGAGCGCATTGAAAAAGGGGAAGCGTTTGAGAAGCATCACCTGGGCGCGCAGCCGATATTTCATTGTCTGAAAAGCCTCAACGATCTGGTGAGACTTTCCCAGGCGCTGGGTGTGGAGTTTCCGTTCTCTGAATATACGGCTATTGAACATATCCCGGTGATTGAAGTGGAGTTCGTGCATCTTGCGGGCCTGGATGCCCACCTCGGGCAGCTGACGCTGCTCGATACGCCCGGGCCGAACGAGGCCGGACAGCCGCATCTGCAAAAAATGCTCAGCGAGCAGTTGTCCCGCGCATCGGCGGTGCTGGCCGTGATGGATTATACCCAGCTTAAATCCATTTCTGATGAAGAAGTCCGCCAGGCGATTTCCGCGGCGGGAAAATCGGTGCCGCTGTATGCGCTGGTCAATAAATTCGATCAGAAAGATCGCAATAGCGATGATGAAGAACAGATTCGGGCGATGATCTCCGGCACCTTAATGAAAGGCAATATTTCGCCTGGCCAGATTTACCCCGTGTCGTCCATGTGGGCGTATCTGGCGAACCGCGCGCGCTATGAGCTAGGTTCGCATGGACGACTGCCGGATCATCAGGAGCAACCCTGGGTGCAGGATTTTGCCGAAGCCGCACTCGGACGTCGCTGGCGTACGGCGGACCTGGACGATATCGACCATATCCGACATTCTGCCGATTTGCTCTGGGAAGATTCGCTCTTCGAGCAACCGATACGGAAACTGATTTACGCCGCCTATGCCAATGCCTCGCTCTACGCGCTGCGTTCGGCCTCGCATAAGCTTCTCAACTACGCGCAAAACGCCCGCGAGTATCTCGATTTCCGCTATCAGGGGCTGACGGTGGCCTTTGAGGCGCTGGAGCTGAATATCGCACGTCTGGAAGAGGACATGGCGCTTTTGCAGACGCGTCAGCGCGTGGTGAGCGATGAGGTGAAACACGAGGTTGAGGAAGCGCTGAACGCCACCGCGGACTTTATGGGATCCCAAAAAACCGCGCTTCACCAGGCGATTGACCAGGTGTTCAGCACGCTCCCGATTCTTGATTCGGCAGGCACCGAACGGCAGCAACTTCGCGGTGAGAGGGTGAAGCAGCTGGTGCTGGACGATGAAGGGCAGGCGCAGATTGCGCTGAGTAAATTACGCGCCTCCTGCGAGCGGGTGATGCTGGATGCCCAGACGAAGATCGGCCGGGAGCTGGCGTTACGCTTCGATCAGCTGGAGTCCACGCTGGCGCGTTCTCTTAACGAAGCCATGCGTCCCATCGAAACGCGTATTAAAGAGCATCTGAGCCATGCGGGTTTTCGGGCGCGCATCAGCTTCCCGGCGTTTCAGGCAAGCCAGCTTAACTTCAATACGCGAGCGCTGTTTAACGATGCGATTGCGCAGGACGACAGCCGGGCCGCCCCACCTTCCGGCGGGAGCAGCATGCGTGAAACGGTCTCTCGCTGGCTCAATAATCCTGGCTGGGGCTGGGACGAGTATGTGGAAACGCGCACGCGCTATGTTATCGACATTGCGCAGCTACATGACAAATTTAAGCAACATATTGATCAGTTTTGTGAACAAATACGTAAAGCTTTGTCCGCGCAGGTCGATGTCTCTGTTACGGCAGGAATGGCGACGTTCTTTGCAGAATTTTCGTTGTGCCTGACCGGGTTACAGGAAAGCTTGCGTGATAGCCTCGCAGTGCGTCAGCAAAATGAGCACTCAACCCGAGCGCTCTGCCAGTTGTTGAAGCAAAGCATCACTACTGCGACGTGGATACAGGAAGATACCCGACTGTTACGCGATGATATTCAAACTCTATTCGCGGCAGAGCAACCATGACAACACCACTACTGGACGGCCCCGGGCGAACGCTGGAGTGTATTAATCCAAAATTTATGGTCGATCTGGTGCAGGGGGGAGACGCGGCGCGTCATCCTCGCCTGGGACCACAGCAGCTGCAGTTTCGCGAGCGTTTGACGCAGGAAATCATGACGCATACCCGGCTACGCCCTTGGGCGATGGCGGGGATGCTCAATGAAAATGCGGCGCTGCGCCTGGGGCTGGCGGAAAAGCTGGCCGGGATGCTTGATCCGGGCCATCTCGCGCTGACGCTGATGGCAGAGAAGCTGATTGCGCTGCGTCAGCAGACTCACCCACGCACCCTGCAGTCTCCCGGACTGACGCAGCAGTACGCCGATCTCGTGTCTCATTTTACCCAACGCGCAGCCTGGAAAGAAAAGGCGCTGACCCAGCGCGGGCTAACGGTGCAGGCGGGTGAGCACAGTGAGCAAATTTTTACCCGCTGGCGGGCCGGACATTATGATGGCTGGTCGCTGGCCGGGCGCTGTTTTATCGTTCTGGAAGAGCTGCGCTGGGGAGCATTTGGCGACGCTTGCCGCCTCGCGAAAGAAGATGTGGCGGCCATGCTTAAGGATAACCTGCGCAGCATGGCGGCTAACTATCTGGCGCAGGGCATTAATGCCTCACCCACGACCCGCCATTTTTATCACCAGTGGCTGACAGCGCCTGCTTCTCCCGGAACTATCGATCATAAAGACATGCTGGGCTGGCTGGGGGACTGGTGTCAGGCGGATAAGCATCCGGTGAGCTGGTCAGTGACGCAAAACTGGCAGACCGTCGCACTGGGGATGCCGAGGCTCTGTTCGGCAAAACGGCTGGTGGACGGGATGGTAGAAGAGATTTTTGGGTAAATCCCTTACCCCTCACCCTCTCCCCGCAGGGAAGAGGGGATGGTTTGGTGCAGTGTGTTAATGGCGGAGTTCGACCGCTTTTCGTTCGATATTTTGCTCGGGGGCATTGGCGTAGCGTTTCGCATATAGCGCCGTGATGATCGGCACCAGTAGCGCAGTGACAATCACGCTGGCGGCAACCAGCGCCGTCGCTGAAGCGGCTACCGGTTCGAAGGCCGGGTTAATCTGGGCAATAATCACCGGGTTGGCGACGGCAGCGCCTGCGGCTGAAGAGGCGGCGACGCCCGCCGTGCCGTTTCCTCCCCCGATCACGCGGTCGGCAACAATCAGCGGAATACCGGTAATGACGATTACGGCGACACCCAGCACAATACCCAGCAGGCCGGTATCAAGGATAACCTTCAGGTTGATGGTGTTCCCCAGCGCAAAGCCGAAGAACGGGATCAGCACCGGCGTGGCTTTGCTGAAGAAATCACGCAGATCGTGATCGAGGTTGCCAAGGGCAAAGCCGATCAGGAAGGGCAGGATTGCGCCGACAAAGTGGTGGGGTTCAAAAGAGGCCAGGCCAGCAGACCCCAGGATCAGCATCGTCATCAGCGGGCCTGATTCGAGAGACATCAAGACAAATGCGCCGGACTCTTCTTTCGTCCCGTACTGGTTCATCAGGCTGGCGTACAATCCGCCGTTAGTCATATCCATCGCGGAGACAATCGCCAGCACCGATAACCCCGCGAAGAACCCGGTCTGAATTCCATTCTCCGGGATGAACATCGCGCATATCATTGCCACCGCCCAGGCTACCGCTATTTTGGTTATTACCAGCGTGCCGGATTTCCGTAATACGGTACCTGTCGCCCGCAAATTAATGGATGCACCGATACAAAAAAACCAGACGGCAAGAATTGGAACCGTGCCCGTTATCATGCCTTTTGTGAAACCACCAAAATAAGCCCCGGTATCAGGGGCAAGGGTATTCAGGATGGCGCCCAGCACCAGCGGAACCAGCATCATACCGCCGGGTATGCGTTCTATCGTGGCTTTAATCTTCATGGACAATCCTCACATCTGACCCCGCAGGACGGGCGTTCGGTGTTAAAAATTAGTCAATAAATTCAATTGATTGGCATTTGTTTTTGAGTGGCGTTTCTCGATAATCCCGCCAGGAAAATAATTGTTTTCTCTCGATTAACTTCATTGGAAAACACATGAAATGCTGTATTCGGATTTATCATGCGATCATTGGAATATTGATTCAATCAAAATAAAACATCGTTTTAGTTATCTTTGTCACATATTCAATGTAAAACTATCGGCGGCTTCACGATGAAGAAAATTTATGTAAATTGAATGTGAGTAAACGTGGTTTGTTTTTTTGTTGCGAAAGAACTCATGACGTGCGTGAGAGTGCTCATGAGGCGGGGATGAGAAAGGGCTTATTTGCACTGATTGACAAATACTGGACTGAGTTGACCTGACGCTGAAATATGTGTGAAGTTGATCACAAATATAAACGCTGGTAGGGTAAAAAGGTCATTAACTGCCCAGACAGGCGTCAACAGGTTCGGTTGTATCGACGTAAAACGTCAATGTAAGTAAACCTGCTACGCTTGAATAAGGCGATTCGCATGGAGCGGATCCCATGGTTCACAGAACGCACGCTGGACTGTGAAACAGACAGGGCCGAGTCAACGAGGATAGCTATGCTGAGAAGGAAAAAGATTAAACCCATCACGCTTCGCGACGTCACCATTATTGATGACGCCAAACTGCGTAAAGCGATTACCGCAGCCTCGCTCGGTAATGCGATGGAATGGTTCGATTTTGGTGTCTACGGCTTTGTGGCCTATGCGTTAGGTAAAGTGTTTTTCCCCGGGGCCGATCCCAGCCTGCAGATGATTGCGGCACTGGGTACGTTCTCCGTTCCCTTCCTGATTCGCCCGCTGGGTGGTCTGTTCTTCGGTATGCTCGGTGATAAATATGGTCGTCAGAAGATCCTGGCTATCACCATCGTCATTATGTCGATCAGTACATTCTGTATCGGCCTTATACCGTCTTACGCCACTATCGGCATTTGGGCACCGATTCTGCTGCTGATCTGTAAGATGGCACAGGGCTTCTCCGTGGGCGGTGAATATACTGGCGCCTCGATCTTCGTTGCCGAGTATTCTCCTGACCGTAAGCGCGGGTTTATGGGAAGCTGGCTGGACTTCGGCTCCATTGCCGGTTTTGTCCTGGGCGCGGGTGTGGTGGTCCTGATTTCAACCGTGGTGGGGGAAGAGAACTTCCTCGACTGGGGCTGGCGTATCCCATTCTTCCTGGCACTGCCGCTGGGGATCATTGGTCTCTACCTGCGTCATGCGCTTGAAGAGACGCCTGCGTTCCAGCAGCACGTTGATAAGCTGGAGCAGGGTGACCGCGAAGGGCTGCAGGACGGTCCGAAGGTATCGTTCAAAGAGATTGCCACTAAGCACTGGCGAAGCCTGCTGGTCTGTATCGGTCTGGTGATCTCCACCAACGTGACCTATTACATGCTGCTGACCTACATGCCGAGCTATCTGTCGCATAACCTGCACTACTCGGAAGATCACGGTGTGCTGATCATTATCGCCATCATGGTGGGTATGCTGTTTGTGCAGCCGATTATGGGCCTGTTGAGTGACCGCTTTGGTCGTCGACCGTTCATTATTCTGGGAAGCGTTGCGCTGTTTGCCCTCGCCATCCCGGCATTTATTCTGATCAACAGTAATGTACTGGGGCTGATTTTTGCCGGTCTGCTGATGCTGGCGGTGATCCTTAACTGCTTTATCGGGGTGATGGCCTCAACGCTGCCCGCGATGTTCCCGACCCATATTCGCTACAGCGCGCTGGCCGCGGCCTTCAACATCTCGGTGCTGATTGCCGGTCTGACCCCGACGCTTGCCGCCTCGCTGGTGGAGAGCACGCAGAACCTGATGATGCCTGCTTATTACCTGATGGTGATCGCGGTGATTGGTTTGATTACCGGTATTACCATGAAGGAGACGGCGAATCGCCCTCTGAAAGGCGCAACGCCTGCGGCATCGGATATCCAGGAAGCGAAAGAGATCCTCCGTGAGCACTACGATAATGTAGAGCAGAAGATTGAGGATATTGACGCCGAGATTGAAGAACTGCAGAAAAAACGTTCCCGACTGGTGGATCAGCATCCACGCATCAACGAGTAACAAAAAACCCGCCGCTGGCGGGTTTTCTTTTATTAGCATCCTGCGGCGATGTAGTCGCCATTGGCGCTGATGGGGATCACCGTCAGGAACAGCACCGTCGCGAACAGGATCAGGACTATCCCTCCGGCTATTTTGACGGTCGGCACCAGCCATTTTAACGAGGCGCTTTCTCCGAACCAGGCCACCGTGCGTTCGCGGGCGTAACGTACAGCCAATGAAAGCCCCATAATAGAGAGCGCGGTTCCCAGCGACATAGTCATGACTGCGGCCATCCCCCAGGTTACGATGCCCAGCGCGTTGGAGAACATCAGGATCATGATTGCCCCGCTGCACGGGCGTGCGCCAATCGCCAGTATCACGCCCAGACGGGTTTTCCAGTCGCCCTGCGTCAGGTCTGCACCTACGCCGTGAT
This sequence comes from Enterobacter sp. GER_MD16_1505_Eko_090, assembly GCF_003331015.1. Taxonomy (NCBI): domain Bacteria; kingdom Pseudomonadati; phylum Pseudomonadota; class Gammaproteobacteria; order Enterobacterales; family Enterobacteriaceae; genus Enterobacter; species Enterobacter sp. GER_MD16_1505_Eko_090. The sequence goes on along the minus strand of NZ_PUQF01000015.1, from coordinate 997 downwards.
GACCGCAGCCACAGTGTTCGTCGTGCTGATGAAGGGGCTTAATGGCAGAGACAGACATCCTGCGCGGGCGCAGGCTCTTCAGCGCCCGGTAAATGACGAATGCGCCGAATGCGCCAATAAGCACTGCGCTGATCTTCTCCACATACCAGCGGCTGGTACTGATATCCCCAGAGGCGAGGTTAAATCCTACCGCCAGGATAAAGACAAACAGAATGGCGCTGACGCCCTGCATCAGGCTGCCCAGGAAAGGGACGACCCGGGCGGCCAGCTCGCTTTCCTTATTGGTAGTCAGATAGGTCGTCACAATGAATTTTCCGTGCCCGGGGCCAATGGCGTGGAGTACGCCATAAAGGAAAGCCCCCGTTAACAACCATAATCCGCCGCTGTACTGGTGGTTATTTAGCTGCAGCAGGTACATCACCAGATAGCGGTGCAGGGTAATTTGGGTGGCGAGACACCACTGGATAAAGGCGTTCCAGTGCGCATGCAGGGTAAAACCGGCAAAGAGAATTGCCAGCAGCATCAACCCAGCGGTAGGGAGACGCCAGTCACGGGTGAGGCGTTGTGTGGTCATGAAGCGGCCTGCACAGAGAAGAGTATTTGCCGCCAGTATAGTTGATCTTCCCGCTCAGTTCGTGGGATCGCATTGGGATCCGTGCAGAATTGTGGATAACTTTGTGCATAAATGGGTATAAGGCGGGGTTTTGCTGGGGAATGCAGCAGTCAGTCATTTTTTTGCAACTTTTCGGTTGCGGTCGTTCGCGAACTCCCTATAATGCGCCTCCATCGACACGGCGGATGTGAATCACTTCACAGACAACGCGGTCGGTTGAAGAGAAAAAATCCTGAAATAACGGGTTGACTCTGAAAGAGGAAAGCGTAATATACGCCACCTCGCAACGGTGAGCGAAAGCCGCGTTGCACTGCTCTTTAACAATTTATCAGACAATCTGTGTGGGCACTCAAAGTGACATGGATTCTTAACGTCCTCGGACGA
>NZ_PUQF01000014.1:0-146048 GCF_003331015.1 Enterobacter sp. GER_MD16_1505_Eko_090 | reverse complement strand
TGTATTCAGAGGAGCAGATTAACCCCTGGATCAATTTTCAACCGCTGGGGTGGATCAGTTTTGCACCGTTGGTAACACAATGATATCTTTCCCACGGTCAGCACCTGCAGGCGATACCTGAGTGTTATATCCCATGCTGCGTAACACGCCAGCGACCAGATTCTGCATCTCATCCCAGTCGAGACGGTTGATACGATCCTTGATACCTTCAAAAGCGATCATCTCCATGTCGCGCAGAGGATTAGAAACAACCTCATCCTCTCCATCTGAAACAGGTACTTCCGGCACAACATCTGAGACAGGCTTTTTGCCCTGCACTAATTCATTCACTGCAAAATCAGGCACCTGAAAAACCGTTAGCGTAGAGCCAAGGGTGTTTCTGGTTGCATCGCTCAGACTATCGCGCTTAATCTCTTCCGCGTTCCACTTCACTTTACGAGCGATGCCCATGCCATCTTCAAGCCACTCGGCATGAAACTCAAAATCTGAGGCGATTTTCCCTATCAAATAAGTCCGATTAGAAGGTGAATAAGTGATAGCCCAGTCACCTTTCTGCATCTCATTCACAAAGCGCCAGACCTGGGAAGCACCGGAACGAACTGTGCCTGGCTTAGTCTGTGGCTCAAGCTCCTGATACCGGGTAAACAACTGCTCTCTTGAGCATCCCGGTTTCACATAGGGAGCGAGCTGCGACCAGCCGATTGCAACAACCTGTTTGTCCCTGAAGTCATCGTACAATTTTCCGCCATCACCGCGGATCATCCACATTTTCCATGTCATAGTTTGCCCTTTTGAATCAGCTTCTGGCCGCTACTTTAGCATGATGAGAAGCACTTTACCGGGAGTTAATCATTTATACGTTATATCTGCTTGTTCACTTCTGCGAAGCTATTCTGCATAAGCTTACCCCTAAGCTAGCATTAATTTCGTTCGTTCACGAAGCCGCAATACGTACCTTCTAATATAGCTCTTCCAACTAACCAGCCTCGCAGCGCTTTAGTTGCACCTCAGGTTGGGTTCAGTTAATTTTTTGCTCCACCAAGAGTAGTCTGGCTCTACACAAACATTGCAGAAGAGAGTAATCTTAACAGCCTAAATAGAAATTGTAGAAATAAAAGGGCTAAGATGGCCAGAACATCTCAACAACATGATATATTACGAGCATGGCAACGTATTGAATTTTTTCACCCTTACACTCTTGAGCATAAAGAGAGTTTCCTGAGAATTTCTCTTGAGAAACTCATCAAATATGGTGATATTTTACTTCCGTGGCATTCAGAGGAATTATGTCAACAACAACAAATCCCGCTTAAATCTAACTTTACTCTACATATTGGTATCTTTGACAAAAGCATTGCGAACGAAATTAGCCGAGAAATATTAGGTGACAACCATGATGAAGAGTGCGAGCAGCGACTGAATCAGGAAGGAATGACATGTTTTGCCAAAGTACAGTTAAATAATGAAGGCGTACCAGCCCTAGATAAGTTATCAGTTAGCTCACTCCCCTGGGCTCTTGGGCATTTAAAAAATGAGCGATTCCAGAAGCTTGAATCAAAGATATTTGCCACGGACTGCAGGCAACTTGCCGATACGCTCAGTATGTTCAGGAATACACTAAAACCAGCACAAAAAGAGGGTCCTGGTGTATTACGCTCTAGTGACATCATTACGCTACTGCTAACACATTTAGTTGAGTGGGCTGATTTTAGGCCTGAATGGCAATATGCAATACAAATTGAATGGTTTGAGAGTAATGCAACCAGAGAAAAATCTCAACAGGATGAATTAGATGAGGATGAAGCAGAAAAAATATTTTCACTCCCCATCCTAAATAGTTTCTATTTCGAAGACCTGGAAAGCACTATTGAGGAACTACGGCATAACAAGGGGAAAGCTCTTAATAGTTATCTTTCTCAAGGGATAAATAGAAAGCCAGACCTATACTCAAAAGGGGGCCTTGCTTCAATTATTGATAAATTGCATCCAAGCAGAATGCCGCAAGGACGATGGCCTTCAGAGCCAAATCATACCATGTCGCTAATGCAACAATTTACGATAAATACAGCTGTAGAAGAACTTGTAGATGGAGGCCTTTTATCTGTCAATGGACCTCCAGGCACAGGAAAAACGACTCTTCTCCGAGATCTTGTAGCACATAATGTAGTTGAGCGTGCGAAAGTACTTGCAAAATATGACAACGCTGAAGATACATTAGATCAGCAGGGCTTTATCGTCCCGGAATTAACCGGGTACGAAATGATCATTGCGTCTTCCAATAATTCGGCAGTAGAAAACATTTCAAAGGAGTTACCGCAAAAAAATTCCCTGGCGAAAAATTTTCAAAACTTTGAATATATTTGTGCTACAGCTAACCAAGTTGCAGCCGAATACTTACCAAAAAGCAAACGAAAAAAATACAAATCATTAAGCGGCAATGAAAAAGAATTTAATATTTTTCGACCACTTGATGATGATAAACTGTGTTGGGGCTTAGTATCAGCGGCGTTAGGGAAAAAGCATAATAGGGAAAACTTTTCTCAAAGACTATTATTTGATGAACATTTCTTACGCAATACTTTATCTGAATCGCAGCGCTCAGATAAAGATAATTTCCTGAGCCTGTGGCGATGGAAAGCGTGTCAACATAAGCTTTCATTCGCTGATTCTAAAAAGCATTTTGTCAATGCCCTTCGTAAAGTCGAAGAAGAGCAAAGACTGTTAGAAACCTACTGCAAGCTCTTGGATGAAAAACCAGACAATACTTATACTGAGCTTTCTTTTGAGTTGGAAAAAAAACAATCCAACGCGAAAATGACCTCAATAAAATCAATGAATTGGAACTGGAAAGAGATATCATTTCCAAAAAAATCGATCATACAAATCGTCAGTTAAAACTCATAAAAAGCGAAGCACCTGGATTTCTGTCGCGTCTATTTAATAGAAAAAAAACAAATTCCTATAAAGATCTAACAAATAAAACAAAACAGCAATTAGTTGAGTTGACAAAACATTTGATTGAGAAAATGCAGCACGTTGCGGACAGTAATATTGAGCTGATAAAAAACCAAACGGCAATCCGAGATATAGAGTTTAGATTGAATGAAATAAAAAAACAAAAAGCAACAAGCGAGCAAAAATTAAATGATTTACAAAATAGATTCCATAATATCGCTATCCCTAACCATAATTTATCCATTGATGATGCAAATCTGCAACGTACTGCATTCTGGCAAAATGAGGAGATAAATCGTCTGCGTTCAGAACTTTTTCTGACAGCGATGAGCTTACATGAAGCATGGCTATATGAAGCAATGGAGATAAAGCGTTTCAAGAGTTTCATTTTTACACTAAACAAATTTCTCAGCGCTCCTCAACATCACCCTACCCCATTACGATGCTGGCAAACGCTATGTATGTTCGTTCCTGTACTGTCTACTACTTTTGCCTCTATCGGCCGAATGTTGACGGGAGTGAAAAGTGAAGAAATTGGATGGTTAATGATTGATGAGGCAGGTCAGGCATCTCCGCAACAGGCTGTTGGGGCCATTTTTCGAGCAAAACGTGTATTAGTCGTAGGAGATCCATTACAGATCGAGCCGGTATTTACTGCCTCGCCAAGTTTGGTTAAACGTCTCTGCGAAGATGTTTTACAAGAACGAGCGGATGACTGGAATCCTGCAAAACTATCAGTTCAGCAGCTGGCAGATCGCATTAACCATTGGGGTTGTGAATTAGAAGTAATGAATAAAAATATATGGATTGGTATCCCATTATGGGTGCATCGGCGTTGTATCGAGCCTATGTTTAGCATAGCCAACAAGCTCGCTTATAATAATCGAATGATCCATGGTCTCGATGCTGCAAAAATTCGTAGTCAATTTGTAAATGGAAATCTTGATAATCACTGGCTCGTTGCGAATGGCGGCCAGGGCGAACGACAGTATCGGGACAGCCACGGGCAAAGCCTACTTATATTACTTGATCGTCTTTTATATGAAAATGTCCCTCTGGAGTCAATTTTTGTAATTACCCCTTTTAAAGCGGTGAAATCGGAAGTATCTAAACTTATAACACAACGCCCCTTGCAAATCTGGCAACAATCCTCACCATTGATTAAGGCAAAAAGTATTAAGCAATGGCAAAAAAATTGTATTGGGACAGTGCATACATTTCAGGGAAAAGAAAATGATATTGTAATTTTCATCCTTGGATGTGACGAAGAAAATAATGGCGGTGCTAAGTGGGCCTCAAGCAAACCGAATCTGTTAAATGTTGCTGTAACGCGCGCCAAAAAGAATATATTTTTCATTGGTGATCCGAATGTTTGGAGCGCTTTACCTGGATTTAATAGTGTTACATATACTCTAAAAGAGCTTCAGCCTAATGACATTGCAATGCTCAGCGACCGTGAACATTTTTTAGAGCTTTAAGGCTGGCAAAGCTGAAGTAGCAGGTGGACAGAACCGTTACCACCAAATTCCATAGCAGAAACATCAAAGCCATGCTGGACCAGAAGCAATCTACTGCTCCAGCAACTTCTTTAGGCTCTCCGCTAGTTTGCTTGGAATAGTTATCGATTAAATTGCAGTACTTCTGTATGAATCAGACGACTGTGTTGTACGGAACAAGAACGCGTGCCTTGGCTAGCCGGAATGCAAATGGAGTTTTTACACAATATACGTAAAAGGAAGTCGTTTGCCAGCATGCACGTTAAAATCCCTGCATAGAGGTATGTCAAAAAATCTCTTCACACATTGATTTTAAAGAAATAAAAACTTTCTCGGATGGTCTTGGAAGTACTAATGGTGCCGAAGGCCGGACTCGAACCGGCACGTATTTCTACGGTTGATTTTGAATCAACTGCGTCTACCGATTTCGCCACTTCGGCACTGAAGGGGATGCGGAAACGTTGTGGATTATACCTGTCGCGCGCCGCCATGCAAGCGACGACGCGCTAAACCCGCGCTAAGTGCCCAAAAAACCAGCGCTACCGTCAGTCCAGCTCAGACACCGCCAGCCGAATCACCCTCGCTGCCTTCTGCTCCGGCAGCGCCAGCACCTTCGCCCACATCTCCTGCACCATATCGCAGGAGAGCTTCTCTTTGCCCGCCGCCTTCTCCGGCATCTGCAGCAGCTGGATGTCCTCGCCGTACTTATCGGCAAGCGCCTTCATAATCGGCCGCACATCCTCGACAGCCGCCTCGCGTTCGGCCGGGGTCACGGTGTGGCGATTTTTGCCGTAGGCCGCGCGCATCATGTCGGCATCGGCCTGCATGCGCCGCGCCATCAGATCTTTATCCAGCATGCGCATTGGGTTGATGCCGCCCTTCACCATCGGGTAGAGGAAGCGGAAGCAGGCGTCGTCGCTCACCTTCTGGATGGCGGCGGTCTGCTCCATGTTGATGGTCATGTAGTTCACCACGTTGGCGTCCGGGGCGTTTTGCAGGCGCGACATCTGCAGATGCAGGATCTGCGGCTGGATGGTGTCGATAATCTGCTGCTCCGGCTCGCCCGCTTTTTGCAGGGCGGCCATCTGGTCGAGGATGCGCTGATGCAGCGCGGGCTCCTGCTCCTTAATCACCTGCCAGGCGGGCATCGCGTTAAGGGCGTTATCCATCTGCCGTTCCGGGGCGCGCTGCCTGTCGAAAAACACCCAGAACGCCACGGCGGCAGCCGCAATGACGACAATCACAATACGGGTCCACGTTTTATTCATCTCGCATCCTTATCCTTGAGTTATGCCGGTTTACACCGGCACGCCGCTGTGGAAGCGAAACTCGTTGTCCGGTGTCGAGATAAGTGTGGCTTCAATTTCGCCAAAAAGCTTTATACGCGGTGAGATATCGTCGTCGCTCACCTGCTGCGCCAGCGTCAGGTAATCCTGATAGTGGCGCGCTTCCGAGCGCAGCAGCGAGAGATAGAACTTCTGCAGGTCGTCGTCGAGGAACGGAGCCAGCGCGGCGAAGCGTTCGCAGGAGCGGGCTTCGATGTAGGCACCACAGATGAGCTTGTCGATCAGCGTCAGCGGTTCGTGGGTGCGCACTTCTTTCAGCATCCCTTTGGCGTAGCGGCTGGCGGTGATTTTGACGTACGGAATGTCGCGGGCCAGCATCGCCTCTCGCACCTGCCAGAAGTGGTGCAGCTCCTCTTTAATCAGCAGCACCATGCTGTCGATGAGCGCCTGGCCCCACGGGTCGTCGGTTTTGGGCATCACGCTTTTGCCAATCTGCCTGTGCAGGGCGATGAAGTCTGGCTCCGGGCCGTCGCGGAAGGTGAACTGTTCGTAGGGTTTGAGCCACTCGAGCAGCGCGTCGGCACCGCTTTCGTCGGCGACGTATTTACGCACCAGCAGCAGCGCGGTCTGGGCGGCCTTGAGCTCGCACACCATGTGGTCGGTGAGCAGCAGCGGCAGGTTCGCCGGGTCGCGGGCTTTATCAATCCATGCTTGCGAGGTCGGGCACTGGAGGAAGTTGAGTACGGGGGCGAGTATCTGCGGGTAATCCATGGTTCTGCCTTGAAAAAGCGGTGGCGCGGGCCACCGCCTGAAACGCTTAGTGACGCACGCCGTCGTCGTCTTCGTCGATATAATCTTCGTCGTCGCCTTCTTCGCCGTCTTCACCGTTCGGATCTTCGAAGTAGGTCCCCCAGCCGTCGTATTCCACATCAAACTTCTCGGCCAGGTTCATCAGCTGTTCTACCTGCGCGTCGATCAGCTCCGCCTTCAGCGCGCCTTCGCTCAGAATGTCGCAGCAGATGACGGTGTCGCCCTCTTCCACTTCCAGCTCTTCAGGCTCGGTCACTTCGTAACCCAGCTTGAAGGCTTCCACGGCCATTTTTTCCAGCGCGTCGAAATCATCCGCAGAGAAATGGTGCTCGATGGTGTACAGCGCGTCCGGATCGCTACCGTCTTCCAGCAGCTCTTCAATAATCAGACGCGTCTCTTCGCGTTGCTCTTCCAGGTGTTCCGGGTTTGCCATGGCTCAATCCTCTTTAAAGTGCGGCAGATACTTCTATTTTCACACACGGACGGGTTTGCCTCCACCTTTGTTGGAAAGATTTGTGAAACGGGGTTGCAAATGAATAATTACACATATAAAGTGAATTTTAATTCAATAAGTGGCGTTCGCCATGTGAGGATAAAATGTCTGATCTGTACAAGAAACACTTTCTGAAATTGCTCGACTTTACCCCTGCACAGTTCACTTCTCTGCTGACCCTTGCCGCACAGCTCAAGGCCGATAAAAAAAAGGGCAAGGAAGTACAAAAGCTTACCGGTAAGAACATCGCGCTCATCTTCGAAAAAGACTCGACCCGTACCCGTTGCTCTTTCGAAGTTGCCGCATTTGACCAGGGTGCGCGCGTTACCTATTTAGGGCCGAGCGGCAGCCAGATTGGGCATAAAGAGTCAATTAAGGATACCGCGCGCGTGCTCGGGCGGATGTACGACGGCATTCAGTATCGCGGCCACGGCCAGGAAGTGGTCGAAACGCTGGCGCAGTATGCGGGCGTGCCGGTGTGGAACGGGCTGACCAACGAGTTCCACCCGACGCAGCTGCTGGCGGACCTGCTGACCATGCAGGAGCACCTGCCGGGCAAGGCGTTCAACGAGATGACGCTGGTCTACGCGGGCGACGCGCGCAACAACATGGGCAACTCGATGCTGGAAGCGGCGGCGCTGACCGGGCTGGATCTGCGCCTGGTGGCCCCGAAAGCCTGCTGGCCGGAAGAGAGCCTGGTGGCGGAGTGCAGCGCGCTTGCGGAAAAGCACGGCGGGAAGATCACCCTGACGGAAGACGTGGCGGCGGGCGTGAAGGGCGCGGACTTTATCTATACCGACGTGTGGGTGTCGATGGGCGAAGCCAAAGAGAAGTGGGCGGAGCGGATTGCGCTGCTGCGCGGGTATCAGGTGAACGCGCAGATGATAGCGCTGACCGGCAACCCGGACGTGAAGTTCCTGCACTGTCTGCCGGCGTTCCATGACGACCAGACCACGCTCGGCAAGCAGATGGCGAAAGAGTTCGACCTGCACGGCGGGATGGAAGTGACGGACGAGGTGTTTGAGTCGGCGGCGAGCATCGTGTTCGACCAGGCGGAAAACCGGATGCATACGATTAAGGCGGTGATGGTGGCGACGCTTGGGGAGTGATCCTTTCTCCCACTTTATTGATTCGGTGTGCTCTTCTTGCCGGGTGGCGCTGCGCTTACCCGGCCTACACAACCCGTAGGCCCGTGCAAGCGTAGCGCCGCCGGGCGGATCAGGCCAGCTCCATTTCATTGATTTTTCACCCCGAAAAAGGTACGTTTTCGCCTTAATTCCAGCGTGGACATACCAGCATTATGCCGATTATTCAGTCTGTTGAACGTGCGTTGCAGATCCTCGACCTGTTCAACGAGCAGGCCACCGAGCTTAAGATCACCGACATCAGCAAACTGATGGGGCTGAGCAAGAGTACCCTCCACTCGCTGCTGAAAACCCTGCAGCTGCATGGCTATATCGATCAGAACCCGGAAAACGGTAAGTATCGCCTCGGCATGAAGCTGGTCGAGCGCGGCCATTTTGTCGTGGGCTCCATCGATATTCGGCAGAAGGCGAAAGGCTGGCTGACGGAGCTGTCCCAGCGTACCGGGCAGACCACCCATCTGGGGATCCTGGACGGGCGTGAAGGGGTTTATATCGAGAAGATTGAAGGCAAGCTGGCCGCCATCGCCTATTCGCGCATTGGCCGCCGCCTGCCGGTTCACGCCACCGCCATCGGCAAGGTGTTGATTGCCTGGCTGGGCGAGGCCGAGCTGAACGCCCTGCTGGAGGGTTATCAGTACACCACCTATACCCCTTCCACCCTCGCCTCTCGCGAAGCATTAATGGCCGCTCTGGCGCAGACCCGCGAGCAGGGTTACGCCCTGGATAGCGAAGAGAACGAGCAGGGCGTGCGCTGCGTGGCGGTGCCGGTGTGGAACCATGAATCCCGCGTCATCGCCGCCCTGAGCCTGTCGACCCTGACCTCGCGCGTGGACGACGCAGAGCTGGCTAATTTCCGCGAGCAGCTTCAGCAGGCCGGGCTCGCGCTGTCACGCGCGCTGGGCTACCCGGCCTGAGCCGTTAAACCGGCTCGTAGGTGAAGTAGTCGAAGTCCGCGTGACAGCCGTCGCCGCTGATGTCCTCGCAGTGCAGCCCCACAAACGCGCCGGTAAAGAAGCCGCGCCCGCCGATGTAGTCATCCGACAGCTTCCACGCCTCATACGTCACCGGCACGGTGTGCCACGTCTCGCCGTCGAACGAGTAGCTGTAGCGGTAAACCAGCGTATCCACGTCCACGCGCAGCCAGATGCTCTCTGCATGTTCCGGCACCGGAATCGGCTGCTCGTGCAGCGGCCATGACGGCACGTTGTGGTCGAGCTGAATAACCTTGATGGTTCTCCCCTGCCCCTCCTCGTAGTCCACAAAGCAGTAGCTCCAGTTTTTACTGTTGTAGTAGCAGGTCAGTCCGGCGCTTTGCTGGAAGTGAACCGGCGAGAACTGCATCCGCGTTTCTGAGCGGAAAGCGAAGTGCTGCCAGCGGCGCGCCACGGTCGACTGGGTGAAGGTGGAGTTGAGCGAGTCGTTGCCGTAGAGCCGTAAATAGCCGGGGCGTGCGGTGAGTGAGCCGAGAGTGTCGTCGAACGGGATGCGCAGGGTCTGCAGTTCCGGGTCAAGCGTGCTGCCGTCAAAGTCCTCCCGCCAGTTGCCCTGAACGGATGCAGGCTGTTCCGCCACCTGCGGGCCTTTCACGGTTAGTTGCGCGTGCTTGCCCCCTTCCACGTACGGCCAGCCGTCGCGCCATTCAATGCGGGCGATACCGGTCTCGCGTCCCAGCGGGCAGTAGCCGCGTCCGCCGGAGGCCAGCAGCGGCACGCCGGGCAGACGCAGCGGGCGGCTGGTGAGGTAGGCCATGTACCACTCCCCGGTGTGGGTCTGCAGCAGCGAGCCGTGGCCGCTCTTCTGCAGCGGGTTCTCCGGCAGGTGCCAGCTGGTCATCATCGTCACGTCCGGGTGCAGCTCGTACGGCCCGTCGATGGTTTTTGAACGCAGCACCACAACCGCGTGCTCGTAGCTGGTGCCGCCTTCGGCCACCATCAGGTAGTACCATCCCGCGTGGCGATACAGGTGCGCGCCTTCGGTGTAGCAGAGCGGCGTGCCGGTAAACAGGGTTTTGCGCTCCGGCGAGAGCGTGCCGGTCTGCGGATCAAACGCCTGCAACACGATGGTGTTGTGCGGGTTGCTGTGGTGGCGCGGCCCCCACGGGCGGTAGAGGTAGTACTTGCGGCCATCGTCGTCGTGGAACAGGGACGGATCAAACCCGCCGTTGCCCATCGGGATCGGCTCGCTCCACGGTCCCTCAATGGACGGCGCGGTGACGAGGAAGTTGCGGCCGTTTTTCCACGGCGAGTCGACAATCTTTACGTCGGTGTAGAGCAGCCAGAATTTGCCGTCGGCGTAGCTCAGGCACGGCGCCCAGATGCCGCCGGAGTCCGGGTTGCCCTTCATGTCCAGCATCGACACGCGGTCCAGCGGCGTGCTGACCAGCGACCAGTTTTTCAGGTCACGGGAGTGGTAGATGCGCACGCCCGGGAACCACTCGAAGGTCGAGGTGGCGATGTAGTAGTCCTCGCCCTGGCGGCACAGGGACGGGTCCGGGTTGAAGCCGGTGAGTATTGGGTTGGTGATTTCCATATTGCCTCCGGTTAATGGGATGCGGCTGTCGCGGCGTCGGGAACGGCCTCGCCCTGCGCCGCGCGGTGCTTGATCAGCTGCTGGCTGATGGCCTCCACGCGAGCGTCGGTGAGCTTGTAGAACGACAGCATGATGAACATGCCCGCGTAGAGCACCACCGGCACCACGCAGAACAGAATTTTGATGGTGGTCAGCACCTCGACCGGCTGCACGCTGCTGCTGGCGGAGTAGTTCACGTACGCCAGGATCCAGCCCACCACCGCCCCGCCAATTGCCAGGCCAATCTTCAGGCTGAACAGATAGGTGGAGAACACCAGCCCGTCGAGGCGGCGCCCGCTGCGGCTCTCCTCGTAGTCCACCACGTCAGAGGCCATCAGCCACTGTAGCGGCGTGGTGGTGTTAAAGACGAACAGGAAGAGGATGTTGAGGGCGAAGATCAGCGCGATGTGCTCGGCCGGGGTGACGAAAATCAGCAGGCTGATGAGCGAGTAGGCGACGATGATCCACTTGAAGGCGGTGACGCGATCGAAGCGGCCCAGCAGTCGGGAGGAGCAGAGCGAGCCAAACATGGTGGCGAGGCTGCCGTAGAGTAAAAACTGGGTCGCCATCTCCGGGTGATCCATCACGTATTTGACGAAGTAGAGCGTCGCCCCGCCGCGCACCACGTTGGAACAGGTCGCCATCATCTTGAACGCGCACATGATCCGCCACTGGCCGTTGCCGAGCAGCAGCCTGAGATCTTTCGCCACCGACGAGCCCGGCTGCACCTCAAAGGTGTAACGTTCTTTGGTGGTAAAGAAGCAGACGTAGAGCAGCACCACGCCGGTCAGTCCCAGCACGCACATGGCGCCGAAGTAGCCCGCCTGCTCGTCCCCTTTACCGATGATGCTCACCAGCGGCAGCGCGATGCCGCTGATGGCGAGCGATCCCGCCGCCGCCAGGAAGAAACGCCAGGACTGCAGGGCGTGACGCTCTTTCGGGTCAGCGGTGATGACGCCGGGCATGGCGCAGTACGGCACGTTAACGAAGGTGTAGACCAGGGTCAGGAGAATGTAGGTCACGCAGGCGTAGATGATTTTGCCCTGCGCGGAGAAGTCCGGCGTGTAGAAGGTCAGCACGCAGACGATGCCAAACGGGATGGCGCCCCACAGCAGGAACGGGCGGAACTGGCCGTGACGCGTGCGGGTGCGGTCGACCAGCAGCCCCATCAGCGGGTCGGTGACGGCGTCGAGCACGCGGGAGACCAAAAACAGCGTGCCCATAATCCCCGCCGACAGGCCGAAGACGTCGGTGTAGAAATAGGCCAGCAGGAACATGGTAGCCTGCCAGACGAAGCCGCAGGCGGTGTCACCCAGCCCGTAGCCAATTTTGTCTTTCATGGTTAATTGCGTCATCAGAATTACACCCTTATGTAGTGTGCTGAATTACAACATCGTGTTAATGGAGTGTAATGAGCTGTTCAATTAACCAGCAATGGTCATATCTTATTTCTGAATTACGTTATTTTGCTTTTGTGACGCCAACGATATATCGCAAACCATTGCTTAAATTACTAAATTTCAGAAACGAGAAAGCCGTCCGCGGAATATTTCCCGCAGACGGTTTTATCTCTGAAAATAATTAAATGCCGAGCGCTTTTTTACCGGCGTTAATTACCTCGATAATTTTATCGGTGTCATAAATACAGCCTTTCCAGGTGCCGCCGCTCACCGACTGCAGTGCTGCCCACAGGCGGGTGTCGTCCGGCAAAAAGTCGTGGGCGTGCAGGTCCGGGTGCGTCTGCCGCATTGCCAGCTCGCGTGCCCCCTCCTCCGGCGTCAGCGGGTTGTCCGCGGTGCCGATAAAGTTCACGCTGCCCGTTAACGTCAGCCGGTCGACGGCTATCTCGATGATGTCATTATCGCGCAGCTTGCCAATCGGCCCGCCCGCCAGCGCCTCCGGCGACACGTGGCCGAAGCAGGCGCCTGTCGACACGCCCGAGAAGCGCGCATCGGTGATTAACGACACCGTCTTGCCCCACGAGATATGCTTCAGCGCGGAGGTGAGCTGGTAGGTCTCTTCCATGCCGGTGCCGGACGGCCCGCCGCCGATCACCACCATGATATCGCCCTGCGCAATCTCTTCCCGCTTGATGGCCTTGATCGCCTGCGCTTCCGAGACAAACACCCGCGCCCGACCGGTGTGGCGGTAAACGCCATCTTCACCGACGACCGACGGGTCGATCGCCGTGGCCTTGATCACCGATCCTTCCGGCGCAATGTTGCCCGTCGGGAAGCAAACCGTCGAGGTCAGCCCTTTCGCTTTTGCTTTCTCCGGCGGCAGGATCACGTCATCCGGATCCACGCCATCCTGCTCGCGCAGGCACTGGCGGAAGCGCTTACGTCGCTCGGACGCCTGCCACCAGTCGAGGTTCTCGCCGACCGTCTGGCCGGTCACGGTCATGGCGTCCAGATGCAGCAGGCCAAGATCGCGCAGGTGGAGCATCACCTCCGGCACGCCGCCCGCGAGGAAGGCGCGCACGGTCGGGTGATAGTCCGGGCCGTTGGGCAGCACGCTCACCAGGCGCGGCACCCTGCGGTTGACGCGCGTCCAGTGCTCTACGTCCGGGATTGTGCAGCCCGCCGCGTGGGCGATGGCCGGAATGTGCAGCAGTAAATTGGTCGAGCCGCCGAACGCCGCATGGATCACCATGGCGTTTTCGATGGCTTTGTCGGTGAGGATATCGCGCGTGGTGATGCCGCGGTTATCCAGCTCGCTCACCGCCCGCGCCGACTGGCGGGCGATCTCCAGCCACACCGCCTGCCCGGACGGCGCCAGCGCGGAGTGCGGCAGCGCCAGCCCCAGCGCTTCGGCCACCACCTGCGAGGTGCCAGCCGTGCCGAGGAACTGACACCCGCCGCCCGGCGAGGCGCAGGCGCGACAGCCCAGCTCGGCGGCCTCCTGCAGGGAGAGTTCGTGGTTGGCAAAGCGCGCGCCGATGGTCTGCACCTTGCCCGCGTCTTCCCCCACGGTTGGCGGCAGCGTCGCCCCGCCCGGCACCAGAATGGTCGGCAGGTCGTGCATCGCGGCCAGGGCAATCATGGTGGCGGGTAGCCCTTTATCACAGGTGGCGACGCCAATCACCGCCCGGCGCGTCGGGAGGGAACGGATCAGGCGGCGAAACACGATCGCCGCGTCGTTACGGTACGGCAGGGAGTCGAACATGCCGTGCGTGCCCTGCGAGCGCCCGTCGCACGGATCGCTGACGAAGGCCGCAAACGGGATCCCGCCGTTGCGGGTGATCTCCTTCGCCGCCGCCTGCATCTGCATGCCGATCTCCCAGTGCCCGGTGTGGTAGCCCAGCGCGACCGGGCGTCCGTCCCCGGCGCGGATGCCGCCCTGAGTGCCGATAATTAGCACCTCTTTGCCGGTCAGCTTGTTGGCATCCCAGCCCATCCCGGCGTTCTGCGTCATGCCGAACAGGTTGCCGCTGGGGGATTCCATCAGCATCTGCGGGGTCAGCGGCAGCGCGCCCTGCGGCCCCGCCGCGTGGGTGATCACCGCATAAAACGCATCGTCCTGTGGGGTGAAAATCTTCTCGATGGTCATGGTTATCGTCCGGCTCAGCAGAGCTTGAGCTGTTGCAGCAGGGTTTTCAGCTGCGCCTTACGCGGCTCGTCCAGCGCAGAGGCAGGCGGCAGCACGTGCGTGGAAATCGGGCGGCCGCAGAGCACAATCGCCTCTTTAATGACGTTCACAAACGGCGTATCCAGCTGATACATCTGCGGAATTTGCAGCAGGGTCTGATGATACTCAGCCGCTTTCGCCACGTCTTTATCCCGCCAGGCTTTCAGAAGATTCACCGACACCTGTGGGGCAAAGTTGCCGCTGGCCGAGATCGCCCCGTCGCCGCCGAGCAGCAGGGTATTAAAGAGATGATCGTCGTAGCCGCACAGCACGGTGAAGTGCGGATGGGCGGCTTTGACGGTGTGGATCATGCTGCGCAGGTGGGCCACGGAATCGATGGTGTCTTTGATGCCGACGATGTTGCTGCGCGAGTCGGCCAGGGTTTTGACCAGCGGCGGGGTCAGATCCTGCCCGGTCAGCGCCGGGAAGTTATAGAGCATCACCGGCAGCGTGACGCTGTCCGCCACCTGCTCGAAATAGCGGATCAGGTTCGCTTCCGACACTTTCCAGTAGTAAGGGTTGATCACCACGATGCCGTCCGCCCCCGCCTGCTGCGCGTGCTGGCTGAGCGCAATGGTTTCACGGGCGTTGGTGCCGCCGGTGCCGATCAGGACCGGCACGCGACGATCGACATGATCGATCGCAAATTGGGCAATGGTTTTACGCTCTTCGGCGCCGAGCTGGGAGAACTCGCCGCCGCTGCCCAGGAAGAACAGGCCGTCAACGCCTGCTTTGATGAGATCGTCGATCAGCGCGGCGGTGCCCTGCTTATCGAGCTGGCCGTCGGCGGTAAAAATGGTGGAGACAGGGGGAATGATTCCCGTAAACAACGCGGACTGCGGCATGAGATCTCCTTGCTGAATCATTTTGTTCTACATTATAGAACAGCGTTCGTTAAATTAACGATCATACTATGACGCAGGAAAAGCGCAGGTAAATGAGAGATGAAGAGGGAGTGCGGGAAATTTAAGCTGGATCACATATTGGAAGGTGCGGCCTGATGCCCTCACCCTAACCCTCTCCCACAGGGAGAGGGAACTTTTACACCCTCTCCCCTTGGGAGAGGGGTTACTCTACAAGCATCTTCACCACCACTTTCCTGACCTTAGCAGGCGCACCCACCGCGCACAGCGGCTTGTGCACCTCACCCGGCCAGAACACCACAAAATCCCCTTCGCTCAGCACCACGGTTTTCTCCTGCTCGCCTTCCGGCAGGAAGGCGATATCTTTATCCGCCAGCCAGTCGGTGTCCGGCGTGCCGGGCGGCAGGGTGCTGAAGGTCATCCCTTCCTGACCCTTCATCACGATCTGAATATCCAGATAGCGCGCGTGGTACTCGGCGCGACGCTCGGCGAACGGCTGGGTTGTATCTTCGGAGACCAGATAAAACAGGCTGTTGCCGTTGACGTCGTGCTTGCCGAGCGGCGTGGTGTCGGTGACGTGAGTTTTAACGTGCTCAATGGCCTGTCGCAGCTCGTCAGGCAGCCAGGAGTGCAGATGGTGGATGTTGCCGATAATCATCAGAAAACCCTCGATATAAAACATCGTTTCATTTTTATCTTTTATACGAGAATCCCGACTGCCATACCAGCGCTTTTTAGACGGGTTTTGCGCGAACGCATGTTTATCGGGAATGGTGTTAATTTGCTGTTAAGCCCTCGCAGGCATTTATGCAGTCATTATGCATATCTTCAGCTCTTCGTTATCCCGCCCTTGCGCTAACTCATTGATCGTCAGGCCTTAACAACAAAACTGGCTACCGCTTCACATTTTAGCACTTTGATAATTTGCTATTAAATTCAATAAATATTTATTGATTTTCCTTAAGCCAAAAATAGTTAATTAGCAATATTGCATAGTCATTCCACGAAAACCACAAAGACATTTAAAATCAATATCTTAACAAAATATTTCAAAGCATTAAATTCTACAAAACACTAACAACTGCAAATAATGACAACGGATAGTGCTTAGCTATTCACCTCGCCAGAATAGCCAATTAATCATTATCTGATGCGAATCATGCAAATGAAAACAAACCGCTTAATATCCATTTTCGCGTGAGCAATATCACAATACGGATTATTTAACTGCCTAGTATGAACCACGAAATCAATTGAGCTTAGCCGCCATGCAATTAAATACATGACATGGCGCATGCCCTTTTTATTCTGAAAAACAGTTAAAGGAATAATTATGGAAAAGCATTACGTCGGTTCTGAAATTGGTCAATTGCGTAGCGTTATGCTGCACCGCCCAAATTTAAGTCTGAAACGGTTAACCCCCTCAAACTGTCAGGAGCTGCTATTTGATGACGTGCTCTCGGTTGAGCGGGCGGGTGAGGAGCATGACATCTTCGCAAACACGCTGCGTGAGCAGGGGGTGGAAGTCCTGCTGCTGACCGACCTGCTGATACAAACCCTTGATATCGCTGAGGCGAAAGCCTGGCTGCTGGAGACGCAAATCTCTGACTACCGCCTCGGCCCAACCTTTGCTGGCGACGTGCGCGGCTGGCTGGCGGATATGCCGCACCGGGAACTGGCGCGCAGATTAAGCGGCGGATTAACCTACGGTGAAATTCCGGCAGCCATTAAAAATATGGTGGTGGATACCCACACGGCGAATGATTTTATTATGAAGCCACTGCCCAACCATTTATTTACCCGCGATACCTCCTGCTGGATCTATAACGGCGTCTCTATTAACCCGATGGCCAAACCGGCGCGTCAGCGTGAAACCAATAACCTGCGGGCAATATATCGCTGGCACCCGGCGTTCGCCGACGGCGATTTTATTAAGTATTTCGGCGACGAGAATATTAATTACGACCACGCCACCTTAGAAGGCGGTGACGTATTAGTGATTGGCCGCGGTGCGGTATTGATCGGCATGTCCGAGCGCACGACGCCGCAGGGCGTGGAGTTCCTCGCCAACAGCCTGTTCAAACACCGTCAGGCCGAGCGTGTGATCGCCGTTGAGCTGCCAAAACACCGCTCCTGCATGCACCTCGACACCGTCATGACCCACATCGACGTGGACACTTTCTCCGTCTACCCGGAAGTGGTGCGTAAAGACGCCCAGTGCTGGACGCTCACCCCGGACGGACGCGGCGGCCTGCTGCGCACCCAGGAAACCGACCTCCTGCACGCCATCGAGAAAGCGCTCGGCATTAATCAGGTACGCCTGATCACCACCGGCGGCGACGCCTTTGAAGCTGAACGCGAGCAGTGGAACGACGCGAACAACGTGCTGACCATCCGCCCCGGCGTGGTGATCGGCTACGAGCGCAACGTCTGGACCAACGAGAAGTACGACAAAGCGGGCATCACCGTGCTACCCATCCCTGGCGACGAGCTCGGACGCGGCCGCGGCGGCGCGCGCTGCATGAGCTGCCCGCTGGAACGCGACGGAATTTAAAGGAGCCATAATGGAACGAAAACCCACTCTGGTTGTGGCCCTGGGCGGCAACGCGCTGCTCAAGCGCGGCGAGCCGCTGGAAGCGGAGATCCAGCGCCAGAACATCGAGCAGGCCGCCCGCACCATCGCCGGCTTAACGGCGCAGTGGCGCGTGGTGCTGGTGCACGGCAACGGCCCGCAGGTCGGACTGCTGGCGCTGCAAAACAGCGCCTACGACAAAGTCACGCCCTACCCGCTGGACGTTCTCGGCGCCGAAAGCCAGGGAATGATCGGCTACATGCTCCAGCAGGCGCTGAAAAACAGCCTGCCGCAGCGGGAGGTGAGCGTTCTGCTCACCCAGGTAGAAGTGGACGCCGCCGACCCGGCCTTCAGCAACCCGACCAAATACATCGGCCCGGTCTACAGCGAAGCCCAGGCGAAAGCGCTGGCCGCGGAGAAAGGCTGGGTGTTCAAGGCCGACGGCAGCTACGTCCGCCGCGTGGTGCCGTCGCCGCAGCCGAAGCGCATCGTCGAGAGCGACGCCATCACCGCGCTGATTCAGCGCGACCACCTGGTGATCTGCAACGGCGGCGGCGGCGTACCGGTGGTGGAAAACGCCAACGGCTATCGCGGGATTGAGGCGGTGATCGACAAAGACCTCTCCGCTGCCCTGCTGGCGAGGCAGGTCGAGGCCGACGCCCTGCTGATTTTGACCGATGCCGACGCGGTGTACCTCGACTGGGGCAAACCGACCCAGCGTCCGCTGGCGCAGGTGACGCCGGAGCTGCTCAGAGGCATGCAGTTCGACGCCGGATCGATGGGGCCGAAGGTGGCCGCCTGCCGCGAGTTCGTTGAAGCCTGCAATGGGATAGCCGGGATCGGCGCGCTGGCCGACGGCGCGGAGATCCTCGCGGGCGAGAAAGGCACGTTGATTCGTAACTGAACACTCATTTTAAAAAGGATTTACCCATGACCATCAACCTGAAAAACCGCAACTTCCTCAAACTGCTGGACTACACCCCGGCGGAGATCCAGTACCTGATCGACCTCGCCATCGAGCTCAAGGCCGCCAAAAAAGCCGGGCGCGAGAAGCAAACCCTGGTCGGGAAAAACATCGCCCTGATCTTTGAAAAAACCTCCACCCGCACCCGCTGCGCCTTCGAAGTGGGCGCGTTCGACCAGGGCGCGCAGGTCACCTATCTCGGCCCAAGCGGATCGCAGATTGGCCATAAAGAGTCAATGAAAGACACCGCCCGCGTGCTGGGCCGCATGTATGACGGCATCGAATATCGCGGCTACGGGCAGGCCATCGTCGAAGAGCTGGGCGAGTACGCGGGCGTGCCGGTGTGGAACGGCCTGACCGACGAGTTCCACCCAACGCAAATTCTCGCCGACCTGATGACCATGCTGGAGCACTCCCCGGGCAAAACCCTGCCTGAGCTGAGCTTTGCCTATCTCGGCGACGCGCGCAACAACATGGGCAACTCCCTGATGGTCGGTGCGGCCAAGATGGGGATGGATATCCGCCTCGTTGCGCCGAAATCCTTCTGGCCGGAGGCAGGCCTGGTTGAGCAGTGCCGCGCCATTGCGAAAGAGACGGGCGCGCGCATCACCCTCACCGACGACGTGGATGAAGGCGTGCAGGGGACCGATTTCCTCTACACCGACGTGTGGGTCTCCATGGGCGAGCCGAAGGAAGCCTGGGCCGAGCGCGTCAGCCTGATGAAGCCGTATCAGATTAACGCGCAGGTGATGAAGGCCACCGGCAACCCGAACGTCAAATTCATGCACTGCCTGCCGGCATTCCACAACGAGCACACGAAGGTGGGCCGCGAGATCGAGATGGCGTACGGGCTGAAGGGGCTGGAGGTGACGGAAGAGGTCTTCGAATCACCGAACTCCATCGTCTTCGACGAAGCAGAGAACCGCATGCACACCATTAAAGCGGTCATGGTGGCGACACTCGGCGACTAATCACCGCCCGGCGCGCCGCGGGGTGCGCCGGGTTTCAGGAGAACATCATGGGCAAGTTCAAGTTTCCCTCCGCTTACACCATTCTCTTTTTTCTGATTGCCGTCGTGGCCGTGCTGACGTGGATTGTCCCGGCCGGGCAGTACCATATGGCAATGAACGAGGCGCTCGGCAAAGACGTCCCCGTTGCAGGCACCTACGCGCACGTCGCGGCGCATCCGCAGGGGCTGGTTTCGGTGCTGATGGCGCCGATTGCCGGGCTGTACGATCCGGAATCCGGCCAGGCCGGGGCGATCGACGTGGCGCTGTTTATTCTGATCATCGGGGGATTCCTCGGGATCGTCACCAAAACCGGGGCGATTGACGCCGGGATCGAGCGTGTGACCACCCGACTGCGCGGACGCGAGGAGTGGATGATCCCGATCCTGATGGCGCTGTTTGCCGCAGGCGGCACGATTTACGGTATGGCCGAAGAGTCACTGCCCTTCTATACCTTACTGGTGCCGGTGATGCTGGCCGCGCGGTTCGATCCGGTTGTCGCTGCCTCTACCGTGCTGCTCGGGGCGGGGATCGGCACCCTCGGCTCCACCATTAACCCGTTTGCCACGGTGATCGCCGCCAACGCCGCCGGGATCCCCTTCACCAACGGCATCGCCCTGCGCGTGGCGCTGCTGGTCATCGGCTGGATCATCTGCGTGGCGTGGGTGATGCGCTACGCCCGCAAGGTACGCAAGGATCCCTCGCAGTCCATCGTTGCAGACAAGCAGGAGGAGAACCTCGCCCATTTCCTCGGCAACAAGGGCGAACAGTCCCTGGAATTCACCCCGGTGCGCAAAATCATCCTGGTGATTTTCGCTCTGGCCTTCGCGGTGATGATTTACGGCGTGGCGGTGCTGGGCTGGTGGATGGCGGAGATTTCAGCGGTATTTCTCGCCAGCGCGATCATCGTCGGCCTGATTGCCCGCATGAGCGAAGAGGAGCTGACGTCGACGTTTATCAACGGCGCGCGAGATTTGCTGGGCGTCGCGCTGATTATCGGCATCGCGCGCGGTATCGTAGTCATCATGGATAAGGGCATGATTACCCACACCATTTTGCACAGCGCGGAAGGGCTGGTCAGCGGGTTGTCCACGGTAGCGTTTATCAACGTGATGTACTGGCTGGAAGTCGTGCTGTCGTTTCTTGTGCCTTCTTCATCCGGCCTGGCCGTTCTGACGATGCCGATCATGGCGCCGCTTGCTGATTTCGCTAACGTCAACCGCGACCTGGTGGTTACGGCTTACCAGTCGGCCTCCGGCATCGTTAACCTCGTCACGCCGACCTCTGCGGTGGTCATGGGCGGGCTGGCTATCGCCCGGGTACCTTACGTGCGCTACCTGAAATGGGTGGCGCCGCTGCTGGCGATCCTGACGGTGGTGATTATGGTGGCGTTAAGTCTGGGGGCGTTGTTGTAATTTGCCGGATGGCGCTGCGCTTATCCGGCCTACGGATCGGTGCGGTGTCACCGGTTATTTCGGGAACTGATATGGGAAACATGATGGATTACGAAGAGTACTCTCCCAAAGAACAGCTGCAGCTCACGGTGTGCCAGCGTTTGATCGCCGAAAAGAGTTACCTTTCGCAGGAAGAGATTCGCCGCGACCTGCAGGAGAGAGGGTTTGACAGCATCAGCCAGTCGACCGTTTCGCGATTGCTGAAGTTGCTCGGAGTCATAAAAATTCGAAATGCCAAAGGGCTAAAGATTTATTCGTTGAATCCTCAGCTGCGCCCTGCCCCCGACGCCGCGCGTACCGTTTCGGAAATGGTGGTCAGCGTTGAGCATAATAGCGAGTTTATCCTTGTCCATACCGTCGCCGGATATGGCCGCGCGGTGGCGCGTATTCTGGATTATCACCAGCTTCCGGAAATTTTAGGCGTGGTGGCCGGCAGCAGTATTGTCTGGGTCGCCCCCCGGGTGGTGAAGCGCACCGCGCTGGTGCATAAGCAAATTAATTATTTACTCAGAACGCATTAATATTCACAAAGAACCGTTTGCATTGAGTAAAGCGTGCATTAAATCGCTTGATCCGAAAAGCGAGCTGCGTATAATGCCCGACAATTTGCCGGGAGGAAGCATGGTCAAGCGTGTACGACACAACGTCTTACCGCGTCTGAAATCAGACGCTGGCCTGCCGTTTTTCTTCCCGTTGCTAAACCTATTCCCAGAGCCCCTCATTTGAGGGGCTTTTTTTTGCCCGGCGTCAGGAGATAAACATGAATCCGCTTTATCAAAAACACATCATTTCCATAAACGACCTCAGCCGCGAAGAGCTGGAACTGGTTCTGGAAACCGCGGCAAAACTGAAGGCCAATCCGCAACCGGAGCTGCTGAAGCACAAGGTGATTGCGAGCTGCTTCTTTGAAGCCTCGACCCGCACCCGCCTCTCCTTTGAGACCTCCATGCACCGCCTGGGCGCGAGCGTGGTGGGCTTCTCTGACAGCAGCAACACGTCGCTGGGTAAAAAAGGCGAGACCCTGGCGGATACCATTTCAGTGATCAGCACCTACGTCGACGCGATTGTGATGCGTCACCCGCAGGAGGGCGCGGCGCGCCTGGCAACCGAGTTTTCCGGCGGCATTCCGGTGCTGAACGCCGGTGACGGTGCCAACCAGCACCCAACGCAGACGCTGCTGGATCTGTTCACCATTCAGGAGACCCAGGGCACGCTTGAGAACCTGAACATCGCCATGGTTGGCGACCTGAAGTATGGCCGCACCGTCCACTCCCTGACCCAGGCGCTGGCGAAATTTAACGGCAACCGCTTCTACTTCATCGCCCCGGAGGCGCTGGCGATGCCGCAGTACATTCTCGACATGCTGGACGAGAAAGGCATTGCGTGGAGCCTGCATGCCAGCATCGAAGAGGTGATGAGCCACGTGGATATTCTGTACATGACCCGCGTGCAGAAAGAGCGTCTGGATCCGTCCGAATACGCCAACGTGAAGGCGCAGTTCGTGCTGCGCCCCAGCGACCTGGAAGGCGCGCGCGACAACATGAAGGTCCTGCATCCGCTGCCGCGCATCGATGAAATCACCACAGACGTGGATAAAACGCCGCACGCCTGGTACTTCCAGCAGGCCGGGAACGGCATCTTCGCTCGCCAGGCGTTACTGGCACTGGTTCTGAATCGCGAATTAGCTCTGTAAGGGGAGACGACCATGACACACGATAACAAACTCCAGGTTGAAGCCATCAAGCGTGGCACCGTGATTGACCATATCCCTGCGCAGGTGGGCTTTAAGCTGCTGACGCTGTTCAAACTGACCGAAACTGACCAGCGCATCACCATCGGCCTGAACCTGCCGTCGGGCGAGATGGGCCGCAAAGACCTGATCAAAATCGAGAACACCTTCCTGACCGACGAGCAGGTTAACCAGCTGTCGCTGTACGCGCCGGACGCCACCGTCAACCGCATCGACGAGTACGAAGTGGTCGGCAAATCACGCCCGAGCCTGCCAGAACGTATCGAAAGCGTGCTGGTCTGCCCGAACAGCAACTGCATCAGTCATGCTGAACCGGTTTCCTCCAGTTTCGCAGTGAAAAAGCGCGCGAATGACATCGCGCTCAAATGCAAATACTGCGAAAAAGAGTTTTCTCATTATGTGGTGCTGGCCAACTAATTGAGGTTGGTAATGAAATCCCGGCTGTTATAATGGCCGGGAACATTCTTAACGCTGTAATTCTGGAGAAAACATGAGCAAAGTACTCGCGACGGAAAATGCACCAGCCGCTATCGGCCCTTACGTTCAGGGCGTTGATCTGGGCAGCATGATCATCACTTCAGGTCAGATCCCCGTAAACCCAAAAACCGGCGCGGTGCCGGAAGATGTCGCGGCGCAGGCGCGTCAGTCGCTGGAAAACGTGCAGGCTATCGTGGAATCTGCCGGTCTGAAAGTGGGTGATATCGTGAAAACCACCGTGTTCGTGAAGGATCTGAACGATTTCGCGACCGTTAACGCCACCTACGAAGCGTTCTTCACCGAGCATAACGCCACCTTCCCGGCGCGCTCCTGCGTGGAAGTGGCGCGTCTGCCAAAAGACGTGAAAATTGAAATCGAAGCGATTGCCGTTCGTCGCTAATTCGCTTTGGCGATGAAAAAAGGCAGCCCAGGCTGCCTTTTTTGTTGCTTGCTACTGATTCCGCGTGGCGCGCAGCAGCGTCTCCAGCGGGTACACCGCCGCAATCACCACTTCGTCCTGCACCTTCGCCGCGTTATCCAGCTCGCTCTGAATCGAGGCGATCTCTTTGTCATCCAGCGTGCCCTGACGCGCCACCAGGTCGGTGAGCCGCAGGCCAATCGAGGCCAGCTTATCCACCTCCTGGATCACCGGCTTCATCGCCTTCAGCTGATAGCTGTTTTCGCTTAAGGCCAGCGCGTCGCTGGTGTTGCTCTGCCAGCGGTTAAAGATGTGGCGCAGGGCGTCGGCGCTTTCCGTGTCTTCCGCATCGCTCACCAGACGGTCCGCCCACTTGTGCATCTGGCGCACGGTGGCGCTTTCAGCGTTCAGCGCATCCGCAAAGCGGTTGAGCGGCTCGAACTGATGATAGTTTCCGGCCTGGAACTTCAGGTGCTGACGGGTGTAATACTGCGCCGGTTCAATGGCCTGAGCGAGGATCTGCAGCGGCAGGGTGTCGGCATTACCGGCGAGGCGCGTGAACTGCACCTGCTGCTGGGTATGCTGCTGCAGCCCGACCGACACCGTCGACCAGCTGTCCATCGCCTGCAGGCGGGTGTACATGTTGTCGACGTCGTTGACGTCCTGCGCGGACCAGAGCCGCTCCGCCACCGCAAACGTACGCGGCCACAGGCGAATATCCAGCACCGGCGCCACCACGTTTTCCGCCCACAGCGCCGCTTCGCCGCCGAGCAGGTTGGACTGGTTCGCCACGTCCGGCACGACGGGCGGAACGCCTTTCGGCACGTCGTCCAGACGCGTGCCGCTAATCGGGTAGCGCGTATTCCCGACGAGGAAATAACCGGAGAGTTTGTCGTTATCAACGGTGACAACCGGGCGCGTTTCGCCCATCCAGGTATCGACGGTGAAGGTCACCTGATTGTCATCCCGCCATTCAATATCCTGCACCGCGCGGCGGGATTTCCCGGCAAAATCAATAAACCCGCGCCAGCCGGCATCCCCTTTCACCAGCGTGAAGCTCCCCTCCACCGGCTTGCCCTTCAGGCGCGGCATGGAGAAGGCCCAGCTCTGGGCGCTGTCGGTGTCCGCTATCACGTCCACGCCGTTTAACCCCTGCGGGACGATCTCGTTGCGGTAGTGATAGGCGGTGGACTGGGGCTGGTCGAGATAAAAGCCGGTCGACAGAATGCCCCTGTAGCCGTTCTGCGCCACCTGCCCCAGCGCGTCCTGGCCCTGCCAGGACTGGATCAGAATGCTTTTCGGCAGGTCAGGATGGTAGATCTCATCCCAGCCGACCATCTGGCGGTGATGCTTCTCAAGGATCGTTTCCAGCCTGCGGTTGAAGTACGCCTGCAGCGCGTGGCTGTCCGCCAGCCTGTTGTCGCGCATAAACTGCTGGATGGCCGGATTCGCTTTCCACTGGCTGTCGTCCACCTCGTCACCGCCGATGTGCAGATACGGATCGGGGAAAATCGCCGCCAGTTCGCTGACCATCGCGTCGGCAAAGGCGTAAGTTGCGTCTTTTGTGGGATCCAGCACCGGCTTCAGCACGCCCCAGTGGCGTTCCATGGCGTATGGCCCCGGGGCGCTCATCAGCTCCGGATAGGCCACGGCAATCGCCGAGGCGTGGCCCGGCATGTCGATCTCCGGCACCACGCGAATGCCGCGCTCGGCGGCGTAACGCACCACCTCGCGCATCTGCTCAGGCGTGTAGAACAGCCCGTCGCTGGCAAGCTGGGTTAATTTTGGATAACGCTTCGAGCTGAAGCGCCAGCCCTGGTCGTCGGTCAAATGCCAGTGCAGCACGTTGAGCTTCGCCGCGGCCATGCCGTCGATCTGGCGTTTAATATCCGGCAGCGGGAGAAAGTGGCGTGCCGAATCGAGCAGCAGCCCGCGCCACGGGAAGCGC
The DNA here is from genome assembly GCF_003331015.1 of Enterobacter sp. GER_MD16_1505_Eko_090. Classification (NCBI taxonomy): domain Bacteria; kingdom Pseudomonadati; phylum Pseudomonadota; class Gammaproteobacteria; order Enterobacterales; family Enterobacteriaceae; genus Enterobacter; species Enterobacter sp. GER_MD16_1505_Eko_090. The sequence goes on along the minus strand of NZ_PUQF01000014.1, from coordinate 120,215 downwards.
GGTGAATCTTCAATGGTCACCCACGGGATCGAGGTGTTTTCCGCTCCGTTCTGCACCAGCTGGAGCAGGGTTTCCATGGCGCGCAAGGCACCGAAGCGGGTGTTGGCAGAGATGTTCACGCCGTTGGCGTCCACCGTGAGCTTATAGCTTTCATCGCTGTCCGGCAGCGGCTGCGGCTTCACCTTTTTAGCGATGGCGATGCGGATAGTTGGTTTGTCTGGCTTTTCAGCCTGAGGCTGCAGCGTCCAGCCGGTTTGCAGGGCGATGCGCTGGCGCAGTCGGTTGACGGCGTCACCGAGATCGTCCCCGCTGACGCTTACAGAAACGTTGTTGCTGAGCACCAGTGCGCCCTGGGTGGTCGGGCGTTCGACCTTCGCAGGCCAGGGCATTAAGGGGAGATCCCCTGCCGGGGCGGCAAAGGCAGAGGCGCCGAGCATCAGCCCGGCGGTTAAGAGACTGTACCGTAACATGAATGTTCCTTATCTGACGGGCCAAATAAAGGCAAAACATTCTGTTAACATGCGCTCATTTTGTCGTCAAGCGAATGCGCCGACGGAGATCACAGGTTGTTGAATTTGGGAGGAAAGCTATTGCCGGGTGGCGGCTTCGCCTTATCCGGCCTACGATCCGAACGTAGGCCCGGTAAGCGCAGCGCCACCGGGCTTGCCGTTACTGCCAGCCATACCGACGCGCATAGAACCCTTTCACCATCTGGGTCAGCACCATATAACCGGCGAGGATCGCCACCAGCCACGGGAAGTAGCTCAGCGGCAGCGCCTGCAGCTGCAGGTAGCTTGCCAGCGGTGAGAACGGCAGCGCGATGCCGAGCGCCATCACAATGCCCGTCATTACAATCAGCGGCCACGCGGCACGGCTCTGGATAAACGGAATGCGGCGGGTGCGGATCATATGCACAATCAGCGTCTGGGACAGCAGACCTACCACGAACCAGCCGGACTGGAACAGCGTCTGGTGTTCCGGGGTGTTGGCGTGGAACACAAACCACATCAGGCAGAAGGTCAGGATGTCGAAGATGGAGCTGATCGGGCCAAAGAACAGCATAAAGCGCCCAAGATCTGCCGGGTTCCAGTGCTGCGGCTTCTGGATCTGCTCGTCGTCCACGTTATCAAACGGGATCGCCACCTGAGACACGTCGTACATCAGGTTCTGGATCAGCAGGTGCAGCGGCAGCATCGGCAGGAACGGCAGAAACGCGCTCGCCACCAGCACGCTGAAGACGTTACCGAAGTTGGAGCTGGCGGTCATCTTGATGTACTTGAGCATATTGGCAAAGGTACGGCGCCCTTCAATCACGCCCTCCTCCAGCACCATCAGGCTCTTTTCCAGCAGAATGATATCCGCCGCTTCGCGGGCAATATCCACCGCCCCGTCTACGGAGATACCGATATCCGCCGCACGCAGGGCGGGCGCGTCGTTGATGCCGTCGCCCATGAAGCCCACCACGTGCCCTTCTCGCTTAAGCAGGGTGACGATGCGCTCTTTGTGCATCGGCGTCAGGCGGGCAAACAGCGTGGTGCGCTGGGCCAGCTTCGCCAGCTCGTCATCGGAGAGATGTTCAATATCGCTCCCCACCACCACATCACCCGCGTCCAGCCCCACCTCGTGGCACACTTTCGCCGCCACCAGCTCGCTGTCGCCGGTGAGGATTTTCACGGTAATACCGCTCGCCTTCAGCGCTTTCAGCGCCGGGGCGGTGGTCTCTTTCGGCGGATCGAGGAAGGCGATGTAACCCTCGAGGATCAGATCGGATTCGTCGATACGCTGATAGTCCCCCTCGCGCGCCGGCAGGAACTTGCTCGCCACCGCCACCACGCGCAGCCCCTGACGGTTGAGGTTGTCGGTGACGCGCTTGATGCGGCGCAGCATGGTGTCGTCCAGCGGCACGATGTCGCCGTTATAGCGTACCTGCGTCGACACGTTCAGGATCTCCTGCAGCGCCCCTTTGCAGATCAGCTGATGCACATCCGTCTGCTCGCTCACCACCACCGACATGCGGCGGCGCTCGAAGTCGAACGGGATCTCATCCACCTTCTGCCAGCGGCCGGAGAGCGTGCGGGCTGACTCTTCATCTACCCCTTCCAGCACCGCGACGTCGAGCAGGTTTTTCAGCCCGGTCTGATAATGGCTGTTCAGCCACGCGCTGTGCAGCACGCGCTCGCTGGTTTTGCCGGAGATATCAGTGTGGTTCTCCAGCACGATTTTGTCCTGCGTCAGGGTGCCGGTTTTATCGGTGCAGAGAATGTCCATCGCGCCAAAGTTTTGAATGGCGTCGAGGTGTTTGACGATCACCTTCTGTTTAGAGAGCTTCACCGCCCCGCGCGCCAGCGTAGAGGTGACAATCATCGGCAGCATTTCCGGCGTTAAGCCGACCGCCACGGAGAGCGCAAACAGCGCCGCCTCCCACCAGTCGCCTTTGGTGTAGCCGTTAATCAGCAGCACGATCGGCGTCATCACCATCATAAAGCGGATCAGCAGCATGCTGACGCGGCCAATCCCTTTCTGGAAGGCATTCGGCTCGCTCTCCTGCTCGCTGACGCGCCCGGCAAGCTGACCAAACCAGGTGTTGCCCCCGGTGGCGGTGACAATCGCCTGCGCGGTGCCGCTGACGACCGTGGTCCCCATAAAGCACAGGGTGTCGCACTCGAGCGGGTTCATCTGCTGCGGGTCGCGGCTGCGCGCCACCTTCTCAACGGGCAGGGATTCGCCGGTCAGGGAAGCCTGCGCCACAAACAGATCGCGCGCCTGGATGATGCGTAAATCCGCCGGGATCATGTCCCCCGCGGCCAGCTTCACCAGATCGCCCGGCACCAGCTGGTCGATAGGCAATTCCACCCAGGCGTTTTCGCCGAGATCGTTGATCACGCGCGAGACGGTCGCGGTGTTGCTGACCATCGCCTTCAGGGCGTCCGCCGCTTTGGTGGAGCGGGCCTCCTGAATAAAGTTCAGCAGCGTGGAGATGCCCACCATCAGGGCAATCACCCCTGCGGCAAACAGATCTTCCGTCGCGTAGGAGATGAGGCCGAGCACGGTCAGCAGCAGGTTGAACGGGTTGCGGTAGCAGAGCCACAGATGCACCCACCACGGAGACGGCTTTTGCGCCGGAATGAGGTTATCGCCATGCACGGCGCGGATTTTTTCCACTTCTGCCGCGTTCAGCCCTTCCGGGTGTCCGCCAAAGGCGCGCCAGACTTCGTTTTCATCCATCGCCGCCACGTTCAGGCAGCGTTCGGTCAGGGACGCGGGGATCGCCGCCCCCGCCATGTTTTTGGCGTTTGGCAGCGGGTCGCGCTGAACAAGACGGTGTGGCAGGTGGCGGCTCAGCAGGGCCTGCAGCTGCCGGGTGATATTTTTAAACATCGTCATTCCTCCGCATCCGCAAAGGCGGACGCAGCATTTCCTTCAGGCGTGGCAAAGCCGTACCTGAGAGGCACTCAATTTTTCAAGCAGGAACGTTTGGAACGCTGCTGCCTCACATCACCGGTGAGTCAGCAACAGGCTGGCTTACCGGAAAGAACGCATTCTCCCGTTCAGGAGAGGTGTGGGATCGGGATCCATGAAGCCTCCGGTAAGTAAAAAGTAGGGTGTCGCCGCGCAGTATAAGGATTTAAGCGTACCCTTTTTGATGATTCGGGCGGTATTATACCCCCCTGCAAATAAACCGAACGTAAACCAGATTTAGCCCATAGCGAAATCGCGCTATAGCATTAGGCTCAATTCATTACATTGTCGTTGTTACAGGGAATACAGCATGCAGAACCGCCTTACGATTAAAGACATCGCGCGTTTAAGCGGCGTGGGGAAATCGACCGTCTCACGCGTGCTGAACAACGAAAGCGGCGTCAGCGAACGCACCCGCGAGCGCGTTGAGGCGGTCATGAATCAGCACGGCTTTTCCCCTTCCCGCTCCGCGCGCGCCATGCGCGGGCAGAGTGACAAAGTGGTCGCCATCATTGTCTCGCGTCTGGATTCTCTGTCTGAAAACCTCGCCGTGCAGACCATGCTGCCCGCCTTCTACGAGCAGGGATATGACCCGATCATGATGGAGAGCCAGTTCTCGCCCCAGCTGGTGGAAGAGCATCTGGGGATGCTTCAGCGGCGCAACATTGACGGCGTGGTGCTGTTCGGCTTTACCGGCATCAAAGACGAGATGCTGAAACCCTGGCAGCCGTCGCTGGTGCTGCTGGCGCGCGATGCCCACGGTTTTGCCTCCGTCTGCTATGACGACGAGGGCGCGATTATCACCCTGATGCAGCGCCTGTTTGACGAAGGCCATCGCCACATCAGCTTCCTCGGCGTACCGCACGCGGACGTTACCACCGGCAAGCGACGCCATGAGGCCTATCTGGCGTTTTGCAAAAAGCACAACCTCTCCGCCGTGGCCTCCCTGCCGGGGCTGGGCATGAAGCAGGGCTACGAGCAGGTCGCCAGCGTCCTGACGCCGCAGACCACCGCGCTGGTGTGCGCCACGGATACGCTGGCGCTGGGCGCGAGTAAATATCTGCAGGAGCAGCGTATCGACGGTCTGCAGGTGGCGAGCGTCGGCAGCACGCCGCTGATGAAGTTTTTGCACCCGGAGATCATCACCGTCGATCCGGGCTACGCTGAGTCCGGCAGACAGGCCGCCGCGCAGCTGATCGAGCAGATCAACGGGCGCGCAGAGCCGCGTCAGATCGTTATTCCTGCCCACCTTTCATAACCCCCACCAATCGGTTTATTGTGATCTTCGCCCGATTTCGGGAACGTTCCCATTTTCGCCGTCACGCTGAAGGAGTAGGCTTGCGCTCAGGTCATTACACCCCCTCACCATCTGTCATGAGGTTTCATGATGAGTAAAGTCAAACAAGCAGATATTGATCAGCTGATCGTCCTGGTCGGCGGCCGCGAAAACATCGCAACCGTCAGCCATTGCATTACCCGCCTGCGCTTCGTGCTGAACGATCCGGCCAAAGCGAACCCGAAGGCGATTGAAGAGCTTTCCATGGTAAAAGGCTGCTTCACCAACGCCGGTCAGTTCCAGGTGGTGATTGGTACCGAAGTGGGCGATTACTATCAGGCTCTGCTGGCGACCACCGGGCACAGCGCGGCGGATAAAGAGCAGGCCAAGAAGGCTGCGCGCCAGAATATGAAGTGGCACGAGCAGCTGATTTCCCACTTCGCGGAGATCTTCTTCCCGCTGCTGCCGGCGCTGATCAGCGGAGGCCTGATTTTAGGCTTCCGTAACGTCATCGGTGATGTGCCGATGAGCGACGGCAAAACCCTGGCGCAGATGTACCCGGCGCTGAAAACCGTGTACGACTTCCTGTGGCTGATTGGCGAAGCGATCTTCTTCTATCTGCCGGTCGGGATTTGCTGGTCCGCAGTGCGCAAGATGGGCGGTACGCCGATCCTCGGTATTGTACTCGGCGTCACGTTGGTCTCTCCGCAGTTAATGAACGCTTACTTACTTGGTCAACAGGTGCCGGAGGTGTGGAACTTTGGCCTGTTTACCATCGCCAAAGTGGGCTATCAGGCGCAGGTCATTCCGGCCCTGCTGGCGGGCCTGGCGCTGGGCTTTATTGAAACCCGACTGAAACGCATCGTGCCGGATTACCTTTATCTGGTGGTGGTGCCGGTGTGCTCGCTGATTCTGGCGGTCTTCCTGGCGCATGCCTTTATCGGTCCGTTTGGCCGCATGGTTGGCGACGGCGTGGCCTTCGCGGTGCGTCACCTGATGACCGGCAGCTTCGCCCCGATTGGCGCCGCGCTGTTTGGCTTCCTGTACGCCCCGCTGGTGATCACCGGCGTGCACCAGACCACGCTGGCGATTGATATGCAGATGATCCAGAGCCTCGGCGGCACGCCGGTCTGGCCGATTATCGCCCTGTCTAACATTGCCCAGGCGTCCGCGGTGACCGGCATCATTATCGTCAGCCGCAAGCACAACGAACGCGAGATCTCCGTTCCGGCGGCCATCTCCGCCTACCTCGGCGTCACCGAACCGGCAATGTACGGTATCAACCTGAAATACCGCTTCCCGATGCTCTGCGCGATGATCGGTTCCGGTCTGGCAGGCCTGGTGTGTGGACTGAACGGCGTGATGGCGAACGGGATTGGCGTCGGCGGCCTGCCGGGCATCCTCTCCATCCAGCCCGCTTACTGGCAGGTGTTTGCCCTGGCAATGGCCATCGCCATCATCGTCCCAATGGCGCTCACCACCGTGGTTTACCAGCGTAAGTTCCGTCAGGGCTCGCTGCAGATTGTTTAACTTCATCTTTCGGGGCGCAGTTGCGCCCCTTCGCATTTGCAGGAACGCATTATGAATACCCTTCCTCACTGGTGGCAGAACGGCGTCATCTACCAGATTTACCCAAAGAGCTTCCAGGACACCACCGGCAGCGGCACCGGCGATTTACGCGGCGTGACGCAGCGTCTGGACTATCTGAAAACCCTCGGCATTGACGCCATCTGGCTGACGCCGTTTTATATCTCTCCGCAGGTGGACAACGGCTACGACGTGGCGAACTACACCGCCATCGATCCGGCCTACGGCACGCTGGATGATTTCGACGAGCTGGTCGCTGAGGCGCACGCGCGCGGCATTCGCATCGTGCTGGACATGGTGTTTAACCACACCTCAACCCAGCACGCCTGGTTCCGCGAGTCGCTGAACAAAGCGAGCCCGTACCGCCAGTTCTACATCTGGCGCGACGGCACGCCGGAGCAGCTTCCCAACAACTGGCGCTCCAAGTTTGGCGGTAACGCCTGGCGCTGGCACGCCGAGAGCGAGCAGTATTATCTGCACCTCTTCGCCCCGGAGCAGGCGGACCTCAACTGGGAAAACCCGGCGGTGCGCGCCGAGCTGAAAAAGGTGTGCGAGTTCTGGGCCGATCGCGGCGTCGACGGCCTGCGTCTGGACGTCATTAACCTGATTTCGAAAGATCAGGATTTCCCGAATGACGAGACGGGTGACGGTCGCCGCTTCTACACTGACGGGCCGCGCATCCATGAATATCTCCAGGAGATGAGCCGCGACGTCTTTACCCCGCGCAACCTGATGACGGTAGGCGAGATGTCCTCGACCTCGCTGGAGAACTGCCAGCAGTATGCGTCTCTCGATGGCCGCGAGCTGTCGATGACCTTTAACTTCCATCATCTGAAGGTGGATTACCCCGGCGGCGAAAAGTGGACGCTGGCGAAGCCGGACTTCGTGGCGCTGAAAACCCTCTTCCGCCACTGGCAGCAGGGGATGCACAACAAAGCCTGGAATGCGCTGTTCTGGTGTAACCACGACCAGCCGCGCATCGTGTCGCGCTTTGGTGATGAAGGCGAACACCGCGTACCGGCGGCGAAGATGCTCGGCATGGTGCTGCACGGGATGCAGGGCACGCCGTATATCTATCAGGGTGAAGAGCTTGGCATGACCAACCCGCACTTCAGCCGCATCACCGACTATCGCGACGTGGAAAGCCTGAACATGTTCGCCGAACTGCGCGCCAGCGGCCGCGAGCCGGATGAATTACTGGCGATTCTGGCGAGTAAATCCCGCGACAACGGGCGAACCCCAATGCAGTGGGACGCGTCGCACAACGCGGGCTTTACCGAGGGCGAGCCGTGGATTGGCGTCTGCGATAACTACGAAACCGTGAACGCCCGCGCGGCGCTGGACGATGCGGATTCGGTGTTCTACACCTATCAGTCGCTGATTCGCCTGCGCAAAACCCTGCCGGTGCTGACGTGGGGGGATTATGAGGATCTCCTGCCGGAACACCCTTCCCTGTGGTGCTATCGCCGCCAGTGGCAGGGGCAGACGCTGATGGTGGTGGCGAACCTGAGTAATACGCCTCAGGAATGGCAGACAGAGGCTCTCAGCGATAAGTCGCAGGTGCTGATGAGTAACTACCCGGCACCGCAAACGACGTCACTCCGTCCGTTTGAAGCCGTCTGGTGGTTGCAGCAGTAACTTTCCCTGCCGGGTGCGGCTCAGCACCCGGCTTACTTTACTGTTTTTGTTGAATAATTAATCAGATTTTTCTCGCCCGCCTTTACAATCGCTGAAGCGCCCGTCGTTTGTACTCTCGTCTTTTTACTTTGTTCTGCATCAAATAAATCGCAAACATGTTTGATGCAAATCACTATATGTAGCACTTAAAATGCACGCCGACCCAACATCTTGTATTTATCGTCTACTATTCCAACAACAAGACGGCGCTTACGCTGGCCGGAATTGTGGATAACACGAGCTGGGAACGCGGGAAGTCTTTGGCCTGGCGGGAAATGCGTCCGGTGAATACTTCTCCACCTCTGTGGATAACCTGTTTTTAATAATGGAGTGATCATGACACCGCATGTGATGAAACGTGATGGCTGTAAAGTGCCGTTTAAATCAGAGCGCATCCAGGAAGCCATTCTGCGTGCAGCTAAAGCAGCGGGAGTCGATGACGCAGATTACTGCGCCACCGTCGCAGAAGTCGTTAGCAGCCAGATGAATGAACGCAGCCAGGTTGATATCAACGAGATCCAGACCGCGGTTGAGAACCAGCTCATGGCAGGACCTTACAAGCAGCTGGCGCGCGCCTACATTGAGTACCGCCACGATCGAGACGTCCAGCGCGAGAAGCGCGGCCGACTGAACCAGGAGATCCGTGGCCTGGTGGAGCAGACCAACTCTGCGCTGCTCAATGAAAACGCCAATAAAGACAGTAAAGTGATCCCCACCCAGCGCGACCTGCTGGCCGGTATCGTCGCCAAACACTATGCCCGCCAGCATCTGCTGCCGCGCGACGTGGTCTCGGCGCACGAGCGCGGCGAGATCCACTACCACGATCTCGACTATTCGCCGTTCTTCCCGATGTTCAACTGCATGCTGATCGATCTGAAAGGCATGCTGACCCACGGCTTTAAAATGGGTAACGCGGAGATTGAACCGCCTAAGTCGATCTCCACGGCTACCGCGGTCACGGCGCAGATTATCGCCCAGGTCGCCAGCCATATTTACGGCGGCACCACCATTAACCGCATTGACGAAGTGCTGGCCCCGTTCGTGACGGCGAGCTTCAACAAGCACCGGAAAACCGCCGAAGAGTGGCAGATTCCGGACGCGGACGGCTATGCGCATTCCCGTACCGAGAAAGAGTGCTACGACGCCTTCCAGTCGCTGGAATATGAGGTGAACACGCTGCACACCGCCAACGGCCAGACGCCGTTTGTAACCTTCGGCTTTGGGCTGGGCACCAGCTGGGAATCACGCCTGATCCAGCAGTCGATCCTGCGCAACCGTATTTCCGGCCTCGGCAAAAACCGTAAAACCGCCGTGTTCCCGAAACTGGTGTTCGCGATTCGCGACGGCCTGAACCACAAGTTTGGCGATCCGAACTACGACATCAAACAGCTGGCGCTGGAGTGCGCGAGCAAGCGCATGTACCCGGACATCCTGAACTACGATCAGGTCGTCAAAGTCACCGGTTCGTTTAAAACGCCAATGGGCTGCCGTAGCTTCCTCGGCGTGTACGAGGATGAAAACGGCGAGCAGATCCACGACGGGCGTAACAACCTGGGCGTGATCAGCCTCAACCTGCCGCGCATCGCGCTGGAGGCAAAAGGTAATGAAGCTGAATTCTGGAAACTGCTGGATGAGCGCCTGCAGCTGGCGCGTAAGGCGCTGATGACCCGCATTGCGCGCCTCGAAGGGGTCAAAGCCCGCGTGGCGCCGATCCTCTATATGGAAGGGGCCTGCGGCGTGCGCCTGAAGGCGGACGATGACGTATCCGAGATCTTCAAAAACGGCCGCGCGTCGATTTCGCTGGGCTACATCGGCATTCACGAGACCATCAACGCCCTGTTTGGCGACACGCACATGTACGACAGCGAAGCCCTGCGTGAGAAAGGCATCGCCATCGTTCAGCGCCTGCGCGACGCGGTAGACCAGTGGAAAGAGGAAACCGGCTACGGTTTCAGCCTGTACAGCACCCCAAGCGAGAACCTGTGCGACCGCTTCTGCCGTCTGGACACCGCCGAATTCGGGATTGTGGAAGGCGTGACCGATAAAGGGTACTACACCAACAGCTTCCACCTCGACGTCGAGAAAAAGGTGAACCCGTACGACAAGATCGACTTCGAAGCAGCGTATCCACCGATCGCCAGCGGCGGCTTCATCTGCTACGGCGAGTACCCAAACATTCAGCACAACCTCAAGGCGCTGGAGGACGTGTGGGACTATAGCTACCAGCACGTGCCGTATTACGGGACCAACACGCCAATTGATGAGTGTTACGAGTGCGGCTTCACCGGTGAGTTTGAATGTACCAGTAAAGGCTTCACCTGCCCGAAATGCGGCAACCACGATGCGGCTCGCGTCTCCGTGACCCGTCGCGTATGCGGCTATCTCGGCAGCCCGGACGCCCGTCCGTTTAACGCCGGCAAACAGGAAGAAGTGAAGCGCCGCGTGAAGCATCTGGGAAATGGGCAGATCGGTTAATCCGCTGCCACATTAATGCCCGGTGGCGCTGCGCTTACCGGGCCTACGGAACGCTCTCTTTTGTAGGCCGGGTAAGCGCAGCGCCACCCGGCGTGGTTATTCACAATGAACTATCACCAGTACTACCCTGTCGACATCGTCAACGGTCCCGGTACAAGGTGCACCCTGTTTGTTTCAGGGTGCATTCACGAATGCCCCGGCTGCTACAACAAAAGCACCTGGCGTCTGAACTCCGGCATGCCGTTTACCGCGGAGATGGAAGATAAAATCATCAACGACCTGAACGACACGCGCATCAAACGCCAGGGGATCTCGCTCTCCGGCGGCGATCCCCTGCACCCGCAAAACGTGCCGGATATGTTGAAGCTGGTGGAGCGCATTCGCGCAGAGTGTCCGGGAAAAGATATCTGGATCTGGACGGGCTACAAGCTGGATGAACTGAATGCGCGGCAAATGGAAGTCGTGGATCTGATTAACGTGCTGGTCGACGGCAAGTTCATGCAGGATTTAAAAGACCCGGCGCTCATCTGGCGCGGCAGCAGCAACCAGGTTGTGCATCATTTGCGATGAACGCTAAAGCCGTTTATTTGCGTCGTGATAAGCGGCTGATTTCTCTCTTTTCCCAACGGCGATAACAAATACCGTTATAACGCTGTCCTGAACCTGATAAACCAGGCGATAGCCAGACGCCTTGAGTTTGATTTTGTAGCAATCAGGCAGATTATGCAGGCGGGCCGATTCGACCCGGGGATTTGCCAATACCCCGGCAAGTTTCTTCTTAAACTGGTTTTTGACCGTATCCCCCAGCTTGCTCCACTCCTTTAACGCCCTCGGGTCAAATTCCAGTTCATAAGTCATCCAGACTAACCTTTATTCCCTTTTGCGGATTAGCCAGTCGCTCCCGGACTGTCTGTATCAGCGCATCTTCGCTGTCGCTAATGGTGACCGTTTTCACCGGCATGCGCCCCGTTTCAGCAACGTACTGAAACAGCAATCGCACCGCTTCCGTTGGGGTAATATTGAGTTTTTCCAGCACGGCATAAGCCTCGTTTTTGAGTTTGTCATCCAGACGGACGTTTAGCGTGGCCATTATGCCTCCAGAAAAATCGAATGTGTAATGCAGTTTAGCATTACATTCGCATTACATCGAATTCTGGATAATGCCTCTCAAAAACGACTCAAACTCTCCATCGCCACCGCCTTAAACCCGGCAAAATCCTCGCAGCTACAGAGCCGTGACATGGCCCGCTCGCGCAGGAAGGTGACGAAAATATCATAAATCGCCATCGCCTCTTCGTACTCGCTTTTGCTGATGGCGAGCAGGAAGATAACGTGCGCGGTTTCGTCGCCCCACTGCACGCCGTGCGGGGCGAGCACGGTGTAGACCACCGTTTTCTGCGCCAGCAGGCCGAGGGAGTGCGGCAGCGCGATGCCGTCGCCGAGCATGGTGCTGACGATAGCTTCACGCTCAACAACCGAATCCAGAAACTCCGCGCCAACAAAGCCTTCGGCCTCAAGCTGTTCACACAGCTCGCGGAACAGCGTCTGCTGATCGATCGGCTTGTCGATAATGCGGAAGTGGGCCGCGTCGAAGTATTTATCCAGCATCCACGGGCGGGTGCGGTCCACCAGCACCAGTTTGCCAATCTGTTCTAACTGATAGTCGGTCGGGAACGGGGCGATCATCACCACCGGTTTTGACTTTTCGCTGACGCGGGCGGTGGCGATCACAAAGTCTTCGCCAATCGTTTCCGCCAGCTCGTACTCGCGCAGGGTGAGCGTGCTCGTTACCTCAATCTGCGGGTATTTACGCTGCAGTACCGCCTCAATCATGCGCACCATCGCGTTACCGGCGTCGCATACCAGCAGCACGCGCGGCTGACGCTGGTAGCCAATGTTGTAGTGGCGCTCCAGCCCGACACCAATATGCAGCACCAGGAAACCAACCTCGTTTTCGCTGATCACATACGGCGTGTATTTGCCCCAGCTCGACACCGCCGCCAGCGTCATGTCCCACGCCATCGGGTAGTGCTGCTTGATGTTATCCAGCAGCGGATTGGGGATCATGATTTGATACCGCACGCGGGTGATCATGGTTTTAATATGCGTCAGCAGATCCGCGTGCAGCTGCGCGTCGCTGAGCAGGTTGTAGTTATAGTGAGTGTTGATATAGCGCAGGATGTAGTTGACCAGCGCCTCGTCGTCGTCAGCGTTAATGGCGCTGGGCGCGATCTCCTGAATCTGCCGCGCCGCAATGTGCACGCACAGCCAGCTCTCCTCCGACGGCGAAAGCGCCTTGCCCGCCAGCTGCTGGATGGTCACCGCGATATCCTTCGCCGCCTCGCGCACGTTCTCTTCCACGTCTTCGGCATGGAATTCCGGCAGCGGGTAACCTTCGCTGATGCGACGTACCGACACCGCGCAGTACAGGCGCAGGAACAGCTCGCCTTCATCGGTCAGGCGAATGTGGTGACGGGTCAAGGCGTCGTGCAGCACCGGCACCATCTGCTCCGCCACGCCCGCATTCAGCGCCACGTCGGTCACCAGCGGGTTCAGGCTGTCGTGCTGCGCCAGCTCCCAGAGCAGATCGGTCAGGCAGGCGCGGGTCGACATCTCGCTGCCAAACAGCTTCATGCCGTGGCGCGGACGGGTTTCCAGCGTCAGGTTGTAGCGATGAAACCACTCGCGCACCTCCGCCATATCGCTTTGCAGCGTGGCGCGGCTGACGAACCATTCGTCCGCCAGATCCTCCAGCTTAAGCGAAAACGCAGAGGTCAGAAAACGCACCACCAGATAATGCACGCGCTCCGGCCCGGTCCGCGGGATACGCAGCGCGCGCGGGTGGGATGCCTGAAGCTGCTGATAGCGCTCGGCATCCTCAATTTTGAGCTGGTAGCCGTTGCCCCGGCTCAGGATGAACTGCGCGCCGTGGCTGGCCAGCAGCGCGTTCAGGGCGGTGATGTCCGCACGGACGGTTCGCGTGGAGACCGACAGCCGCTGCGCCAGCTCGTCCTGCGGCAGCGTCTCGTTTTGCAACAGGTCGAAAAGTTGCGCCAAACGTTGGTTCGGAAATCGCACGTCGTTGTCCTCTTACGGCTTAAGGTGAAATGACCATCTGGGATGGGCTGCCGACCGGGGTATAGTCTGGCTCAAAGCTCAATTTCCCGTCCTGCGCCACGCGGAAGCGGGTAATGTTGTCGCTGCGCTGGTTCATGACGTACAGCCAGCGCCCCTGTTTATCGAGCGTCAGGGTGCGCGGGTAGTCACCGCGCGTCCACACATCGTCCTGATGCGTCAGCGTGCCCTCCGCCGTTACGGTAAAGTGCCCGATGCTGTTATGCAAACGGTTAGCCACATACAGCTGCTTACCGTCGGCGCTTAATGCGAGCCCGGCAGCAAAGCTGGTGCCTTTGTAACCTTCCGGCAGGGCAGAGACCGTTTTATCCTCTTTCAGGGTGCCGTTGGTATTCACGGTATACCGGGTGAGCGTAGACGCCTCTTCGTTAATCAGCCACAGGGCATCGCCCTTCGGCGTAAAGACAAAGTGGCGCGGCCCGGCACCTTTCGAGGAGGCGCTGATAAACGGCGGATCGTTCGGCGTCAGCTTTCCTGTCCGATCGTCAAAGCGGTATTGGTAGATGCGATCCAGCCCAAGATCGGTGGAAAACACGTATTTCCCGCTCGGATCGGCGGCGATCATATGCGCATGGGGGCCGTTATGATCGCTGATCGCGAAGCTGCCCTCGACGGCAGCTGCCGGCTTCGCCGCGCCCGGTTCGCCTTGATCCTGATGTGTGTCCGTGGCGTCACCCAGGCTGCCGTCTGCGTTAACGGGTAAAACGGCAATGGAGCCGCTGACATAGTTCGCCACCAGCAGATGCTGGCCGTTCGGCGTCAGGGAGAGATACACAGGCCCGGCACCGCCGGAGGCCACCTGACTGAGCTCGCTCAGCTCACCGTTATCGCCGACGCGCAGCGCCTGCACCACGCCCTGCTCCACTTCGCTTGCCAGATACAGCGTTTTGCCGTCCTGTGAAAGGGTCAACTGCGCCGCATTCGGCAGTTTGCTTACCAACGTTTTATCGTTCAGTGCACCGGTTTGCGGGTTAACAGTAAAACGGTACAGCCCTTCACCGTTCGGATTATAGGTACCCACCCAGGCGTATTGCGTCTGGGCGACAGCGGCGGTGGCGAACATTGAGAGTGAAGCGACAAGCAAGGTACGGGTGTGCATGGTGGCTCCTGTATAGGTGTGAGTTCTACTTCACCAGCTTCTTCGTCATCGCCAGCAGCGTACGCACATCTTCCGGACGCGTATCACCGCTGGCTTTGTCGATAATCGAGCTGTAGATATGCGGGATGATTTTGCTCACGCCCGCGTCGAGGGCGATCTGCAGGATCTCCTCATAGTTTTCCAGATCGATACCTCCGGTCGGCTCCAGCCAGAAGTCGTGACGGGCGCAGGCTTCCGCCACCGCTTTGTACTCGTCACGGCACTTCAGGCCGCCCATCGGGAAGTATTTGATAGAGCTGCCGCCGAAATCTTTCAGCAGAGCAATCGCCGTTTCCACCGGCACAATGCCGTCCGGCGCCGCGCTGCTCAACGGGCCGGTGGAGATTTTCACCATCCCGACGGTGCCGGTCGGAGAGACCAGACCGTTGACCACGGAGTCATTTTGCCCCAGCAGCGCGCGGCTGGTGGCCACGCCGGTAAAGACCTGGTTAACGTGCTGCGGCTGTACCTGGCGGGAGATCTCGCTCACCATCGCCGACTGGTTCGGATCGCCCGCGCCCAGGCCAACGGAGAGCGCGTTATCAATCAGCTTCGCGTATTCGCGCATATCGGCAACGGCGCTCGCCACGTCCGGGTAATTTTTGGAGAGCACGCCCACCAGCACGTGGCCTTCCGCCGCCTCGTAGATGGCGCTGGCGTTGGCCTTTGAGCCAGCCAGCACGTTCAGACAGACGCGGTCACGGTAAAAGTTGGGGGTCAGTTTCATGCGTTTTTCTCCTGTCCTAATACTTCACTAATGCGGCGGTACACAATGTTCAGCTGGTCAGCGTTTACGCTGCGCACATCCGCTTCGATAATCCCTTCGTTGGCCTTGTAGCCACGGAAGTAAATGGCGTATTCGCCCTGCTTCAGCTTCGCCACCAGGTCACCCGTGCCGACGCCGGTGGTGGCTTCGTCAAATTTAATCTCGGTGCGGGCGATGTCGCGTCCGGCGCTGTCCCAGACCACGCGCGCGGTCACTCCGTTCAGGGTGTTGAGCGCCTCGATAAACGGCGTCATTTTCGCCACCATCTCGGCGCCGCTCTCTTTGGTGGCCGTCAGATAGTGTTCGATGGCGCAGGTCAGGCCAAGAATGCCCTCTTTACCCACCTTCATGGCGCGGCCAATCCCCGCCGTCTGGCGCTTCACCCACTCAACGTACTGGGTCTTGCCGATCACCAGCCCGCTGGTGGGGCCTTCGATCGCCTTCGCACCGCTGTAGATCACCAGGTCCGCGCCGGCGCGGTAGTACGCGTGCAGATCTTCTTCCGCCGCGGCATCGACGATGAGCGGCAAGTCGTGTTTACGTGCGACAACCGCCGCCTGCTCGACGCTGAGCATGCTTTTCTGCACGCAGTGGTGAGATTTGATGTACATGATCGCCGCCGTGCGCGGGGTAATCGCCGCCGCCAGCTGATCGGCGGAACATTCGTTGGCGTAGCCCGCTTCCACCAGCCTGCCGCCGCCAAGCGCCACCATGGTGCCCACCGGCGCGCCAAAGTTCACGTTGTGCCCTTTCGGCAGGACGATCTCGTTGTTCTCAATCGGGGTCACGTGCAGGTTTTCCAGCAGCCAGTCGCTGTCTTTCACCAGCACCGCGGCCACGGACTGGGCAATGCCCGCCGACGCGCAGGAGACCACCGTCGCGCCTTCCACGTCCAGCAGCTTCGCGATGTACTCCCCGGTTTTATTGACCAGATCCTTCATCTCGAAATAGTGATTCATGCCGTCCATCGCCGCCTGTACCACCTCCGGACGCGGCGTGGAGACGCCCAGCGCCGTCATGCGGCCAGAGGTGTTGATCACCTGCTTTAAGCGGTACTTCTCATAAATCGAAGGCATTTTCCGTGCTCCCTTGTTCGGTCATGTAGCCCTTGCCTGCGCGGATCGCAGCAAGCGGCACCAGAATGTGTTCAGCCTGCAGGCTGTCGTTTTCGGCATCCGTCAGCACCGTCGGCTGGCGTTTAATCGTGAACAGCGTCAGGTCGGCATCGAGACCCGGCTGAATGCGGCCTTTACGCGTCAGGCGCAGGCCATCGGCGGCGTTCGCCGTGACGCAGTCAATCACCTGCGGCAATGACATGCCGATGGCGAGGAATTTCGACATCACGCTTGCCAGCGAGCCCACCGGGCCGTTGATGCGGTTGCGGCAGTAGATGTCCGAGCTGATGGTGTGCGGCAGGATGCCCATCGCGATGGCGCGTTTTGCCACCTCAAAGCTGAAGCTCGCCGTGCCGTGGCCGACGTCCAGACGCACGCCGCGCTTCAGCGCAGACGTAATGGAGGCGCGCAGCTCGCCGGAGGGCGTCAGAATGCGGTTAGGCTTGCCGTTGTAGCAGTGGGTGATGATGTCGCCAGAGCTCAGCAGCTCGGCAATTTCGTCGAGGTTCGGCGGGTTGTTGCCAATGTGCACCATCAGCGGCAGGTCGCCGTTCTCTTTCTGAATGGCTTTGGCGCGCGCCAGCGGCGTGATGCCGTTGTCACCGACCACGCTGCTGCTCATGCGCGCCTTCAGGCCGACGATAAAATCAGGATGGCGTTTCACCGCCTCTTTCACCGCGTCGGCGTCAATATTGGCCATGTTGGCCAGCTCGTTCTGGGCAATCAGCCCCACGCGGGAGATGTTCAGCAGGGCAAAGACCTCGGTGGAGGCCTTGCGGGTAATCGCGTAGAAATCGTCCACGTCGTCGGCCCCGGTGCTGCCCGCGTCTACCACGGTGGTCACGCCGGTGGCAACGCCCACGCTGTCCGGTTCGTCGTGGTAAATCGGGGAGTTCGGATAGCAGTGTACGTGGGAGTCAATCCAGCCTGCGCTGACGAACACGTCACCGTTTAGCTCCACCGTTTTGCGGGCGGGAGCGTCTATGTCACCCGTCGCGGCGATCTTCCCGTCCTGAATGGCGATATCGGTCAGGGTATCGTCGGCGAGGCGCGCACGGCGCAGGAGTAAATCAAACATGAGGATCTCCTGAAAAGGCAGGCGCCGAAGCGCCCGCGGGTATTAAAGGGCAACCGGGAACAGCCAGCCCAGAATCATTGCGCCGAGGATAGCGCCACCGGTAATGGGCTTCTGCCAGATGTAGAACAGCAGCGCACCCAGCAGAGAACCCACGCCAATCGGAATGGAGGCGGTCATGGCGCTGAGGATAATCAACGGTCCGAGGAAGCGGCCGGAAGCGTTGCCCGCCCCCATCATCACGTCTGCGCCGTAGGTGGAGTTGCTCTGGTTGATGGTGAACTTACGCGCCAGGATGATGACGTAGCCAATCGCAAGGCCAATCACCAGGCCGGTGATCAGCGCGGCAATGAAGTTGGTCACCGGGAACATGATCCCCGCGCCCAGCAGCAGCGCCGGAACCCCGAGGCCCACGCCGGTCTGGATCGCCCCGCCGATGTCGAGAATACCGACCAGCGAGCCTTCGATAATACGGGCGAACAGGAAGCTCGCGCCGAACGCCGCCACCGCGCCGTAAACGCCGGTATCAATCCCCGCTTTCAGCATCGCCACGAAGGCCACTTCGTTAAACGCGCCGATGCCGTAGAGGTAGTACATGTGCGTCCCGGCAAACACGCCGGAGGAGAGCAGGCCAACGAAGATCGGGAACGACCAGTCGGCATACCAAAAACCTTTATTCTGTTCCATGTCGAGGCTCCTGTTATTTACCGCTGAGCGAGTTGTGGATCATGTCGAGCCAGTTCGGCACGGTCAGATGGAAGGATTCGATCATCTTCATGTCGAAACCGCGGAAGAAGCCGCTCAGCACGAAGAGCAGCACGATCGCCGCCATCATCACTTTGGTGACGTGGTTCCAGCCGCTCTCTTCCACGCCTTTACCGATCAGGATCCCCAGCACCAGGCCCGGTACGGCGTTGCCCATAATCAGCTGCGCCGCGCCGCCAAAGATGGTGGCCCAGAAGCCCGATTTTTTACCCGCGTCGATGGCCGCCAGCCAGAAGATCACCGGCATCACGGTGTTGACCAGCAGGTTTGCAGCAGGCACCAGCACCTTCACGGCGGTGACCTGAAGCGCAGCGGGCACGGAGGAGGCGGTCAGGTTAAGGAAGGTCACGACGATCATGCCGATCACGCCGCAGGCAATCGCCATTTTGCGCGGATCGTGCAGCGTTTCGCCGACGTTACGGTTTTTGATCATCAGCGCGGCCGCACCCCAGTTCGGGATGATGCGGTGGTCAACGTCCTGTGTGAAAGCCCCTGCGGCCACGGAAGAGGCCCAGGCGTTAAAGAAGAAGCCTAACCCAAAGGAGAAGTGGGACGCCGGATCCCCTTCGCAGGAGTTCAGTTCCCCCAACGTACGAAACGCGCCCATACCCTGAGTGGTAGGCGCATGAAACATGCGTGCAGCCCCGGCCCCGACACCGACGCCTACCAGGCCGCCGATGATGAGCGATTTTATTAATATAATTAAGAACATCAGTCTGCCCTTTTATGAATAATCAGCGTTGCGTGACGAAATCCACCTGGTCGAGATTGATGGCGGTCACGTTGACGGTCACATCCAGCTCCACGCTGTAGGTGCGTCTTTCCCGGCGCAGAAAGAAGAACAGAAACGCTTCTTTTCGCACCGCTTCTTGCGCCTGAACGACCTGCACATCCTGTGGCTCAATACGCAGTAAGATATGCGGTGAGGCTTTCATCACCGCGGCCTGAACGTGGTTGAGCGCGTCGGCAAAGGCGCGCGCTTTGGCGTCGCCCTTCCCCTTCACTCTCACCGTGGTTGTGAACTGTTCTTTCATGCTTATGCGCCGTATTTTTTCTGCCACGCCTGTACCAGACGCTCGCCCAGCTCTTCTTTATCCATAAAGCCAAAGCCCAGCACGTTGCAGCCTTCGTTGATGGCGGTGACGCCTTCATCCACGGAACGCATACCGTATTTGGCCTTGTAGCCATATTTGGTCTGGGCGGTGATGGCACCCGCGCCGCCGCTGCCGCAGAAGGAGATGCCGAAGGTGGCGTTTTCCGCTTTCATCACGTCGCCGAGCTTCATGTCTGCCGCCATGCCCGGTACGACAACCGCGCGTCCACCTGCTTTTTCCACACCGGCCGCCACTTTCTGACCTTTACCCAGGCGATCGCCAATCACGACTGTAATCTGTTCCATGTGTTGCTCCTTAAAGGTTGTCTTTCGCGACTTCAAAGTGAACGGAGAGCAGCCAGGCTTCTTCATCAGGAAGGTTGCCAAACTGCGCTACCACTTCACGGGCAAGCCGCATTGAATCCGGTGAAATTTCGTCAAACAGCTCTGCTTCAACCTCCGGCAGCGGCTCGCCGGTCACGGACCGGTGCGCCATGGCGCGCACGTGGGAAGTAAGCATCTGCTCCTGTACCGCATTGGGGATGATGTTGTTCCGGGCCAGCAGGGCATAAACCTGCTGCAGCATGGTGTTCGCGAGCTGTTCTGTTTGCTCTGCCTGTTCCCCAACGTCGTTCATTACCGCTCCGTTAATCACTGGTCTTACCCCGTTAATGGCTCTGGAATAAAACTAACGTTGGGGGGGAATTGTTTGTAGCGAGTTGTTTTCCACTTCGAAGTGGAAAGGGGAGCCGCAGCAGTGATCTGTGCCACATAAATACGGTGAATCTGGATTAATCACGGCATTCGCGTGATGAATATCACGTATTCCAGCGGCAAAACGCGCGCCGGGGAAACGAAAACGTTCAGGCGTGGTGACGCAAAAATGTGATGGCGATAGGGTTTACTTATTACCGCGCAAAAAAACGGGGGCCACTGGCCCCCGCTGGTTGTTTGTCAGATGCGCGATCGGTTAACGGTATTTCTTGTGATACGTATTACGGGTCGTCACAAACTGCTCGGCCGCCGCCTGGGCTTCCTTCACTTTGCCTTCGTTAGCGAGCTTCAGCGCACCGTCGATCTGGCCGACCAGCACGTCAAAGCCGTGGCGGTAGTCTTTCATCTCTGCGCTGTCTGCCGCTTTGCTTTCCAGCTTTGGAGGCGTCGCTTTTTGTGCGTCCAGCGCCGCTTCACGCATTTTGGTCAGCGCGTCTTTCATTTCCGCCGCATTGTCGGTTTTCTGCACCACCTTCAGGTTTTGCCCGAGGATGCCCATGTCGTCTTCAAGATCGGCAGCAAACGCAGAAGAACCAAGAACCAGCGTTGAAGCCGCGACGATCGCTAACAGATGTTTACGCATTGCTCACTTCCTTTTTTATTATTAACAAAACGCTATCTCTATTGTCCGGCGATTTTCATTTCCGGGAGTAATACAGAACCACACTGTATATTGCTGCGTGTTTCAATATCGTTACCGACCGTAACGATATTGCGCCACATATCCTTCAGATTGCCAGCGATGGTAATTTCGCTCACCGGATACTGGATTTCGCCGTTTTCAACCCAGAAGCCCGCCGCGCCGCGAGAGTAATCGCCGGTGATGCCGCTGACGCCCTGACCCATCAGCTCGGTCACCACCAGACCGGTGCCCATCTCTTTCAGCATCTGCTCAAAGTTGAGGCCCTGCCCGGCAATGCGCCAGTTGTGAATGCCGCCCGCGTGCCCGGTGCTTTTCAGCCCCAGCTTGCGCGCGGAGTAGTTGGTCAGAAGCCACTGGGTCAGAATGCCATCTTTCACGATGTCACGACGCTCCGTGCGCACGCCTTCGCTGTCGAACGGCGTGGAGGCCAGGCCTTTCAGCAGGTGCGGATGCTCTTCGATGGTGAGCCATTCCGGCAGGATCTGCTTGCCCAGCGAGTCGAGCAGGAAGGTCGATTTACGGTAAACGGAGCCGCCCGCGATAGCGCCCACCAGATGGCCAAACAGGCCGGTCGCCACTTCGTTGGCAAAAATCACCGGGGCTTTCATGGTGGAGAGCTTGCGCGGCGACAGGCGAGACAGCGTGCGTTCGGCGCACTCTTTGCCTACCCACTCCGGAGACTGCAAATCCCCCAGCGCGCGGCCAATGGTGTAGGCGTAGTCGCGCTCCATGTCACCGTTCTCTTCGGCGATGACGCAGCTGGAGAGCGAGTGGCGGGTAGAGCAGTAGCCCTGCAGCATGCCGTGGCTGTTGCCGAAGACTTTGATGCCGTAGTGGCTGTTAAAGCTGCCGCCTTCGGTATTGGTGATGCGCTTGTCGGCCTGCAGGGACGCCTGCTCGGCGCGCGCGGCCAGCTCAATCGCTTCGTCCGGCGTCACTTCCGCCGGATGGAACAGGTCGAGATCCGGCGCGTCAAACGCCAGCAGATCTTTATCCGCCACGCCGGCGTAAGGATCCGGTGAGGTATAACGGGCGATATCCAGCGCGGCCTGCACCGTACGGGCGATGGCATCCGGACTGAGATCGGTGGAGGACGCACTGCCTTTGCGATTCTGGTGGTATACCGTGATACCCAGCGCGCCGTCGCTGTTGAATTCAACATTCTCCACTTCGCCATAGCGGGTGCTCACGCTAATGCCGGTGGTTTTGCTGACCGCCACTTCGGCGCCATCTGATTTTTCTGAAGCAAGCATCAGCGCGGTGGAGACGGCTTCTTCCAGAATCTTACGCTGCGCTTCAACTTGTGAGGTTACTTTCATCGCAAATGCCATACTGTAAGAGAGAGTTAACTGAAGTCTAACAGAGAACCGTTTTTCAGTGCGCGTCTTAACTGGTAACATTAGCCTCTTTTTTTAAGGAGCCTGACATGACTAAGCAGCCCGAAGACTGGCTCGACGACGTTCCCGGTGATGACATCGAAGACGAAGATGATGAGATCATCTGGGTCAGTAAAAGTGAAATTAAACGTGACGCCGAAGAGTTAAAACAGCTTGGCGCGGAAATGGTAGAACTGGGTAAAAACGCGCTGGATAAGATCCCGCTCGACCAGGATCTGCGCGATGCCATTGAACTGGCACAGAAAATCAAAAAAGAAGGCCGTCGTCGCCAGCTTCAGCTTATCGGGAAAATGCTGCGTCAGCGCGACGTCGATCCGATCCGCCAGGCGCTGGACAAGCTGAAAAACCGCCACAACCAGCAGGTTGCGCTGTTCCATAAGCTGGAGCAGATCCGCGATCGTCTGATTGAACAGGGTGATGACGCCGTACCGGAAGTGTTGAACCTGTGGCCGGATGCCGACCGCCAGCAGCTGCGATCGCTTATCCGCAACGCGAAGAAAGAGAAAGAAGGGAATAAGCCGCCGAAGTCTGCGCGCCTGATTTTCCAGTATCTGCGCGAGCTGTCTGAGAACGAAGAGTAATCCGTTCCCCTCACCCCGGAGGGGCGAGGGGGAAAAGAACGTAGGCCCGGTAAGCGCTAGCGCCACCGGGCTTTTTTTTACGCCTCGGCGGCCGCTTCCGCTTTCTTCGCCAGCCCGTCCAGCAGCTTCTGATGGATCCCACCAAAACCGCCGTTGCTCATCACCAGAATATGGTCGCCGGGCTGAGCGGCTTTCACCACCATATCCGCGAGCGTATCCACATCTGCACTCCAGTGTGCCGGCTGAATGCAGGCATCGGCCACTTCCGCCACCTGCCACGGAATATGCTGCGGCTGCAGCAGGAAGACTTCATCAGCACGTCCTAACGACGGCGCGAGATCGTCTTTGCAGATGCCCATCTTCATGGTGTTCGAGCGCGGTTCCAGCACCGCCAGAATGCGCGCGGTACCGCCAACTTTGCCACGCAGGGCGGCAAGCGTGGCCAGAATGGCCGTTGGGTGGTGCGCGAAATCGTCATACACGGTGACGCCGTGGGCTTCACCGCGCAGTTCCAGACGGCGGCGGGCATTGATAAACGAACCCAGCGCATTGGCTGCATCCGCAGGCAGAACGCCCACGTGACGCGCTGCCGCAATCGCCATCAGGCCGTTGTGCATGTTGTGTTCGCCCACCAGGCCCCACTTCACCTCGCCCACTTTTTCGCCGTCGAGCAGCACTTCCCACTCGGAGGCATCGGCGTTGAGTTTCTTCGCCTGCCAGTGGCCCTGCTCGCCCACCAGCTCCTGCTCGCTCCAGCAGCCCATTGCCAGGGTCTGCTTCAGGTTGATGTCGTTTTCCGGCAGGATGATGCGGCCCTGGCCCGGCACGATGCGCACCAGGTGGTGGAACTGTTTCTGTATGGCCTTCAGGTCGTCAAAAATATCCGCGTGGTCAAACTCAAGGTTGTTGAGGATCAGCGTGCGCGGGCAGTAGTGCACGAACTTGGAGCGCTTGTCGAAGAACGCGCAGTCATACTCGTCGGCTTCGATCACAAAGAACGGGCTGTCCCCCAGGCGCGCAGAGACGTCGAAATTACCCGGTACGCCGCCGATGACGAAGCCCGGCTTGTAGCCGCAGGCTTCGAGGATCCAGGTCGCCATGCCCGCGGTGGTCGTTTTGCCGTGGGTACCGGCCACGGCAACAACCCAACGGTCACGCAGGACGAAATCATGCAGCCACTGTGGGCCAGACATGAACGGAATATTGCGTTCCAGTACCGCCTCAACGCACGGATTACCTCGCGTCATGGCGTTGCCAATGATCACCAGATCCGGCGCGGGATCCAGCTGGCTGGCATCATAACCCTGAATCAGAGAGATGCCCTGTTTCTCCAGGAGCGTGCTCATCGGCGGATACACATTGGCGTCCGAACCTGTCACTTCATGGCCCAGCGAGCGCGCCAGCATTGCCAGTCCGCCCATGAAAGTGCCACAAATCCCCAATATATGAATGCGCATACGTCACTATCCTTCTTCAATGTGGCGCACATTTTACTCACATGTTAGCGGCTGTGAAACGCATTTCAGGTAAATCCGTATGTTGCTGGCGCGATTCACCTCTGCGCTACTATTTGAATATTTGTTAAGATTGTTGGGCTTTAGTCGTTTTAGTGAACATACAATCGCTCTACTCACAAAGATGCAGGGAAAGTGTTATGAAAACGTTAGGTGAATTTATTGTCGAAAAGCAGCACGAGTTCTCTCATGCTACCGGTGAACTCACTGCTTTGCTGTCGGCAATAAAGCTGGGCGCTAAGATCATCCACCGTGATATCAACAAGGCCGGTCTGGTCGATATCCTGGGTGCCAGCGGTGCCGAGAACGTTCAGGGCGAGGTTCAACAGAAACTCGATCTGTTCGCAAATGAAAAACTGAAAGCTGCACTGCGCGCGCGCGACATCGTTGCGGGTATCGCCTCCGAAGAAGAAGATGAAATTGTTGTTTTCGAAGGGTGTGAACACGCGAAATACGTTGTTCTGATGGATCCGCTCGACGGCTCCTCCAACATCGACGTTAACGTTTCTGTCGGTACCATTTTCTCCATCTACCGCCGCGTCACGCCTGTTGGCACGCCGGTGACCGAAGAAGATTTCCTGCAGCCGGGCATTAATCAGGTTGCTGCCGGTTACGTCGTCTATGGCTCCTCCACCATGCTGGTCTACACCACCGGTTGCGGGGTACACGCCTTTACGTACGATCCTTCCCTGGGCGTTTTCTGTCTGAGCCAGGAACGCATGCGCTTCCCGGAGAAGGGCAATACCTACTCCATTAACGAAGGTAACTACATCCGCTTCCCGAACGGCGTGAAGAAGTACATCAAATTCTGCCAGGAAGAAGATAAAGCGACGCAGCGCCCGTATACGTCCCGCTATATTGGCTCTCTGGTCGCGGATTTCCACCGTAACCTGCTGAAAGGCGGCATTTACCTCTACCCAAGCACCGCCAGCCACCCGGACGGGAAACTGCGTCTGCTGTACGAATGCAACCCGATGGCGTTCCTGGCCGAACAGGCGGGCGGTAAGGCGAGCGACGGTAAAGAGCGTATTCTGGAGATCGTGCCGGAAAGCCTTCACCAGCGCCGTTCGTTCTTCGTCGGCAACAACCACATGGTTGAAGACGTTGAACGCTTTATCCGCGAGTACCCGGACGCGTAATCCCTCTCTTCAGGGGAGCCGATCCGGCTCCCCTGTTCATTTATATATTTTACCGTATAAGTGTTTATAAAAAACACGCTTTAATATTCGCCACTGCTCCTGCATTATTTCCATAACAGTTTGACAGATATTTCGTGGAGCAGAAACGCAATGAAAAATTATTCCCGTGCTAATACCGGCATTGATTTAAATCTTATCCCTGTATTTATTGAAATCGTCCGCTGCGGCAGCATGGCAAAGGCCTCTTTGCGTCTGGAGATGTCACGCCCTGCGGTGAGTCTGGCATTAAAGCGTTTTAATCAACTCTTTGATGAGCCGTTATTTCTCCGCAAAGGCTTATATCTTGAGCCGACGGAAAAAGCATTAGCCTTAACCAGCTCGCTGGAAATATTAATGGGCGAAATTCACGATAATATCGGGGCGCTTAATTCCGCAACGAATAAAACCCCGGCACAGAACGTACCGGGGCTGGGTAATATTATGCCGCGTTCTGAGTCGTCACTTTGAATGATGACATAGCTTCCATCAGCTGACGCGACTGCTCCTCAAGGGAGCGGGTCGCGGCGGAGGATTGCTGCACCAGCGCCGCATTCTGCTGCGCGGTTTCGTCCATCTGGTTTACCGCAATATTCACCTGCTCAATGCCGCGGCTCTGCTCCTGAGACGCGGTCGCAATCTCACGCATCAGTTTGGTCATGCGCAGCACTTCTGTTGCGATCTCATCCATCGTTTCGCCCGCCTGCTGGGCCAGCTCGCTGCCCTCGTTAACGTGGGTTTGCGAATCACTGATAAGAGAACGAATCTCCTTCGCCGCGTCGGCGCTGCGGCTGGCCAGGTTTCGCACCTCGCCCGCGACGACGGCAAACCCGCGCCCCTGCTCGCCCGCGCGCGCCGCCTCTACGGAGGCGTTAAGCGCCAGGATATTGGTCTGGAAGGCAATGCCGTCGATCACGCTCAGGATGTCAGCGATGCGCGCCGAGCTGCCGGAGATATCGCGCATTTTTTCAATCACGTAGCAGACCATTTCGCTGCCGTGATCGGCCGTGTCGGAGACCGACTTCGCCAGCTGGTGCGCCTGCTCGGCGTTATCGGCGTTGAGCTTCACCGTGGCGGTGATCTGTTCCATGCTCGCCGCCGTCTGCTCCAGCGACGTGGCGGTGGATTCCGTTCGCTCGGCGAGATCCCGGTTCCCCAGCGTCAGCTCGCGGCTGCCGGTGTCAATCTGCGCGCTGGCATCGCGTACCCGCAGAACCGAGTTCATCAGCGACTGACGCATCTCCTCAATGACCGCGTTAAGGCGGTTAAACTCCTGGCTCGCGGGCGCGGCCAGCGTATGGGTTAAATCGCCCGCCGCCACGTTCTCCAGCTGAGCAATGGAGGCCGAGAGCGGCTTGAGCAGCATATGGCGCAGCGCCAGCCAGGCCAGCACGATAATGCCCGCCGTCAGCAGCGCGGCGACGATAATCAGGATCAGGACGCGGGTTTTGCTCGCCTGCACGGCACTCACTTCCGCCTGACCTCGCGCTTCGCTCCATTTCTGAAACGCCTGCATGTCGTTATCAAACGCTGACGCCAGCGGGATCAGCGTCTTCTCCAGCAGGTCGTAATACCCGTCCGCGCTCTGGTCATTGAGGGTTTTCAGCATCGGGTTGATCCCCTGCTGGTTATACGCCGCCAGGCTGGCTGCCACTTTATCGAGCAGCTGCTGCCCCTGCTCGTCAGCCACGCCGCCGTCGATCACGCCCTTCAGCGTTTTCTGGGCCAGAGCGACTTCCTGATTGATGTTTTTTACCGCGTTGGCCGCATCCTCCAGCATGCCGATTTCCATCATGCGAACGGCCTGACCCGCTTCATTGCGCGCGCGCAGGATCAGCGTATAGCCTGAATTAAGCTGCACCATCTGCTCACCCTGAAGATGATTAATGCGCTGCAGCGAAGAAGAACTCTGTGTGAGGGCATAAATGCCAATGCCGCTGACAATCAGCAGCAGAAGGGTCATAACGGCCAGTAAAGAGAGCAAGCCGGTACGAATCGATAGCGTTTTCAGCATGATATTATTTCCGGTAGCGAGATATTTCTGGGCATAAAAAAAGAGTATCGGCCGCTACCGGAAAATGTTTAGACTTTCAGCATGTTATCGCTCTGTTACCGATGTGTTCACGCGGGTAACAGGCGAGCTTTGACGGTTCTCCCAGAGCACCGTCAGGCCGCGCTGCAGGGCAATAAAAATAAACAGCAGAATGCCGATGGCGATCTTCGTCCACCAGGAGCTGAGCGTGCCGTCAAAGTTGATATAGGTCTGGATCAGCCCCTGAATCGCCACGCCGAACAGCGTCCCCAGCACCGTCCCCACGCCGCCGCTGAGCAGCGTACCGCCGATGACCACAGAAGCAATCGCATCCAGCTCCACGCCAACGCCTGCAAGGGCATAGCCCGCCTGGGTATACACCGAGAAGACGATCCCCGCCAGCGTCGCCAGGCCGGTCGAGAGCATATAGATGCGGATGGTGGTGCTGCGGGTCGAGATCCCCATCAGGTTGGCCGACGTGGCGTTGCCGCCAATGGCGTAAACCTGATTGCCAAACCGGGTGCGGTGGGCGAGGAAGATGCCAATCACTACCACGCCCAGCATCAGCAGCCCCATCGCGCTCAGGCGGCCGCCGCCGGGGATTTTCCACGCCAGGCTGGAGAGCGTGTCATACACTGGATGGTTAATGGGAATCGACTCTTCCGACACCAGGTAGCTCACCCCGCGCAGGAAGAACATCCCTGCGAGGGTAATGATAAACGCCGGAATTTTTAACGCGTCGATCAGCAGCCCCATAAAGGCGCCAAACGCGCAGCCCATCACCAGCACCAGCGGGAACGCCAGCAGCGGTGAGATGCCCCAGAAGCCGATCGCTTTCGCGAGGAACACGCCCGTAAACGCGATCACCGAGCCGACGGAGAGGTCGATCCCGCCGGAGAGGATCACAAAGGTCATCCCGACGGCGATGATGCCTAAAAAGGCGTTATCGGTCAGGATATTGCAGATCACGCGCGTCGAGGCAAACCCCGGGAACTGGGTCAGGCAGTAGAGATAGCCCAGCACAAACACGCCCAGCGTGATCATTAACGGTAAATTACGTTTTATCATGGCCACGGATCCCCTTAATGATGCTGACAAAGCGCGGCGACTGGACGATCAGCACGCAGAGCACGACCACCGCTTTCACCACCTGGTTGAGTTCCGGCTGGAATCCCGAAAGCAGGATCCCGGTGTTCATGCCCTGAATGATCAGCGCGCCGATCGCCGAGAGCAGCAGGTTAAAGCGCCCGCCCATCAGCGACCCGCCGCCGATGACCACCGCCAGGATCGCATCCAGCTCCAGCCAGAGCCCGGCGTTGTTGGCATCGGCTCCGCGAATATCCGCCGCGACGATCACGCCGGCGATGGCGGCGCAAATACCGCTCAGCACGTAGGTCAGCATCACCATCAGCCGCGTGTTGACCCCGGCGTTGCGCGCGGCGCGGATATTGATCCCGACGGCCTCAATGAACATGCCCAGCGCCGTTTTGCGGGTGAAGAGCCAGAACACCACTAGCGTCACCAGGGCAATCATCACCGGCGTCGGGAAGAACAGAAGGTTGCCGCTGCCGAGCCACGCCAGGCTCGGCGAGTTAAAGGTGACAATCTGTCCGGAGGTAATCAGCTGCGCGACGCCGCGCCCGGCCACCATTAAAATGAGCGTGGCGACAAAGGGCTGGATTTTCAGCACCGCCACCAGAATGCCGTTCCATAATCCGGCCAGCACGCCAGTGCCTAAGGCTGCAAGCAGGACCTCCGGCAGGCTATGCCCGGCCACGGTCATGGAGGCTGCCGTGGCCCCGGCGATAGCCATCACCGCGCCGACGGAGAGATCAATCCCGCCGGTGGCGATGACCAGCGTCATCCCGATGGCCAGCAGCGCCACGGGCGCGGCGCGGTTTAAAATGTCTATCGGGCTGCCAAACAGGCGGCCATCCTGCACGATAATCTGGAAGAAATGCGGCGCGACCAGGCTATCCACCAGTAAAACCACCAGCAGCGCCGCGATTTGCGGCGTGCCGGTCGGCCAGCTGAAGCGGCGCTTTGACTCACCGGTTTGCGAAAGCGAACGGGACATCACGATTCACTCCTTATGCCGCGATGGCATTCATGATCGCCGGAACGGACAGCTTATCCAGCGGGATCTCTGCCACCTGTTTACGATCGCGCATGATGATGACGCGATCGGCATAGCCCACCAGCTCTTCCAGCTCGGACGAAATGACCAGCAGGGCCAGACCGTCTGCGCACAGGGTTTCGATAAGCCGGATAATTTCGGCGTGCGCCCCTACGTCAATGCCGCGGGTCGGTTCGTCGAGGATCAGGAACTGGGGTTTGGTCAGCAACCAGCGGGAGAGCAGCACTTTCTGCTGGTTACCACCGGAGAGGAACTCGATGGGCTGTTCCGCGCTCGGGGTGCGGATGCCGAGCTGGCGGATAAAGCGCTCAGCAATGGCGTTCTGCTCTTTGCGTGGGATCGGCCGCAGCCAGCCGCGCTGCGCCTGAAGCGCCAGAATGATATTTTCCCGCACCGAGGCGGCGGCAATAATGCCGTCCGTTTTCCTGTCTTCCGGGCAGAAACCCACACCCAGACAGGAGGCCTGATGCGGCGATCGCAGGGTTTGCGGTTTGCCCTTGATCAGCGCGGTGCCGCTGTCGGCGGGCTTGATCCCGAAGATCACCTCGGCGGTTTCGGTACGCCCCGAGCCCAGCAGGCCCGCCAGCCCGACAATTTCGCCCGGCCGCACCTCAAGGTTAAACGGCGAGATGACCCCTTTTTTGCCGTAATCGCTGAACGCGGCGACCGGCTTCTCGCTCAGCAGCGTGCGGCCCGCGCGCTGAAGGGCGTTGGTCTCCAGCTCGCGGCCCAGCATCATTTTGACCAGCTCGATCTGCGGCAGCTCGCGGGTTTCGCGGCAGCCGACAAAGCTGCCGTTGCGCAGCACCGTAATGCGGTCGCTCACCTCATACACCTGATCGAGGAAGTGGGTAACGAAGATCAGGCTGACGCCCTGATCGCGCAGCTGGCGCATCAGGGTAAAGAGCATTTCCACCTCCTGGGTATCGAGGCTGGCGGTGGGTTCGTCGAGGATCAGCACCTTTGCCGAGAGATCGATCGCGCGGCAAATGGCGACGATCTGCTGCATCGCCACGGAAAAGCGGTTCAGCGGCTCGCGGACGTCGAGGGAGAAGCCGTAGGATTCCATCAGCTTTGTCGCCCGCGCCTCCATCTCTTTACGGCGCAGCAGGCCAAAGCGTCGTGGCTCACGGCCAATAAACAGGTTATCCGCCACCGACATATTCGGCAGCAGGTTCACTTCCTGGTATACCGTCCCGATCCCCAACTGCTGGGCATGGGCGGTGTTTTTGGGCGAAATGGCGTTGCCTTCCAGCCAGATGGTGCCGCGGTCGGCGTGATAAACGCCGGTCAGAGATTTAATCAGCGTCGATTTTCCCGCGCCGTTTTCCCCCAGCAGCGCCATGATCTCCCCGCGCCGCAGGCTGAAATCAACGTTATCCAGCGCCTTTACGCCGGGGAAGAATTTACTCAAGCCCTCTGTGCGGAGGATTTCCTGGTGTTGTTCAGTGGTCATGGTTTCCCCCTGCATCAAGCCGGATGGCGCTACGCTTATCCGGCCTACAAAAGAGCGTATCGTAGGCCGGGTAAGCGCAGCGTCACCCGGCATGTTCAGACAGGCTTAGTAGCCCATATTTTTCTTCTTCTCTAACTCTTCTTTCGCCGTGTCAGGCAGGTAGAGCGTGGATTTGGTGACCGTCACTTTCTCCGGCATCGTGCCGTCTTTCTTGAATTTCTCCAGCGCGTCGAATGCCGGGCCGGCCATGTTTGGCGTCAGCTCCACGCTGGCGTTGGCTTCGCCGTCGATCATCGCTTTGTAGATATCAGGCACGCCGTCGATAGAGCCGGTGAGGATATCTTTGCCCGGCTTCAGGCCCGCTTCTTTAATTGCCTGAATCGCGCCGATCGCCATGTCATCGTTGTGGGCGTAAACCATGCAGATGTTCTTGCCGTTGTTTTCAGCCTTAATGAAGCTCTCCATCACCTCTTTACCTTTGCTGCGGGTAAAGTCGCCGGACTGAGAGCGGATAATCTTGATGTTTGGCGCTTTCGCGATGGCTTCAGCAAAGCCTTTTTTACGATCGATGGCCACGCTCGCCCCGACGGTGCCCTGCAGTTCAACAACGTTACACGGCTTGCCGTCGACCTGTTTTATCAGCCAGTCGCCAATTAGCTGCCCTTCCAGCACGTTGTTGGCCGTCACGGTGGTCATATAGAGAGATTTGTCTTTAACGTCGATGGAACGATCGAGCAGGAAGACCGGGATTTCAGCGTCTTTCGCTTCCTTCAGGACGGGTTCCCAGCCGGTCGCCACGACGGGTGCAATAAAGATGGCATCCACGCCCTGGGCGATAAAGGAGCGCACGGCTTTGATCTGATTCTCTTGTTTTTGCTGACCATCGGCGATTTTCAGGGTAATGCCGCGTTTCTGAGCTTCGCTTTTCGCCACGTTGGTTTCTGCCGCTCGCCAGCCAGATTCAGAGCCGACCTGCGAAAAACCTACGGTTAAGGGAGCGGCCATCGCCATAGACGACATGGCTGCCGAAACTGCTGTGACAAGGAGTAAGCGCTTCCACATATGAACGTCCTCGTAGGGTGAGTTATTGTTGGTTAAAAGATGTTCTGCGGAATGACTATAGCCCATGAAATATGTAACGAATTGCGTTACATCACACTTCAGAAAAGTGAATAAAACGTTAATCACAAGTTTGTAATCGCTTTCATTTCTCCATGAAAAATGCGGCTGAGTTTATGGATTTTTCTGTCATGGAATCGGTCTGAAAAGTGGGAAGAACGTGGAGAGAAGGCGAAAACAGGCGGAGACATTCAGCGCGAGTTGGCTATAATACCTGCCACTTGTTTACCATCCATTTTAAAGGACACCGACATGAGCTTACTCAACGTCCCAGCGGGTAAAGAACTGCCAGAAGACATCTACGTAGTTATCGAAATCCCGGCTAACGCAGATCCGATCAAATACGAAGTGGACAAAGAGAGCGGCGCCCTGTTCGTAGACCGCTTCATGTCTACCGCGATGTTCTATCCGTGCAACTACGGTTACATCAACCACACCCTGTCTCTGGACGGTGACCCGGTTGACGTGCTGGTTCCAACGCCATACCCACTGCAGCCAGGCGCAGTGATTCGCTGCCGTCCCGTTGGCGTGCTGAAAATGACCGACGAATCCGGTGAAGATGCGAAGCTGGTTGCGGTACCGCACACCAAGCTGAGCAAAGAATACGATCACATCAAAGATGTGAACGACCTGCCAGAGCTGCTGAAAGCGCAGATCACTCACTTCTTCGAGCACTACAAAGACCTCGAAAAAGGCAAGTGGGTTAAAGTTGACGGCTGGGACAACGCAGAAGCAGCGAAAGCGGAAATCATCGCCTCTTTCGAACGCGCTGCTAAGAAGTAATTCTTACTGCCAGACACAAAAAACAACGCCACCTTACGGTGGCGTTGTCGTTTTTCAGTACTGGTCTCTGTCTAACCAGTTACCGCTTACGATCCGCGTTAACCCGTCGACTGGACGCTGGTAGACATACATCCACGCGCTTCCGTACGGCGTCTGGATCAACTGGCGTGCGTATTCACCGCCCCTGGTGCGCAAGGCATCAAGTTCGGCAAGCGTCGCGTTATCAATACGATAAACTTCACCCTGTACTGTTCCTTCACCCGGAACCGCGCCTGGATAGTGGCCCAGGCTGTACAACTGGTAGTTCTCGATATTGTAATTCCCCAGTAGCTGGGCATTGGTCATCCAGTGACTGTTGCCTTGCCTGGTTCGTAAACTGCCGTAGACAAATATTCGCATTGCTAAAACTCAAACTGATAGAGCAGATCAAGTGCCTGGTCTACGCCGGACACTGCTTCCAGATATAGCTTAGGCATCAGGCGATAGCGTAACGTGAGTGTTGCCAGTGAGTCAAAGATCCCCACACCATATTTTACCTGCAGACCCGGCAGTACATAGCCGCTGACCACCACCTGCGAGGAGTCACCCACGCCCTGGGTGTCCAGCGCCAGATTGCTTACGCCGAACGTCTCGCCGATTTTACCCACAACCTGCCCACTTTGTGCAACCCCCAGCCCCACTAACATCGAAGTCATCGCCGCGCTGTCGCTCTGACCGCTGTCGAGACCTTGACCACGCAGCAGGTAAGAGAGGGCTTCCTGCTGGGACATCGCCGGGTCAGAGAAGATCTCCGCCTTCGGTTCGTCGGCGGAACCGGTGACGCGTACCCCGGCAATGACGTCGTTTTCCGTCGCTTCCGGGTTACGAATCGCTTCGATGTTCAGCAGCGGTTGATCCGGTGGACCGGAGAACAGCAGCTCGCCTTTACGGACAATCAGATCCTGACCATAGGCGTGGAATCGCCCTTCAGGGATATTGATCTGCCCGTTCAGGCCAAGCCCTTGTTTATCCTGCGCCACCTTCAGGTCGCCCGTAAGCCTCGCCTTCAGCCCAAACGCATCCAACCGCACGTTATTCCCCACGTGCACGATAAGGTTACTATTAATCGGGATGCCCGCGCTCTTCTGTTCGACCGGTTTCAGATTTTCATTGAGCATAACTTCATCACTTGAGACGCCGACCGCACTTTCCGGCACGTCGTGAACCACGATGCGCGCCCACGGCACGTCGACGCGACCGTCAAGCGTGAAGAGGCTTGGCGTGGCTTCAAAGACCACATCAGGCGAGACGTCCAGTCGCACCATCGGCGGTACGGTGATGCGCACCTTACTGCCCTTCGCGGCAATACGGGCGCGCCAGTTGTCGAGCTGGCTCCAGTCCGCGTCGCCGCTCAGGTTGATTTGCCCCTGCTGCGTCAGTACCGATCCGCTCAGCGTCGAGCTCATGCCGTTGAAGTTCATCGCGATCTGGCTCGGCTGCATGTCAAACGGCATAAAGTTGCCGTCAATATCCACGCCGCTGAGGCGCAGCTGGCCGAACAGCTGTGGGCTTTGCGCATTGCCCGCCAGGCGCAGGTTGGCATTTACCATGCCCTCGGCTTTTTCCCCGCGTGCGAAAATCGGGTTCACCATCGCCAGGTTGAAGTTGCGGATAGTGACGTTGCCGCCCAGATTTCGCCGTCCCTGTGGGTCGGTAATTTGAACCTTGCCGTCAAACTGACCGTTGTTGGTGAGACGAATCAGCCAGCCCAGCTCCGCACGGTTGTTATGCAGATCTGCGCTCAGGTTCAGGGTGTCGAAGGCCACCGGCAGCGGCGCGTCATTCACCTCCTGCGTCACCTTCACGTTACGCCCGGACAGCGTGACGCTGCCCTGCGGCAGCCCCTCTTTGGTGGTGTCCCAGGCGACATCGGCTTTTCCGCTGAAGACGCCGCTGGCCTGGGTAGTATCCGGCATAAACGGTTTCAGCATCGCCAGATCGAAGCGGTTGAGGTTGATCTGCGCGCGTCCTTCCGCGCCCGCGTCGATGGTCTGCGGCACGCACAGTTCCGCATTCGGGTTGGTCCAGCAGTGCGGCCCAATGCTGATCTTCTGCTCGGCGTTGCGGTAGTCCAGCGCGATGGCGCGCGACAGCGCCAGCGGCCCGACCGGCGTGTTGAAGCGGGTGTTATCCAGCGTCCCTTTCCAGCGCTCCTCTTTGCGGTCGAAGCTGCCGGTCAGGTGAAGCTGGCCGGAGACCGGCTCGCCCTGCACGCGCAGCTGGAGATCGTGCTGCTTCTCGTTCCCTTTCGCGTCCAGGGTGACCAGGCTGATGTTGACGTCCGGCTGAGAAATGCGCTCCACGCGCAGGTTCAGGTTTCCGCCGATCTGGTCAGTGGATTTCACATCCCCTTCCACGCGAACGCGGGCAACGCTCAGCGCCTGCCAGCGCAGGTTATTGGCGGTAATGTCAGCCAGCAGCTGCGGCGCGTCTACCGTGCCGCGCACCTTCAGGAGCCCCTTCGCCGTACCGCCCAGGCCCGGCAGGGCGTTATCCAGATTCGGCGCGTCGATGGTGGCGTCCAGATTGAGATCTTTCACCCCCAGCTCGCCGTTGATATCCGCCGTGTTGCGGCCCAGCGCCACGTGCAGACCCGGGATAATCCACTGCAGGTAGCTGTTGCCTTTCACCGAGCCTTCAACGTTTACCTTGTTCTGCTTCACGTTCCCGGTGAGCTTGATCTCCGGCACGTCCATCTGCCACGTGCCGCCGTACAGGCTGCCGCGGGTTTTGATCAGGCCATCCAGCTTCGACGGCCAGTCCGGCACCTCTTTGGCGGTGTTAATGCCCGTCAGCTTCAGCTCGCCGCGCCAGCTGATCGCCTGCTGCCAGTCGAGCAGCGCGGTCAACTCGGTTTTGCCTTCCAGCGCCGCGACGGTCAGCTTGTCGAGGTTAACCTGCTGTTCGTTGCCCTTCGCATCCAGGGTGATGTTCGCGGGCGGCACGCCCTGCCCCTTCACTGCGGTGCGGAACGAGAGCGTATAGTCGGTCATCTTACCGCTCAGCTTCAGCTTCAGGTCATCGGCCTGGTACTGTTTTTCGCCAGTGAATGGCCAGTAAAGCTGCTTGCTGACCACCTCAAGATTGAGCGGCAGCCCGGCTTCCGCCAGCTGGGTTTGCGCACGCAGAACCATGTCCACCGGGCCGGAGAGATTAACCCCGACATCCAGCTTCTCGCGCAGCGCCCCGCCCACTTTGACCTTCACCTTCTCGCCTTTGAGCGGGTCAATGTTCAGGGCGCTATTCAGCGTGATATCCACCGGCCAGTTGTCGCGCAGCAGGGCGTTGCCTGACGCGTTCACCGAGCCCTGATTGGTGTCGATATCCAGCGCGTCGAGCTTCATGTTGCCGTCAATGCTGCTGACTTTCAGCAGCATGTTATAGACCGTCAGGTCGGTATCGCCGGTCAGGCGCAGCTGCTCGCCTTTGAACTCTTCAATATTGAGGTTCAGCGGCAGATGCACATCGGTCATTTCCGGCAGGACAGGCTTCGAGAAGAGGTCTTTCAGCGTTTCGCCCAGCGGCTTCTCTTCCGGCTGCGGGTTCTGGATCTTCGGCTCGACGATCTCTTCCTGCGCCACGTCGGCCACTTTCGGCAGCGCGATCAGCAAGCCCTGCAGGGAGGTTGGCGTCAGGGTGAGGTTTTTCTCCTGCCAGCGCAGGCCGGAGCTGAAATCCATCACGGACACGGTGGTGTCGTCGATTTTGACATTGACGTTATCAAGCGCCACCCGATAAAGCGCGATAGGGTACGGCGTGGAGAGATTCAGCGGACCGCTGTCCTCTTCCTCTACTGGCGCAGACTTCGGCATTTTCTTAGAATCTATCGCCACGTTGACGTCTTTTAGCGACAAGTCGTTGACGCAGAGCTTGCTGTCACGCAGACAGCCCAGCTTCACCGCCAGGTGAAACTCCCCGGCGTTCACCGCCACGCCCGGCTGCTCATAGCGGATGTTCTTCAGGCGCAGGTCGCGCCAGCCGCCCGTCACCTGGCCAATCTCCAGCCCCGGCACCCAGCGGTTCGCGGCGTTAAACAGCAGATGCAGCCCGGTCGTCGTTCCCACCAGAAACGCCACCGTACCGAGCAGCAGCACGATAAAAATCAGCACCCCGAGGCTTATCTTCTTCCATAAACTCATAATTCAGGCCCCAGACCGATGTAAAACTGTAATCCGTGTTCTTCTTTGTCGCCCACCGGCACGGCGAAATCGAGCTTAATGGGCCCGACGGGTGACTGCCAGCGTACGCCGACGCCCGCGCCGGTTTTAAAATCGCTGCGGCGGATATCGCTCACCGCTTCGCCGCCGTCGACGAACATGGCGCCCCACCATTTTCCGCTGACGTTGTACTGGTACTCCAGCGAGCCGGTAGCCAGCTTAGAGGCACCGATCAGCTTGCCGTCATCGTCCTTAGGCGCGATGGATTTGTATTTATAGCCGCGGATGCTGCGATCGCCCCCGGCGAAGAAGCGCAGGTCCGGCGGGACCTTGTCGAAGTCGCCGGTTTCAATCCAGCCGAGGTTGCCGCGCACCACAAAGCGGTGTTTGTCATACAGCGTGCGGATCCAGACGTTCTGCGCCTGAATCACCGAGAAATCCACGTCGGAACCCCACATGGTGTTGGAGTAATCGATAGAGTAACGCTGGGAATCGCCCCAGGTCGGCATCAGGCCGCCGCGCGAGCGGGTGCGGCTGATCATCACCCCAGGATAGAGCAGCATGGTGGTGTTGGTGACGTTGGCCTGGGTAAAGTGATCAAGGCTCCAGCGCAGGTTGATGGCGCGCTGCCAGCCGCTGGAGAGATCCCAGTAACGCGACACGGCAAGCGTGGTGGAATCGGACTCGGTATCGTTGAGGTCGGTGCGCTTAAAGCCCCCCTGAACCAGGTAATATTGCTCAAGCGGATTTTTCAGCAGCGGCATTTTATAGCTGAAATCGAGCTGCTGTTCCGGGGCGGAAATGCTGGCGCTGGTGGTCAGGCTATGGCCGTAGGAGTTCATCCACGGCTTTTTCCAGGTGGCCTTCACGCGCGGGCCAACGTCCGTCGAATAGCCCACACCGGTTTCAATGGTGTTCTCGGTGCGCGGCGAAACAACGCCGTGCAGCGGCAACACCTTAGTTTTGCGAGACTTATCAAATTCAGGGGCGACAACCACGGAGTTAAACCAGCCGGTGGCTGAGAGCCGTCGGTTCAGCTCTCCCAGGTCGCTCGACTGGTAGTAATCCCCTTTTTTAAAGGGCACGAGGTTTTGCAGGTACTCTTCACGAATTTGCGACCCTTCGAACGTCACGTCGCCAAAGCGGTAGCGTTCTCCGCTGTCGTAGTCGATATCCCAGAAGGCCTGACGTCGCGCCAGCGCAATGCCCAGCTGGCTTTTATTGAACTGGCTGTCAAAGTAGCCCTTACGCAGGGAAACGCTGGTCAGCTCTTTTTTGAAGTGGTCGTAGTCACCGTGGTTGAGCACGGTGCCGATTTTCGGCCGCGTGCTGAGCAGGTCCAGGTAATCCCGGTCGGTACGCGCCCCGCCGCGCAGGATGACGTTGGTGCCGCCAATCAGCACCGGCTCGCCCGGCGAAACGCGGGCAATAAGCACCTGGCGCCCCTTCTTTGGGGGCGGGCGGAGATCGAAATCAATGGTGGGTTCGTAATACCCCAGCGCTTTTAGTCCTTCACGGATGGCATCATCGACACGCGCGCGGAAACGCCGGTCCGGCGTCACCTCATCACTCTGGATGGTCGATAGCTGCGCACGCACGTTTTTTTGTAGCGCCCCGGATAACCCCTCAACCTGCAAACGGACATTCGCCGCGCTGGCAATCCCGCTTGTCAGCAACAGACTGACTAAACATAACTGGCGGATTTTTGTCACGTTTTCTCCTGAATATCCCTGTTTCCACCCTGGAAGCAAATGAAGTGCCGCTCCGCGGCAAAATACGGCCTGTTGGCCAAAAACCCGAATCTCGGGTTGAAAATGGGTGTAACACCCAAATATTTCTTATGATTAAATCTAGACTCATTCAGCGCATTTATTGTGTTCAATTAAACGCGCCGTGACAACCTTAACCGAAACATCGCACCCCGGGAGGCCCCACCGTGAGTTTATTCGACAAAAAGCATCTGGTTTCACAAGCTGATGCATTACCGGGACGCAACACCCCTATGCCTGTGGCGACTTTACACGCCGTCAATGGCCATTCCATGACTAACGTTCCTGATGGCATGGAAATCGCCCTGTTCGCTATGGGCTGCTTCTGGGGCGTTGAGCGCCTCTTCTGGCAGCTGCCTGGCGTTTACAGCACGGCAGCCGGCTACACGGGCGGTTACACGCCGAATCCAACCTACCGCGAAGTCTGCTCCGGCGAAACCGGCCATGCGGAAGCGGTACGCGTAGTGTACGACCCGACGGTAATCAGCTACGAACAGCTCCTGCAGGTCTTCTGGGAAAACCACGACCCGGCGCAGGGCATGCGTCAGGGCAACGACCACGGCACGCAGTACCGCTCGGCTATCTATCCGCTCACCCCTGAGCAGGATGCCGCCGCGCGCGCCAGCCTTGAGCGTTTCCAGCAGGCCATGCGTGAAGCGGGCGATACGCGCGAGGTGACCACGGAAATCACCACCGCGAAACCGTTCTACTACGCCGAGGACGATCACCAGCAGTATCTGCATAAAAACCCGTACGGCTACTGCGGAATCGGAGGTATCGGCGTCTGCCTGCCGCCACAGCTGGCCTGATTATCAGCCGTTAGATCGTCGCCCGTACCGGGCAGCACCCGCTGTCCGGTCTGTTTTATGTAAAAATGTGACCTCTGGCAGATTTACATCTCTTTACGCTATACTAGCCGCTGAAATAATCGGCTCAACGCTACGAGCTGATGTTCAATGTGTTTCCACACAAATGGTATCAACTCCCCTTCTGAGGATCTGGCGAGAAGCCGGATAAACTATGTTAAACAGTATTTTAGTAATACTTTGTCTGATTGCCGTCAGTGCATTTTTCTCGATATCCGAGATCTCGCTGGCCGCGTCCCGTAAAATCAAACTGAAGCTGCTCGCCGACGAGGGCAACATCAACGCCTCACGCATTCTCAAAATGCAGGAAAACCCCGGTACCTTCTTTACCGTGGTGCAAATTGGTCTGAACGCGGTGGCTATCCTGGGCGGTATCGTGGGCGATGCGGCGTTTTCCCCGGCGTTTTATAGCCTCTTTGCGCAGTACATGTCCGCCGAACTGGCCGAACAGCTGAGCTTTATCCTCTCCTTCTCGCTGGTGACCGGGCTGTTCATCCTCTTCGCCGACCTGACCCCGAAACGCATCGGTATGATTGCGCCAGAAGCCGTGGCTTTGCGTATCATCAACCCGATGCGCTTCTGCCTGTTTGTGTTCCGCCCGCTGGTGTGGTTCTTCAACGGCCTGGCAAACGTCATTTTCCGCATCTTTAAGCTGCCGATGGTGCGTAAAGATGACATCACCTCTGACGACATTTATGCGGTCGTGGAAGCCGGCGCCCTGGCCGGGGTGCTGCGCAAGCAGGAACACGAGCTGATTGAGAACGTATTCGAACTGGAATCCCGTACCGTGCCCTCTTCCATGACGGGCCGTGAAAGCATTATCTGGTTCGATTTACACGAAGATGAGCAGAGCCTGAAGAACAAAGTGGCGCAGCATCCGCACTCCAAGTTCCTGGTCTGTAATGAAGATATTGACCACATCATCGGTTACGTCGACTCCAAAGACCTGCTGAACCGCGTGCTGGCGAACCAGAGCCTGGCGCTGAACAGCGGCGTGCAAATCCGCAATACCCTGATTGTGCCGGACACCCTGACGCTCTCCGAAGCGCTGGAAAGTTTCAAAACCGCCGGGGAAGACTTCGCGGTGATCATGAACGAATACGCGCTGGTGGTGGGTATTATCACCCTGAACGACGTCATGACCACGCTGATGGGCGACCTGGTAGGCCAGGGGCTGGAAGAGCAGATTGTTCAGCGTGACGATAATTCATGGCTGATTGATGGCGGCACGCCAATTGAAGACGTGATGCGCGTGCTGGATATCGACGAGTTCCCGCAGTCCGGAAACTACGAGACCATCGGCGGCTTTATGATGTTTATGCTGCGTAAGATCCCGAAACGCACCGACTCGGTGAAGTTCTCCGGCTACAAGTTTGAAGTGGTGGATATTGATAACTACCGCATCGACCAGCTGCTGGTGACGCGCATCGACAACAAACCGACCGTACTGGTGCCGAAGCTGCCGGATGCGGAAGAGAAGGTGTCGGCGTAAGGTTCCTGCCCCCACAAACATCAACGGCTCCCATCGGGAGCCGTTTTTTTAACTACTGCATAGCACGTTGGTTAAGCCATCTCAGTTTGCAGACGCATAACCTGACGGTTGACTTCGGACATCACAGACAGGTGCTGTTTGTCCTTCACTTTTGGGACAAGGATTTTGCCCTTATCAAACTCAAAAGCGCCAACATCCTTGATATACAACCGTCCACGGAACAGGATCTTCACGTACTTCGCCACCTGAAGCGGGTTGTAGCGTTGGAAAATTTTCATTCTTGTATCTCCTGCGAATCATACGCTCTTGCGGTGCCACAATCGGCCCGACTGTCCTGAGCGCAAATTTTAATGCCCAATGACTATAGACCAGAACTACGGTGTTACCCAGTGTGCATAAGTTTATTTACCGTTTGATTACAATTATTCAGAATAATCTTTGCAAAGCGTGACTGAGCGCAGTATAAGCCGTCGTTTTTTCATGGATATGTGCGTTCACCCGCAAAGTGGCATCGGGATTGCGGGAAAACCACATTGATCGCACTTATCATTAAAAGTGCATGACCAAGTGGTCGGATCACCTGCAAACAATAAGGAAACGCCATGACCCTACGTACTATCCTTGCAGCAGCCTGCCTGCTGCTGCCCCTGTGGGCGAGTGCTCACAACATTGAAAAAGGACAACGTGTACCGCCAGTCGGCATTGCTGACCGGGGAGAATTGATTCTCGACAATGATAAGTTTAGCTATAAAGCCTGGAATAGCGCGCAGCTCGCGGGCAAAGTGAGAGTTGTACAACATATTGCCGGTCGTACATCTGCAAAAGAGAAAAATGCCAACCTGGTGGAGGCGATCAAGGCGGCAAAATTCCCACACGATCGTTACCAGACCACCACGATCGTGAATACCGATGACGCCATTCCGGGCTCCGGGATGTTTGTGCGTTCAAGCCTTGAGAGCAATAAAAAGCTCTATCCGTGGTCGCAGTTTATCGTCGACAGCAACGGCGTCACCCGTAAGGCCTGGCAGTTGGAGGAAGAGAGCTCTGCGATTGTCGTGCTGGATAAGAACGGCCGAGTACAGTGGGTGAAAGA
The DNA here is from genome assembly GCF_003331015.1 of Enterobacter sp. GER_MD16_1505_Eko_090. Taxonomy (NCBI): domain Bacteria; kingdom Pseudomonadati; phylum Pseudomonadota; class Gammaproteobacteria; order Enterobacterales; family Enterobacteriaceae; genus Enterobacter; species Enterobacter sp. GER_MD16_1505_Eko_090. The sequence continues at coordinate 77,627 of NZ_PUQF01000014.1, read as the reverse complement.
CGGGGCGCTGACCCAGGAAGAGGTGCAGCAGGTTGTCGACCTGCTGCATAAGCTGCTGGCTCAATAAAGAGAGACGCGGAAGCCGGGATTGAGGAAGGATTCGCGCGGGGTGTAGTCCAGCGGCTTGCCCTGCCAGTCATGAACATGCGCCCCGGCGGCCGCGGCAACGGCGTGCCCGGCGGCGGTATCCCAGACGTTCGTCGGCCCAAAGCGGGGATAGAGCTGAGCTTGTCCTTCCGCCACCAGGCAGAATTTCAGCGATGAGCCAATCGAGGTGGTCTGGTGTTCACCCAGCTGCTGCAGATACTCCTGCAGCTCGCTGTCGCTGTGCGAGCGGCTAATCACCACCAGCGGCGGACGCGCGTCGCGCACCTGGATCTGCTTGCGCACGCCGCACTCTTCTTTCCACGCCTTCCCTTCTGCAGCGCTGTACATCACCTTCATGACCGGCGCGTAGACCACGCCCAGCACCGCTTTACCCTTCTCAATCAGGGCGATATTGACGGTGAATTCACCGTTGCGCTTGATGAACTCTTTTGTCCCGTCCAGGGGGTCCACCAGCCAGTAGCGCTGCCAGTGCTGGCGCTCTTCCCAGCTTTGCGGCGCTTCTTCTGACAGGACGGGGATGTCCGGCGTTAAGGCCTGTAACCCTTTCAGGATCACCTTATGCGCCGCGATATCTGCCGCCGTGACCGGAGAGTCGTCCGCTTTGCTGACAACCTCCATGGGTTTACTACCGTCATACACCTGCATGATGGCATCCCCCGCATCCCGTGCGAGCTGACAAATTTTATCTAGCATTTTCCACCTCTTTGTTAACGCAGTGAGGTTAACTCTTTGTTTTAGTTATATCGTAATGTGAACAATTCCGCTATCTGTGAAGCAATTCCGGTTTCAGGTTGCTTTTTTCTGTCAGGATTCACATTTATGTAAGCAACACGTTATAGATACATACTCTTTTGTGGCCTGGATCGAAAAAAGGACTCTTCTGATGATTAAGTTTAGCGCAACGCTCCTGGCGACGCTGATTGCGGCGAGCGTGCAGGCAGCGACGGTCGATTTACGTATTCTGGAAACGACCGATCTGCACAGCAACATGATGGATTTCGATTACTACAAAGATACCCCGACGGAAAAATTCGGACTGGTACGCACGGCGAGTTTGATCAATGCCGCACGCGGCGAAGTGAAAAATAGCGTGCTGGTCGATAACGGCGATCTGATTCAGGGCAGTCCGCTCGGGGACTACATGGCGACCAGGGGGCTGAAAAAAGGCGAGATCCATCCTGTTTATAAAGCGATGAACACCCTGGACTATACCGTCGGTAACCTCGGCAACCATGAATTCAACTACGGTCTGACATACCTGCATGATGCCCTGGCAGGCGCAAAATTCCCGTACGTTAACGCCAATATCATCGACGTTAAGACCCAAAAGCCGCTTTTTACGCCTTACCTGATTAAAGAGACTGAGGTTGTCGATCAGGACGGGAAAAAACAGACGCTGAAAATCGGCTATATCGGTTTTGTCCCGCCGCAGATCATGACGTGGGATAAGGCCAACCTCGATGGTAAGGTGACCGTTAACGACATCACCGAAACCGCGCGTAAATACGTGCCGGAAATGCGCGAAAAAGGCGCCGATCTGGTGGTCGTTGTCGCCCACTCGGGCCTCTCCGCCGATCCGTACCAGGCCATGGCAGAAAACTCCGTTTACTACCTGAGTGAGGTCCCGGGCGTCGATGCGATCCTGTTCGGCCACGCCCACGCGGTCTTCCCGGGCAAAGACTTTGCCAGCATCAAAGGGGCCGATATAGAGAAAGGGACGCTTAACGGCGTGCCGTCGGTGATGCCGGGCATGTGGGGCGACCATCTTGGCGTGGTGGATCTGGTGCTGAATAACGACGGCGGCCGCTGGAAGGTCACGCAGTCAAAAGCCGAAGCGCGCCCAATTTACGACGCTGCGGCGAAAAAATCGCTGGCGGCGGAAGATAAAAAACTGGTCGACGTGCTGAAGCACGATCACGACGCCACGCGCGAATTCGTCAGCAAGCCGATCGGCAAATCCGCCGACAACATGTACAGCTTCCTGGCGCTGGTGCAGGACGATCCGACCGTTCAGGTCGTCAACATGGCGCAGAAAGCCTATGCCGAACATTTTGTGCAGGGCGATCCGGATCTGGCGAAACTGCCGGTACTCTCCGCCGCAGCGCCATTCAAAGTGGGCGGACGTAAGAATGACCCGGCAAGCTATGTGGAGGTCGAAAAGGGCCAGCTCACCTTCCGTAATGCCGCCGATCTCTATCTCTACCCGAATACGCTGGTGGTGGTTAAAGCCACCGGGAAAGAGGTAAAAGAGTGGCTGGAGTGTTCTGCCGGACAGTTTAACCAGATTGACCCACACAGCAGCAAGCCGCAGTCGCTGATTAACTGGGACGGCTTCCGCACCTACAACTTCGACGTGATCGACGGCGTGAACTACCAGATTGACGTCACCCAGCCGGCGAAATATGACGGCGAGTGTCAGGCGATCAACCCGCAGGCGGAGCGCATTAAAAACCTGACCTTCAACGGCAAGGCGATCGACCCGAATGCCACTTTCCTGGTGGTGACCAATAACTACCGTGCCTACGGCGGTAAGTTTGCCGGTACGGGAGATGGACACATCGCCTTTGCCTCGCCGGACGAGAACCGCTCTGTGCTGGCGGCGTGGATCAGCGCCGAGTCGAAAAAGGCCGGCGAAATTCATCCGGCGGTGGATAACAACTGGCGTCTGGCGCCGATCCACAGCGATACGCCGCTGGATATCCGCTTTGAAACGTCACCTTCCGAGAAGGCAGCCGCGTTTATTAAGGAGAAGGCGCAGTATCCGATGAAACAGGTCGCGACGGATGATATTGGGTTCGCGATTTATCACCTGGATTTAAGTAAGTAGCGGCGATTGTGCCGGGTGGCGCTTCGCTTACCCGGCCTACGGGATGGAAGATTATGGGTAGGCCGGGTAAGGCGAAGCCGCCACCCGGCTTTTACGCCGCGCGATCGTCCCGATTCGCCATCACCTTCGGCGTATTCACCTCAATCCAGTCCGCCAGCGCGGCGACTTTCTCGCTGACCTCGATCCCCATCGGGGTCAGGCTATACTCTACGTGCGGCGGCACAACCGGGTACGATACGCGATCGACAAACCCGTCCTGCTCCAGCGCCTGAAGCGACTGGGACAGCATCTTTTCGCTCACCCCGCCCATTTTACGGCGCAGATCGCTAAAGCGATGCGTTCCCTGGCGCAGCGCCAGCAGAATCAGTACCCCCCAGCGGCTGGTAACGTGTTTGAGCACCTCTCGTGAAGGGCACTGTTCCGCGAAGAGATTGCCATCGCGCAATTGTTCGCTGAGCGTCGGTATCGTTGTTTTCATACTTACCTTTTTGTACGTACTTACTAAAAGTTAGCTATGGTGCTAGTGTGCCACAACACCAGACAAACACGAAGGAGATTCATCATGATCGCGATTACCGGCGCCACCGGCCAGCTTGGCCATCTCGTTATCGAACAGCTGTTGAAAACCGTACCGGCTAACCAGATTGTGGCTATCGTACGTAACCCGGCAAAAGCTGAAGCCTTAAGCCAGCAGGGAATTGTGGTGCGTCAGGCGGACTACACGGATGAAGCCGCATTCACCGCCGCGCTGAACGGCGTGGATAAGCTGCTGCTGATCTCGTCCAGCGAAGTCGGCCAGCGCGCGATCCAGCACCAGAACGTGATTAACGCCGCCAAAGCGGCAGGGGTGAAATTTATCGCCTATACCAGCCTGCTGCATGCGGATACCTCGCCGCTCGGTCTGCACGTTGAACACGTTGCCACTGAAAAAGCGCTGGCGGCGTCAGGCATTCCTTATGCCCTGCTGCGCAACGGCTGGTATACCGAAAACTATCTGGCGAGCGCGCCGCCTGCGCTGGAACACGGCGTGTTTATTGGTGCGGCAGGCGAAGGCAAAATTGCCTCTGCCACCCGTGCAGACTATGCCGCGGCGGCAGCGAAAGTGATTGCTGAAGAGGGCCATGCGGGCAAGGTGTATGAACTGGCGGGCGACCACGGCTGGACGCTGAGCGAACTGGCCGCTGAACTGAGCAAACAGAGCGGAAAGCCGGTCACCTACCAGAATCTCAGCGAAGCGGATTTTGCTGCCGCGCTGAAGAGCGTCGGCCTGCCTGCCGGTCTGGCCGATATGCTGGCGGACTCCGACGTGGGCGCCTCGAAAGGCGGCCTTTTCGACGACAGCCGCACCCTGAGCAAACTGATCGGCCATCCGACCACTACGCTGGCGGAGAGCATTAAAGCCATCCTGTAATGGTTACGGGCTGGTTATTTTTTGTGGCATCCCCTCGGGTCATCTTTGATAATGAAAAGATGACCCACGAGGAGGCTCACCGTGCAAGGCGTACCGGAACAGTTTAATGATGAAAGAGACAGCGCGCGCTTTCGCCATCTGGCGCAGCTACCGGGCCTGGAGCTGTATCACGCGCATATTTCTGACTACGCCTTTGAGCCTCACACCCATGAAGCCTTCGGCATCGGCACGATTGAAACCGGTGCCGAACGCTTTCGCTATCGCGGCAGCCAGCATCTCGCGGCGGAGAAATCCGTCGTTACCATGAACCCGGACGAGATCCACACCGGCGAATCCGCCACCGAGGGCGGCTGGCGCTACCGGATGGTCTATATCGAACCCGATCTGCTGGAAGAGGTGACCGGCCTCCGGCACTGGTGGTTCAGCGACGTGACCCGTCATGATCCGTTACGCTCACAGCAAATCGGCAGGCTTATTTACGGCTTGTGGCACACGGACGATCCGCTTGCGCAAAAAGGATTACTGCTGGATCTGATTGAGACCTTCCAGCCGTTTGCCCACCACGCGCCACGGGTTCAGGAAGGCGCGCACCGCTTCGAACGGGTACGCGAGTACCTGCACGACAACTATATGCGCGCTCTGACGCTGGACGAGCTGGCCAGCGTCGTCTCGCTCAGCCCGTATCATTTCCAGCGCCAGTTCAAAGCCCATTTTCACGTGACGCCGCATCAGATGCTGATGGCCATTCGACTCTGGCGCGCCAAAGCGTTTCTCACCCACGGCATGCCCGCCGCAGAGGTTGCCGCCGCAACCGGGCTGACCGATCAGTCACATCTGACCCGCGCGTTTACCCACCGCTACGGCATTACGCCCGTGCGCTACCAGAAGCAGGTTACACGGCGCTAATGCGCAATCTCATACAATACGCGCGCATTCGCCCCTCCTACACTGACTACAGCGTAAATACCTGTGGATGGAAAAATGATTAGTGGAGTGTTGTATGCCCTGCTGGCCGGGATGATGTGGGGACTGATTTTTGTCGGCCCGCTGATCGTGCCCGAGTATCCGGCAATATTACAGTCGACCGGACGTTATCTGGCGCTGGGGCTGATTGCCCTGCCCCTGGCGTGGCTGGGACGCGCGCGCTTGCGCCAGCTCAGCCGTCAGGACTGGGGGACCGCACTGGCGCTGACCATGATGGGCAATCTTATCTATTACGTTTGCCTCGCGAGTGCCATTCAGCGTACCGGTGCGCCGGTATCGACCATGATTATCGGCACGCTGCCGGTCGTCATTCCCGTCTTTGCTAACCTGCTCTACAGCCAGCGCGATGGTAAACTGGCGTGGTCAAAAATGGCCCCGGCGCTGGTATGCACCGCCCTGGGGCTGATATGCGTCAATATTGCCGAGCTGCGCCATGGGCAGGGCGATGTTGACCTGTGGCGGTACGGTTCTGGCATTCTGCTGGCGTTCATTTCCGTGGCGTGCTGGGCATGGTATGCCCTGCGCAACGCGCGCTGGCTGCGTGAGAACCCGGACAAGCACCCGATGATGTGGGCGACGGCGCAGGCGCTGGTCACGCTGCCCGTATCCGTCGTGGGGTATCTCGGCGCATGCCTCTGGCTGGGCCATCAGCAGCCGGACTTCGTCCAGCCCTTCGGGCCAAGACCCTGGGTGTTTATCGGCCTGATGGTGGCGATCGCGGTGCTGTGTTCATGGGTAGGCGCGCTGTGCTGGAATATTGCCAGCCAGAAGCTGCCGACGGTGATATTAGGGCCGCTGATTGTCTTCGAAACCCTGGCCGGACTGCTTTATACCTTCCTCATGCGCCAGAGCGTACCGCCGCTGTTCACGACCTGTGGGATCGTGCTGCTGGTGGTGGGGGTAGTGATGGCGGTGAGAGCGAAGCCGGAAAAACCGAGGGTCGTTCCGGCGTCGGAGGTGTGATATTTGCCGGGTGGCGGCTCCGCCTTACCCGGCCTACAAGGAGCCGTTTCGTAGGCCGGGTAAGCGCCAGCGCCACCCGGCATGATGTTAAAACGTTTCCCAGTTTGCTTCAGACGCCGCCGCTGCAGGCTGCGCTTTTGGCACATAGGTTTTTACCGGCGCCGCTTTGACCGCCTGGTTGCGGGTAATTTTGAACACCGCCACCGCTTCGTTCAGGCGTGCAGCCTGATCTTCCAGCGCCGCCGCCGCGGCCGCAGACTCCTCCACCAGTGAGGCGTTCTGCTGGGTCACGCGGTCCATCTCGGCTACCGCCTGGCCCACCTGGTCGATACCGCGGCTCTGCTCGTCAGAGGCCGAAGCAATTTCGCCCATAATGTCGGTGACGCGAGTAACCGCATTGACGATCTCAGCCATCGTCTCCCCGGCTTCGTTAACCAGCTGCGAGCCCGCGTTCACGCGTTCGCCGGAGTCATCGATCAGCGCTTTGATCTCTTTCGCCGCCTGAGCGCTGCGCTGCGCAAGGGTACGCACTTCCCCTGCCACCACCGCAAAACCACGGCCCTGCTCGCCCGCACGGGCCGCTTCCACCGCCGCGTTCAGCGCCAGAATATTCGTCTGGAAGGCAATCCCGTCGATCACGTTGGTTATTTGCGCGATTTTGCTGGAACTGGTGGCGATTTCGTCCATCGTCCGCACGACGCCTTCCACCACGTTACCGCCCTTCTTCGCCGTTGAGGAGGCATCCAGCGCCAGACGGGAAGCCTGACGCGCGTTATCGGCGTTCTGCTTCACGGTTGCCGTCAGTTGCTCCATGCTGGCTGCCGTCTCTTCCAGAGACGCGGCCTGCTGCTCGGTACGGGAAGAGAGATCGTTACTGCCTGCGGAGATTTCGCCTGCACCGGTGTAAATCGTATCTGCGCCTTCGCGCACCACGCCCACGGTGTTCGCCAGCGAAGTTTGCATCTCCTGCACGTTGCGCGCCAGGATGGCCATTTCATTTTTCCCGTCGGCCTGAATCGGTTGGGTGAGATCGCCTGCCGCAATGGCGCGAATATGGTTAATCACCTCTTCAAGAGGCAGCAGCAGCACGCGGCGCATCGCAATCCAGCTGGAGATAATCACCACGATCACCAGCAGCATGACCGCAGAGAGGATCCACAGGATGCGTTTGTAATCACTTTCGTTATCCTGAATGCCTTTATCCGTGAACGCGGCCTGCGCTTCACGCCATTCACGATAAACCGTCTGCATCGCATTCTGTTTTTGTTCGGCATTCTGCTTGAACATATCTTCCAGTTTGCCCTGGCTCAGCAGAACATTCATTTGCGTCAGCGTTGCAGAGTAAATGCGGTACTGCTCTTCGAGTTGGTTGGTCAGGTTCTCATCCAGGCCTGGCGTATTCGGCAAGGCATAGTATTTATCGTAATGAACCTGGGCTTCAGTCAGCAGATTTTTCGCCGTGGTCACCAGCTCATTCAGCTGACCGCCGTTAATTTGCGAGGCCATGCTGCTTTGCAGGCGCAGCATCCCGCGGTTCAGGGTGACGCGCGCCTGGTTCAGACTGATCCACGCATCGGTAAACTCCGCCACGTTCTTGCTGGAGAGCTGCGACACGGTAAAGTTGTCTTTATCGTTATTCAGGGCGTTGATAAAGATACCGGCGGAAATCACTTGCATGATGCCGAGCACAAGCAGCACCGAAATCAGAAGGGTAATGACTTTTATACGTTTAAACATGCGTTGCCTTTGTTATATGCAGGTTTGTCTGACGTGGATATATCGGCAGGTGCAGCGGGTTGTTTACTGTTTCTCCACCTTTAAAAAGTTTCGAAACCACTTTCCTGAACCCATTCAGAGAGTTAAATCGGATATTTTTTTGTGATCTGCATCTCACTTTTACCCGTCCCTCTAAAGGGTTATAGCGTCGTTTATAAGATGCATTTAATATGCACCTTATATTATTGATGATGAGGTAACTGCTATGGCCTTTCGCGACCAACCCCTGGGCGAGCTGGCGCTCTCCATTCCTCGCGCTTCTGCGCTTTTTCGCAAATACGATATGGACTACTGCTGCGGCGGTAAGCAAACCCTGGCACGGGCGGCCTTACGCAAAGAGCTGAACGTTGAGGTGATTGAAGCCGAGCTGGCGAAGCTGGCCGAGCAGCCCGTCGACAAAGACTGGCGAACCGCTCCGCTCGCGGAAATCATCGACCATATCATCGTGCGTTACCATGACCGTCACCGTGAACAGCTGCCTGAGCTGATCCTGCAGGCGACCAAAGTCGAGCGCGTTCATGCCGACAAACCTTCCGTACCGCGCGGTCTGGCGAAATACCTGACCCTGCTGCACGAAGAGCTTTCCAGCCACATGATGAAAGAAGAGCAGATCCTCTTCCCGATGATTAAACAGGGAATGGGAAGCCAGGCGATGGGGCCCATCAGCGTGATGGAAAGCGAGCATGATGACGCGGGCGAACTGCTGGAAGTGATCAAACACACCACCCACAACGTCACGCCGCCGCCAGAAGCGTGCACAACGTGGAAAGCGATGTACAACGGCATTAACGAGATGATTGACGACCTGATGGAACACATCAGCCTTGAGAACAACGTTCTGTTCCCGCGGGCATTAGCGGGGGAATAAAAAAGCCCGGTGGCGCTAGCGCTTACCGGGCCTGCAAGGTCCTCGAACGTAGGCCGGGTAAGCGTCAGCGCCACCCGGCAACATGCTTAACGCATGCCAGCCATCCGTTTCTTACCGATAAACATCCAGCCCAGCCCCAGCGCGATAAACCACAGCGGCGTGACGATCAGCGCCTGACGGGTATCATCTTCCAGCGTCAGCAGAACCAGCACGAAGACGAAGAACGCCATGCACACCCAGCACATCAGCTTGCCCAGCGGCATCTTGTAGATCGATTTTTCATGCAGGTGTGGGCGCTGTTTGCGGTACACCAGATAGGAACAGAGGATGATGGTCCAGACGAACATAAACAGGATCGCTGAGACCGTGGTAATCATGGTGAACGCGCCAATCACGCTTGGGTTTACGTAGAGCATCACCACGCCGCCCAGCAGGCACATGCAGGAGAAGGTCAGCCCTTTCGCAGGTACCGCACGCTTAGACAGCTTGGCGAACGCGCTCGGCGCCACACCTTCCTGCGCCAGACCAAACAGCATACGGCTGGTTGAGAACACGCCGCTGTTCGCGGAAGACGCCGCTGAGGTCAGCACCACGAAGTTAATCAGGCTCGCCGCCGCAGGCAGCCCCACCAGCACGAACAGCTCAACGAACGGGCTCTTGCTTGGCACCACCGAGCTCCACGGCGTCACGGACATAATGATGATCAGCGCGAAGACGTAGAACATGATGATACGCACCGGAATGGAGTTGATGGCGCGCGGGAGAGATTTCTCCGGATCTTTGGTTTCCGCAGCGGTCGTTCCGACAAGCTCAATCCCTACAAACGCGAACACCGCAATCTGGAAGCCAGCAAAGAAGCCGCTAATGCCTTTCGGGAACCAGCCTCCATCATTCCACAGATGGGTAAACGACGCCTGAACGCCGGTTGGTGACTGGAAGTGGGTGAGCACCATCACCAGGCCCACCACGATGAGCCCGACAATGGCCACGATTTTGATCATCGCGAACCAGAACTCCATCTCACCGAACATTTTAACGGTGGCGAGGTTCAGGCTCAGCAGCAGAACAATAACCGCCAGCGAGGCCACCCAGTCCGACAGCCCGGGGAACCAGAACTGCGCATAGGCGGTTATCGCCACGACGTCCGCCATACCGGTCACGACCCAGCAGAACCAGTAGGTCCAGCCGGTGAAATAGCCCGCCCATGGCCCGAGCAGGTCTGAAGCGAAGTCGCTGAAGGATTTGTATTCGAGGTTCGAGAGCAGCAGCTCACCCATTGCACGCATCACGAAGAACAGCATAAAACCGATAATCATATAAACGAATATGATTGACGGTCCGGCGAGACTGATGGTTTTGCCTGACCCCATAAACAGCCCGGTACCGATGGCACCCCCAATAGCAATGAGCTGAATATGACGGTTTGTGAGATTGCGCCGTAGCGACTGTTCAGACGACGCCTCTTCGTCGGCGACGACTTTGACCTGATCTACCATGTGATATTTTCCTGTTTATGCCTGTCTGTGTTGTTAAGGCTCTTCTGGCCTTTAAATACGTCAAAAAAATGACGTTCCCTTGTTAGGGCTAATCGATATTAGGTAAGAATCGGCGGGATGAATACTATGATTTAGATATTATGTTAATAATATGTTGAAAGTGAGTGTCATATCACTCATGCAGCGCGAAACAGCTCACAAAAATACACGCAACAGTTTCGTTTGCAAGATAAAATATTGATTCCGACTTAACTATAGGTTTTCACGCTATTTTCCCCTCCCCAAGCGGGGAGAGGAAATAAGAAAAGTCGATTACAGAATTTCCAGCAGCTCGACTTCAAAGACCAGAGTGCTGAATGGCGGGATGGACGCGCCAGCGCCGCGCTCGCCGTAAGCCAGGTTGTGCGGGATAGTCAGTTCCCATTTGGAACCGACTGGCATCAGGGTCAGCGCTTCGATCCAGCCTGCGATAACGCCATTCACCGGGAACTCAGCCGGTTCGCCGCGCGCGACGGAGCTGTCGAAGACGGTACCGTCGATCAGCTTACCGGTGTAGTGTACGCGAACGTGGTCGGTACGCGCCGGGATTGCGCCATCGCCCTGATTGATCACGCGGAACTGCAGACCAGACTCGGTGCTGTTCACGCCTTCACGCTCACGGTTCTCTTCCAGATATTTCACACCTTCGGCGGCCATCTCTTCAAAGCGCGCGCGACGCACGGCGTCAGCACGCTCGTGGATTTCACGCAGCGCACGGTGCACAACGTCAACCGGAACGGCAGGCTGTTTACCTTCCAGCGCGTCAGCGATACCCGCCACCAGCGCTTCAGGTAACAGACCTTCCAGGCCGGATTCGCTCAGCTGCTGTCCTACCTGCAAGCCGATACCGTAACTTGCCTGCGCTTCGATAGTGTCAAAAGTCGGGGTGGTCATGGGTTTTCCTTCCATCACATTTAAAGTAGCGGGCAGCATATCAGCCATGCCCTTATGGGTAAAACTTTGTCTGAAGTTAAGGTGACAAACCGCGACGAAACAGAAACAATAGAGAGAACCAGGATTAATCCCGAACTGATGTCACGGATGTCGGGTTTACTACGCCGTTCAGGCAGTTAGCAAACTATACTTCGGGGCACAGGATAAAAAATACGCGGAGCAGGAGGAGTGCCATGCCCGGGCGATTTGAACTGAAACCTACCCTGGCGAAAATCTGGCAGGCGCCGGACAATTTTCGCATCATGGATCCGCTGCCTCCTCTGCATCGCAGAGGGATCATCATTGGTGCGCTGATGGTGATTGTGGGCTTCCTGCTTCCTTCCGGTGGCGATGATGTTGATACTGCCCCCGTCACCCGCAATGCTCAGCTGGACCTTCAGTCGCAAACGCGACCCCAGCCCGACGCACAACCGATGCAGACGCAGCTCGTTACCCCGTCTAACGATCCGGGTCAGGTCGCGCCGGTTGAGCCAGAGCCGATTCAGGACGAACAGCCACAGGAACAGGCCGCCGCCCCGTCTCAGCCTCAGACCCAACAGCCCACCGGCATTGAGCAACAGTGGCGTTCCTATCGCGTAGAGCCGGGGAAAACGCTGGCGCAGCTGTTCCGTGACCACAACCTGCCGCCGACAGACGTGTATGCCATGGCGAAGGTGGAAGGCGCGGGTAAACCGCTCAGTAACCTGCAGAATGGCCAGATGGTGCAAATTCGCCAGAATGCCAGCGGGGTGGTGACAGGATTAACGATTGATACCGGAAATGGACAACAGGTGCTGTTTACCCGCCAGACAGACGGCAGCTTTATCAGGGTACGTTAAGGGCAGGGTTCTGTAAAAAGCAAAACGCCGGCACAAGGCCGGCGTTTCAACGTGAGCAGAGTAAAAAATTACTCAGCTACAACGTTAACAACCAGTTTAGCGAACACTTCGCTGTGAACCTGGAAGTCAACTTCGTGCTCACCAGTGGTACGCAGAACGCCGTTCGGCAGACGAACTTCGCTCTTAGCCACTTTAACGCCTGCTGCAGAAACTGCATCAGCGATATCGCGGGTACCGATGGAACCGAACAGTTTACCTTCGTCGCCAGCTTTGGACGCGATGGTAACGGTGCCCAGTGCGTTGATTGCTTCAGCGCGAGCGTTAGCAGCCGCCAGAACGTCAGCCAGTTTGGCTTCCAGTTCAGCGCGACGTGCTTCGAAAAACTCTACGTTTTTCTTGGTAGCTGGAACAGCTTTACCCTGTGGAACCAGGAAGTTACGAGCGTAACCCGCTTTAACGTTTACCTGATCACCCAGGCTGCCCAGGTTTGCTACTTTATCAAGCAGAATAACTTGCATTACCTTATCCTCTTAAAGTCGTATTAATGGACCGTGCCCGATTACTGATGACGATCAGTGTACGGCAGCAGGGACAGGTAGCGAGCGCGTTTGATAGCGCGAGCCAGCTGACGCTGATATTTTGCACGAGTACCGGTGATACGGCTTGGGACAATCTTACCGCTTTCGGTGATGTAGTTTTTCAGCGTTGCGATATCTTTATAGTCGATCTCTTGAACGCCTTCCGCGGTGAAACGGCAGAACTTGCGACGACGGAAATAACGTGCCATATGGCTAGTCTCCAGAATCTATCAAATCAATCTGCTCGGCATGCAGAACCATTTTGCTCAGACCGTTCTTTGCCTTGTGGCAAGAGATGAACCCCTGAACGATTACTGCACTACCGACCGTTAAACTGTGAGTAATGGCCTGGTTTTCGTGTCCGCTAATAATAACGGGCATTTGGCACCACGCCTGCCGGTGAAACCCGGCTTCCTCTTGCACAGAACGATGCTCAAGCACGAACTGGCAATGCGGAATTCCTGATGGACTGACCTTTCGAAGGGGAGCCCTGCATACGATGCCGGACAACGCCAGACGGTTGGTCATCAGAAATTACTCTTCAGAATCCCCAGCATCAGAATCATCTGCGGTTTCGTTTGCGAAATCATCGCGACGCTCACGGCGCTCGTCTTTCGCTTTAACCATCGGAGATGCTTCGGTCACTGCGTTTTTGGTACGCATAACCATGCTGCGGATAACGGCATCGTTGAAGCGGAAGTTAGTTTCCAGCTCATCGATCACTTCCTGCGGCGCTTCAACGTTCATCAGAACGTAGTGTGCTTTGTGCAGTTTGTTGATCGGATAAGCCAGCTGACGGCGGCCCCAGTCTTCCAGACGGTGGATCGTGCCCGCTGCTGCAGTGATTGCACCAGTGTAGCGCTCGATCATACCCGGAACCTGTTCGCTCTGGTCAGGATGGACCATAAAAACGATTTCGTAATGACGCATCGAATTGCTCCTTACGGATTATTCAGCCTCCTGTCTGGGTCAGCCGAGGCCCGGGGAGGCAAGGAACGTGTTAAAGGTCGGCTGAAAAATTGACGCGTCATAATACTTGCGCGCCCCTGGAAACTCAAGCTGATTGCACAAATAATTCGCACAAAGCGCGAAGCGGGTCTAAGTGGGTGATTTAAAATTACTCACATCCGTAAGCGGTGTTTTTTTGAACAACTGCATCAGAAATGGTCACGCATCCCCGCCGGAGGAATGATTACACTTTAATCAGAGATAACCGAAACAGAAGAAGGAGCATCCCCCCTCTCACAGCACGCAGTCGTGGAGCGCATATCATGAAAAAAATCGCATTAGCCATAATGGCGGCGCTTTTGCTCAGTGCAAACGCGATGGCAGCCATCAAGATAGACAGCCGACAGGCCAGAAACATGGATGATGTGCACAGCTTAGGCGTAATCTATATTAATCATAATTTCGCCACCGAAAGCGAAGCAGATCAGGCATTAAATGAAGAGACCGACGCCCAGGGCGCAACTTATTACCACGTGATGTTAATCCGTGAGCCCGGCAGCAACGGCAATATGCACGCCAGTGCAGATATTTACCGATAACGCCTTAACGCTAGCACCAGGAAAGCCAACAACGAGAACATAGCCATAGTTGACGTTGCCCCCTGCCCGGGGGCTTTTTTTGTGAATGGCTCCGGAATACCACCGGTTACAACTGTTTTTCGGTATTCCAGAGCACTTATTCACTTCTGCCCGTAATAGGCATTCGGGCCATGCTTGCGCATGAAATGCTTGTTCATCAGGTAATCATCAATGCCCTGAAGCTGTGGGTTAATGCCGCGGGCAATCCACGCCATACGTGCCACTTCCTCCATGACGACCGCATTATGGACGGCGTCGTGGGCATCTTTTCCCCAGGCGAACGGGCCGTGCTGATACACCACAATCCCCGGCGTATGCAGCGGCTCGCATTCTCCCAGCGTGTCGATAATCACCTTTCCGGTGTTGAGCTCGTACTCTCCTTCCACTTCATCCTGCGTTAATGCGCGCGTGCAGGGGATGTCGCCAAAGAAGTAGTCCGCATGTGTCGTGCCCAGCGCCGGAATCGCCAGCCCCGCCTGTGCCCAGGCGGTCGCGTGCGTGGAGTGAGTATGCACCACACCGCCAAGGGACGGATAACGCCGATACAGCGCCAGATGGGTCGCCGTGTCCGAAGAAGGACGCCATTTACCGTCAACAACGTTTCCTTCAAGATCGACCACCACCATATCGTCAGCGTTCATGGTGTCATATGCCACACCGCTCGGCTTAATCACGATCAGCCCCTGCTCGCGATCGATAGCGCTGACGTTACCCCAGGTGAAGGTGACCAGGCCATAGCGGGGCAGATCCATGTTGGCTTCAAAGACCTGCTGTTTAAGCTTAAGCATGTTCAGCCTCCAGTAATCCCGCGCGCGCCATACGCTCGCGCACCCAGTCCCGCGCCTTTGCTACTTCCGCAGCAGGGTTGTCCGACGTTTCGCTCCACATCTCAATCAGGTAAGGCCCGCAATAGCCTGTCTGCTTGAGCGTCTCGAAGCACCGTTCGAAATCCACCACCCCGGTGCCGAACGGTACGTTTTTAAACACGCCAGGACGGGTATCTTTGACGTGCACCGCCACGATATGCCCTATGCCTGCCTGCAGCTCCATCTGCACGTCGTTATCCCATGCCGACAGGTTGCCGATATCGGGATAAAGCTGGAACCACGGGTTGTTCAGATAGTGCGCGTAGCCCAGCGCCTTACTGATGGAGTTCATCAGCGGGTAATCCATGATCTCCATTGCCAGCGTGACCTGCGCACGGCTGGCCATCTCAACGCTCTCTTTCAGACCATCACGGAAACGACGGCGCGTTTCATCGTTGGCTTCCTGATAGTAAACGTCATAACCCGCCAGCTGGATCACGCGGATACCCACGTCCTGCGCAAAGCGGATGGCTTTACGCATGATCTCCAGCCCCTGCGCGCGCACGGCATCATCTTCGCTGCCGAGCGGAAAACGACGATGAGCGCTCAGGCACATGGACGGCACGCGCACGCCCGTTTCCGCGATGGCGCTTACCAGTGCCAGGCGCTGTTCGCGGCTCCAGTCGAGGCGAGCAAGACGCTCGTCCGTCTCATCCACCGACATTTCGACAAAATCGAAGCCCAGCTGCTTCGCCAGCTGTAACCGCTCCAGCCAGCACTCCCCCGCGGGGAGTGCCTTTTCATAGATGCCGAGCGGGACCTGTTTTGACAACATACCCGCTCCTTAGCCCCAAAGCTGAGCGATTGAGCGTTTGAACTGACGCGCCGCTTCCACCGGGGACGCCGCATCACGAATGCTGCGACCGGCAATAAAGACGTGAATCGGAATGCCCTTGAACAGCGGCAGATCTTCCAGCGCCAGACCGCCAGTGACGGTCACTTTGAAACCCATATCGGCCAGACGTTTGATGGCGCTGATATCCGCCTCGCCCCACGCCACACCTGCGGCCTGCGCATCACGGCTGCGGTGATATACCACCTGCTGAATGCCCGCGTCGCGCCACTCCTGGGCCTGCTCCCAGGTCCAGAAGCCGGTCAGCTCAATCTGCACGTCGCCGTTAAACTCTTTTGCCACGTCCAGCGCGCCTTTGGCGGTGTTGATATCCGCACAGCAGATCACGGTGACCCAGTCGGCGTTGGCTTCGAAGCACATGCGGGAGAGGATTTTGCCTGCGTCGGCGATTTTGGCATCCGCCAGCACGATTTTATGCGGATAGAGCGCTTTCAGGTCACGAACCGCACGAACGCCTTCGCCCACGCACAGAATGGTGCCCACTTCAATGATGTCCACTTCTTCCGCAATCAGGCGGGTGGTTTCGTAAGCGTGAGACAGCGTTTGGTTATCCAGCGCAACTTGCAACATGGGTAATGACATATTCAATTCCTCTTAAACGGCCGCCGCAGTGGCGTTATCAATTAAATCCAGCACGTCCTGCGCGGTGCGGCAGGCGCGTAAACGGTCAAAATTGGCTTCGTCATCAAACAGATTGACGATCTGCATGATGCCCACCTCCTGGTGGGTATTGGCATCGACAGCCGCCATAGTGATAAGGATGTCGACCGGGTCGTTATCTTCGTGGTTAAACACCAGCGGCGTTTTCAGCGTCACCAGCGCGAAGCCGGTTTTCTTGACGCCCTCTTCCGGGCGGCCATGCGGCATCGCCAGGCCTGGCGCAATCACAAAGTAAGGGCCATGCTGCGCTACGCCATCCAGAATAGCCTGGTAGTAACGAGGCTCGACAACGTCAGCCTTAACCAGCAGATCCACACTCAGCTTCACCGCTTCCTGCCAGGTACTGGCTTCGGCCTGTAAAAGGATGGAGTTATTCTCTGCCAGCGAATCACGTAGTTTCATATGGCGTCCTTACTTCACGTCTTGTGGGAAGTGTTCTTTGATCACTTCCAGCAGTTTTGGTCCGAAATCCGCAGGCGACAGCATGTTGCGTACGCCCACCACATATTTATTACCCGACACACTAATTTCGCCGGCGATATGAGTAGAGGCGATGATGATGTCCGCGCCGTTCAGCTCACTTTTGTATTCACCCACTGCGCAGCTGTTCACCGTGTGGTCGATGTTGGACTGGGTTAAAAACTGGTCCACTTTCATCTTCATGATCATGGAGCTGCCTTGCCCATTACCACACACAGCCAGGATACGTACGGTCATAATCGAAACTCCTTAATGAGCAGACACTTCTGCTGTTTGTTTTTCCGCATCTTCTTCAGCTCGCAGCGAACGGCCAGCGAAGAACATATAAGCCAGAGCAATCAGGATGATGATGGCCATAAAGATCAGTCCGATGGAGGCAAAACCCTGCATCATCGGCGGTGCCAGAATTGACCAGTCCGCCATGCCCATCCAGGCGCTCATACCGGTGAGCTTGACCGCCCACACGCAGCCAAAGATTTCAACCATGCCCATTACCAGGCAGATCTTGAGCGCCGCGCGCCAGCCGCCGAAGTGGTTAGCGAATACGCCGATGGTGGCGTTGGAGAAGAACATCGGGATAAAGCCCGGAATAATCAGGATTGAGGAGCCGCAGCCGACCAGGATACCCACCGCAATCAGCTGGCCGATGGTGCCCCACATAAATCCCCAGACCACCGCGTTTGGCGCGAAGCTATAGATAGCGGCACAGTCGATGGCCAGTACCGCGCCAGGAATCAGGCGCTGAGAGATACCGTTGAAAGCTTCAGACAGTTCGGCGACGAACATACGCACGCCCTGAGTAATGATGAAAATAGCCACGGCGAAAGAGAAACCGGTCTGCAGGATGTAAACCGTCCAGTGGGTTTTCCCCGCCATCGCCTGCACCACATCAATACCGAAGGAGAGCAGAATGGCGCCGAAGAAGAGGGTCATCACAATCGCGGTCGAAACGATGTTGTCATGGAAGATATTCAGCCAGCCAGGCAGCTTAAGGTCTTCAACACTCTCTTCTTTTTTACCCAGGTACGGCGCAACTTTATAAGCAATCCAGGCAGCAAACTGTTGCTGGTGACCGATGGAAAAACCGCAACCGTCGGTCACTATCTGGGTTGGCTTGTACATCATGTTGGAGGTGATACCCCAGTAGAGCGAGACCAGCACCGCGGTGCAGATAATCGTGGTCCACATTGGGTAACCGAAGATATAGAGAGAAACCGCAATCAGCCCCGCCTGCTGGAACATAATGTGCCCAGTTAGCATGATGGTGCGAATACCGGTAATGCGGCGCAGCAGAACATAGATAATGTTCAGCGCCAGCGCGAGCAGAACGGCGTAACCTACCCAGCTATAGGCATCGCCCATACGATCGATGGTCGCCATCATTGAGGCGTAGGTATCAGAGATAGCCCCATTAATGCCATACACTTCCGACATTTTGGCAACGACTGGCTTAAACGTGCTGGTCAGTATGCCCGACCCCGCCTGCAACAACATGAAACCGATAATGGTTTTGATGGTGCCTTTAATAATCACGCTGACGCTTTTACGCAGCAGGATATATCCCAGGCACGTCACGATACCCAGCAACAGCGGGGCGTTGGTCATTACCTGATTAAAGAAAACGGTAAAGACGTTGTAGAGGATCTCCATAACTCTCTCCAGAAATGAGAACACGAGGGGCAATCCCTGTGCGGTTGGTGCCATCACTCTATTAATCACAAATAATCACCACAAGATTGAATTTGATTATTTGTGACGCATCACGCAATTTATTTCCCTTCAGTTAGTAATGATTTTCACTACCGCACAAATGAAATAAATTAGTCCTTATAATTCATGAAATTAATGTTTATTACGCGATAATCTAACAAGTAACAAGCAGAGAGTCTGTGACGTTGAGCAGATAAAATTCCGCATTTTCGCTATTGCAAAGCGCGTAAAATGGTGCCAGCATTAATCACAACAAATCACGATGTGATTACTTTTGATTAAAACCAGGAGTCAAAACGATGAGTAAAGTGAAAACCATCACCCGTGAATCATGGATTCTGAGCACCTTTCCGGAGTGGGGTAGCTGGCTGAACGAAGAAATCGAGCAGGAACAGGTTGCTCCTGGCACGTTTGCAATGTGGTGGCTGGGCTGCACCGGGATCTGGCTGAAATCAGAAGGTGGCGCCAATATCTGCGTCGATTTCTGGTGCGGCACCGGCAAACAGAGCCACGGTAACCCGCTGATGAAAAAAGGCCACCAGATGCAGCGTATGGCCGGCGTTGAAAAACTCCAGCCGAACCTGCGTACTACACCGTTTGTGCTTGATCCTTTTGCCATTCGTCAGATCGATGCCGTGCTCTCTACCCACGATCACAACGACCATATTGATGTAAACGTGGCGGCAGCGGTGATGCAAAACTGCGCGGACGATGTGCCGTTTATCGGGCCGCAGACCTGCGTGGATCTCTGGATTGGCTGGGGTGTGCCGAAAGAGCGCTGCATCGTGATGAAACCGGGCGACGTGGTGAAAATCAAAGACATTGAAATCCATGCTCTTGATGCCTTTGACCGTACCGCTCTGATTACGCTGCCGGCCGATCAAAAAGCGGCAGGTGTACTGCCAGACGGCATGGACGAGCGCGCGGTGAACTACCTGTTCAAAACGCCGGGCGGCTCCCTGTATCACAGCGGTGACTCCCACTACTCCAACTACTACGCTAAGCACGGTAACGAGCATCAGATTGACGTGGCCCTGGGCTCCTACGGCGAGAACCCGCGCGGTATTACGGATAAAATGACCAGCGCCGACATGCTGCGCATGGCGGAAGCGCTGAACACCAAAGTCGTTATTCCGTTCCACCACGATATCTGGTCAAACTTCCAGGCCGATCCGCAGGAAATTCGCGTGTTGTGGGAGATGAAAAAAGACCGCCTGAAGTACGGCTTCAAGCCATTTATCTGGCAGGTAGGCGGCAAGTTCACCTGGCCGCTGGACAAAGACAATCTTGAGTACCACTACCCGCGTGGTTTCGATGATTGCTTCACCATTGAGCCTGACCTGCCGTTTAAGTCCTTCCTCTGATTCCGAGGCCACATCGCCAGACTTGTGTCTGGCGATTTCATATTTATTTTAGTAATTTCACGCTATTTCAAATATCATCTTTTCAAATCAATTCTTATCGGAATAGCTCATGACGGAAGCGCAACGGCATCAAATTTTATTGGAACTCCTGGCGCAAACAGGGTTTATCACCGTCGAGAAAGTGATCGAACGTTTAGGGATTTCCCCTGCCACCGCGCGGCGAGACATTAACAAGCTGGATGAAAGCGGCAAGCTGAAAAAAGTTCGCAACGGTGCGGAAGCCATTAGCCAGCAGCGCCCCCGCTGGACGCCGATGAACATTCATCAGGCGCAGAATCACGATGAAAAAGTACGGATCGCCAGAGCCGCGTCGCAGCTGGTGAATCCCGGTGAGAGTGTCGTTATCAACTGCGGCTCTACGGCGTTTTTGCTGGGCCGCGAGATGTGCGGCAAGCCGGTGCAAATCATCACGAACTACTTACCGCTCGCCAACTATCTCATCGATCAGGAGCATGAGAGCGTGGTGATCATGGGTGGTCAGTACAATAAAAGTCAGTCGATTACGCTTAGCCCACAGGACAGCGAAAACAGTCTCTACGCCGGACACTGGATGTTTACCAGCGGCAAAGGCCTGACCGCTGAAGGTTTGTATAAAACCGATATGCTGACCGCGATGGCGGAACAAAACATGCTCAACGTGGTAGGCAAACTCGTGGTGCTGGTCGACAGCAGTAAAGTCGGTGAACGCGCAGGCATGCTGTTCAGTCGCGCAGAACAGATCGACCTGGTGATCACCGGCAAAGGGGCTAACCCCGAGATCCTCCAGAAGCTGGAAGATCAGGGAGTAAAAGTGCTGCGCGTTTAAAGGTGCTGGCGGAAAAACGCTACCGTGGCGTCGAGCGCCGCTGGCGTAATGCGGTGGCGAACGCCTGATTCCCACAAACAGGTCAGATTACCGTCCAGCCCTTCCTTCTTTAACGCCTGCTGCAGGCGGAAGGTACCGTCAGGTGGCACCACATCATCCGCGTCACCGTGCCACAGCAAAAGCGGGCGATCTGCGAGGCGCGGCAATGCCCGGGTTACTTCCCACTCTTCCAGCCTCGCGGTGATTTCCGCTAAATCCTGAGGGGGAAAAAGGGTCTTCGCCAGCGAGGTAAAATAACCCGAGCCCATCAGACAGGCGACCGACTTCACTTCTGGATGGTGCGTCATGATCCCCAGGGCTGTCATACCGCCCATCGACGCCCCGGCCACGGCCAGACGATGCTCGGCCACCAGCCCTGCCTCATAAAGCGCATCGCGCAATCCGGCAAACTCGGTCAGACTCCCGTGCAGTATGTGCCAGAACTGCCCAAGGCGCGCCTGCTCATTACCCATAAATCGTGCGCCGTGGTCAGGCGCATCCGGCATCACCACGCGAAAACCCGCCTGCGCCAGCGCGACCGCAAAGTAACTGTAAACCAGCTTCGATGAGGTAAATCCATGATAAAAAACCACTACAGGCAGCGGTTTATCACGTTTACCCGCTGGCATAGCGTGTAAAATTTCATGGTCGCCGAGATGGCGTATTTCAATTTCAATCATTGTCGACCCTGCACGAATGGATGATTCATAATGTTGAGAACTGGATTACGGTTTCAGGCTATTTTCATTCGAAAATTACGTCCCAGCTAACACTTCGGGAACATTCCCCCAAAACTAAATTCACAGACAACTACACTATGGCTATCAGGAAACGAGATATGGTTATGCACAGGTTTGCTGCTTTATTGCTGGTGTTTCTGCTCAGCGGCTGTAGCGCACTGCAGGGAACACCGCAACCCGCTCCCCCGGTTGCCGATCATCCGCAGGAGATTCGTCGTAATCAGACGGAAGGATTACAACGAATGGGCACCGTCTCCGCGCTGGTTCGCGGTTCGCCGGATGACGCAGAAGAGGCAATAAAGGCACAAGCCGTCGCCGCCAAAGCAGATTATTACGTCATTATTATGATCGACGAAACCATCATAACGGGACAGTGGTATTCACAGGCCATTTTGTACCGAAAATAATGGTTTACCTTTGAACGACATTTACACTGCTTTGCGTCCATAGACATTTTCCTGTCCACAATAAACTCCATGCCAGCGACAAGGAATGGGGGTTTATTCGCGAAGGATTGCCCGGCGGATACCGGAAATATGTGAAATGGAGCTGACGATGAAACGAACTCTTGCTTTGACCTCTCTGTTGCTCTCCGCAGGCCTGGTGAGCACCACCGCGCAGTCAGCAGAATTCGCCAGTGCTGACTGTGTAACTGGCCTGAATGAAATTGGCCAGATCTCCGTGAATAATATCTCGGGGAGCCCGCAAGACGTTGAACGCGTCGTGGCATTAAAGGCCGATGAGCAGGGTGCTTCCTGGTATCGCATCATCCAGATGCAGGAAGATAACCATATCGACCACTGGCGGGTACAGGCCATTCTCTACGTGTAAACTCCCTCCTGATAAAAGCCACTTATTTTTAGTGGCTTTTCGCTTTTGCAAATTTTTTATCTTATGAAAAAACAATCAATAACAACAAAATAACATTTTGTTACATTAATTCAGTAAACGTAATCTCCGCTCTGCCGTTGAAGAACCACACCTATTCAATGATGAGCAATTTATGATCAACGTTTTTCGCCGTGCAGGCCTGGGGGCGAAGCTGTCGCTGCTTACGGGCGTCAGTGTCGCCACGCTGTTTCTGCTTTTCACTTTTCTGCTCAGTCAAAAAGCCAGCCAGCAGCTTGAAGCCCTTGCGGTAGAAGACCTGCACAATCAGTCCACCGGCATGGTCGACATGGTGCAGATGTTTAACACCAGCCTGAGTGAAGAGGTTGAGAGTTATACCCGGCTGTTTACCACC
Organism: Enterobacter sp. GER_MD16_1505_Eko_090; assembly: GCF_003331015.1. NCBI lineage: Bacteria > Pseudomonadati > Pseudomonadota > Gammaproteobacteria > Enterobacterales > Enterobacteriaceae > Enterobacter > Enterobacter sp. GER_MD16_1505_Eko_090. Next base: position 54,399 of record NZ_PUQF01000014.1, on the reverse strand, counting down.
TTTTTACCGCAGCCACTGAATATTGATACTTCCCAGGCTCAGACGATTAACGGACTCAGCGTCCCGCTTCTGAAAGGCGGTGACACCGGACTGCATCAAAACAACACCCTGTCTGACGAGTTCCTGAACCGTACGGGAGCCATTTCGACGCTGTTTGTACGCAGCGGTAACGACTTTGTTCGCGTAGCCACCTCCCTGCGCAAAGAGAATGGCGAGCGGGCGATGGGCACCGTGCTGGATACCGCCAGCCCGGCCTTTGCCGCCGTCAACAGAGGGGAAGTCTACCGCGGACTGGCGCTGCTGTTTGGCAAACGCTATATCACCCAGTATCAGCCGGTTAAAAACGCCGAAGGACAGGTCATTGCGATCGTCTTTGTTGGCGTGGACATTACGCACTCCTGGAACGTCATGCGCGAGAAAATCCTCACCCGCCGCCTGGGCGAGAGCGGTCACTTCTTCGTGCTGGATCGCAGCAACGGCAAAACGCGCGGGCAATACCTGTTCCATGCCGGTGAAGAGGGGCAGTTGCCGAAGTGGGACGACGCGACGCAGCAGCAGCTTCTGGGTGACAAGCCCGGCACCCTGGAACGCGTAAGCGACGACGGCCGCACGCTTAAAATGGCCTATACCCCGCTGCCAGGCTGGAACTGGACTATCGTGGGCGAAGTGGATAAATCGGTGCTGCTCTCAAGCGTTAACGCCATGCGCGATCGCTTCCTGCTGGCCGGCGTGGTCTTATCTATCCTGTTTGCTGGTCTGTTCGTGGTCCTTATTCGCCGTGTGCTGACCCGGCCGCTGAGCAATGTGATCCATCTTGCCCGGCAATATGCTGCAGGGGATCTCCGTTCCAGCCTGCCCGTGACGCGTCAGGACGAGGTCGGCCAGCTGATCGACGCCATTAACGGCATCGGCGGCGGCCTGCAAAAAATTGTTCTGCAGGTTCGCGAGGCCGCAGGCGAGATCCATTTGGGCACTAACGCGCTGGCGTCCGATACCGGCGAGATTTCTGAGCAGATCAACAAGCAGGCCAGCAGCGTGGAAGAGACCTCCGCCAGCATGGAGCAGCTGGCCGCCACCGTACAGCAAAATGCCGCCAACATGGAGCAAACGCAGCAGCTGGTGGGTGAAACCTCCCTCGCGGTCCATCAGGGCGGTGAGACGGTCACCCACGCCGTGTCGACCATGGACGACATTCGCGAGGCGTCAAAACGCATCGAAGACATCACGCGTGTGATTGAGTCCATCGCTTTCCAGACCAATATCCTGGCGCTGAATGCGGCAGTGGAAGCGGCCCGCGCGGGCGAGCATGGGAAAGGGTTTGCGGTGGTTGCGCAGGAAGTTCGCGCCCTGGCCGGACGCAGCGCCAACGCGGTGAAGGAGATTGAACAGCTGATTGCCGATACGCTCAGGAAAGTGAGCGAAGGCCATGCGCTGTCTGAACAGACGCGCCTGGCGATGGATGACATCATCATTCATATCGATAACATCAGCCAGCTGGTCACCGAGATTAACCATGCCTCACGCGAGCAGTCCGCAGGGATTGGCCAGGTGAATCTCGCCATGACCCACATTGGCGAAGCGTCGCATATTAATGCGGATCGTATCTCACGCAGCGAACAAACCGCTCAAACGCTGCGCGAGAAGGGGTCACATCTGGCTCAACTGGTGAGTCTGTTCCAGCTAAAAGACTAACCGACTCTGCCCGTCGCACGTAGCAGCAGGTCATTTTGCACCTGCTCGCTCATCAGCGTACCGCCACGGGTATCCAGCATCATGCGGCACCACGCCTGCGCCACCGGGGGCGATGCGTGCCGCAGCATCTGGCTTCCGGCACCCAGCAGGAAAAGCTGCTGCGCGATCTCCCGCCCCTGCGCTTCCTGAGGCTTACGCAGTTTTTGCTGAAGCTGTCGCCAGCTGCGGTCGAAGTGTCTGTCCTGCCCTTTCACCTGCGCAAACTCGTCGGCAAGCAGGTCGTGAATACCCGGCTGCTTCGCCAGCACGCGCAGCACGTCCAGGCACATAATATTTCCTGACCCTTCCCAGATGCTGTTCACCGGCATTTCGCGGTACAGGCGGGGAAGTTCGCTCTCTTCGCAATATCCGATCCCACCCAGCACCTCCATCGCTTCAGCCACAAACGGGATGCCCGCTTTACAGACGCTAAATTTCGCGGCCGGAGTAAAAAGCCGTGCCCATGCCGCCTCCTGCGGATCCGCGCGTTTATCCCACGCCCGGGCCAGGCGGAACAGCAGCGCAGTTTGCCCCTCCAGAACCAGCGCCATCCGGCTTAGCACTTCGCGCATTAACGGCTGATCGATGAGATTTTTGCCGAAGGTCTGACGCTGATGGGCATGGTACAGCGCCACCGAGAGCGCCCGACGCATCAGTCCGTGGCTACCCAGCGCGCAGTCAAAGCGCGTCAGACCGCCCATTTTGAGGATCTGCCGTACCCCTTCGCCCTCTTCCCCCAGCAGCCAGCCGGAGGCATCAAGAAACTCCACCTCGGTGCTGGCGTTGGAGCGGTTCCCGAGCTTGTCCTTAAGGCGCTCCAGCCGGACGGCGTTGCGCTGTCCGTCAGGTAAAAAGCGCGGCACAAAAAAGCAGGACAACCCGCCCTTCGCCTGTGCCAGCACCAGATGCGCATCGCTTTGCGGGACGGAGAAAAACCATTTATGGCCCACCAGCCGGTAGCTGCCGTCGCTGCATTTTTCCGCTTTGGTGGTGTTGCTCAGCACGTCCGAGCCGCCCTGTTTTTCCGTCATCCCCATACCGATCAGCAGGCCGCGTTTTTGCGCGCCAGGCGCCAGATGAGGATCGTAGCGATCGCTGAGCAGCGGCGTCAGCCAGTCGTGAAATAGTTTAGGGAGCGCCTGCTGCAGGAGCGGTGTCGCGGCAAACGTCATGGTGACGGGACAAAGCGTGCCTGCCTCAACCTGAGCATGAAGCACAAAGCGTGCGGCCCGGGCGACAAACGCCCCCTTACGCGCCTCCTCTTCCCATGCCAGGTTATGTACCCGATTGGCACACAGCCCCTGCATCAGCAGGTGCCATGCCGGGTGAAAGCGAACGTCATCCAGGCGCTCTCCGGTGGCGTCATAGCGAAGCAACTCCGGCGGATTCACGTTCGCCAGCCTGCCCAGCTCCAGCGACTCTGCGGTACCTAACTGCTGCCCGATGCTGGCGAGCAGTTCGATATCCCACTCGGCACCCTCACGCGAGACTGCGTCACGCAGCGCGCAGTCCGAGAGAAAAAGGTTGCTGTTAGAGAGTGGTGCGGGTTGATTGAAAACGGTATGAGTCTGCCAGTGCATACTGTCTCCCTCCTTCAGTGGCAATGTCGATAAGTATGGACAGACCGCGCACACGCTGCATGGGAGGGGAGTCACACGTTCACGATCCCGCTGATATCATTCGTGAAATAGCTCACAGAACATAAGAATAAACTATTTCATGACTTCGCTTTTGTTGAATAATTTATTCTCTCCCCCTTTCAGTGAGGAAAGTTATGCAACCGGATGCGCACAAGCGAGCATTAATTGCCGGCTCCATTGGTAACTTTATCGAGTGGTATGAGTTTGCGGTCTACGGTTTTCTGGCGACCGTCATTGCGAAGAACTTCTTTCAGCTTGAAGGGGAAGCGGGGCTTACCAGCCTGATCCTCACCTACGCCTCATTTGCCATCGCCTTCTTCTTCCGTCCGCTGGGTGCGGTGGTGTTTGGACGCATCGGCGACCGAATTGGCCGTAAGCCGACGCTCATTATTGTGCTGGTGCTCATGACGCTCGCTACCGCCGCCATCGGCATTGTGCCAGTCTACGCCAGCATCGGGATTGCCGCACCGCTGATCGTTACGCTGCTGCGCATCCTGCAGGGGCTGTTCGCGGGCGGCGAATACGGCGGTGCGGTCTCGCTGATGACGGAGTTCGCCCCGCGCGGCAAGCGTGGGCTCTATGGCGCCTGGCAGTCCTTTACCGTGGCGCTGGGGCTGTTAGCGGGTGCAGGCATCGTGGCGCTGCTCTCCGCCCTCCTCACGCCTGAGGCATTGCACGACTGGGGCTGGCGCATTCCTTTCTTCCTGGCGCTGCCCATGGGCGCTGTTGCGCTGTGGCTTCGCGTCAGCATGGAGGAGACACCCAGCTTTGTGCAGCAGCAGGACAAACCGACCGTCGCTCAGGCGGACATTGCCGCCACGCTCCGGGCCATCGTGATGGGGATTGGCCGCGTCATGGTCTGGTCAGCGGCGGGGTACACCTACCTGGTCATTATGCCGACCTATCTACAGTCGGCGCTGCACACCGGGTTTAACCAGGCGCTGTTGATCGCGGTAATTTCGAACGTTGGGTTTGCGCTGACCATCATTCCATCGGGGATCCTCAGCGATCGGATCGGGCGTCGCACGGTGATGATTATCGCCACCGCGCTGCTGCTGATCCTCGCCCTGCCGCTGCTGAAACTTCTGCAGGCGGAATCCAGCACGCTGGCGGTGAAAGCGATAGTGGTACTGATTGCGGGCGGTCTGGTGGGGATGTTGGCGGGGCCGGGCCCGGCGATGCTCTCTGAGATGTTCCCGACGCGCGTGCGCTATACGGGCCTGGGGCTGGCCTACTCATTGTCGAACGCGATTTTCTCGGGCTGTGCGGGGCTGATCATTACAGGCTTAATTAAAGAGACGGGTAACCTGGATATTCCGGCGTACTACGTGATGGCGACGGCGGTAGTGAGTATTTTCGCGCTGATGACGCTGAGGAAGGATGACCATCTGCGGTCACTGGAGGAATGAGGTTAATGCCCGGTGGCGCTACGCTTACCGGGCCTACGGTACCGTGCCTTTGTAGGCCGGGTAAGGCGAAGCCGCCACCCGGCATAACAGGCTACCCGCGCTGACGCACCGCTTCAAACAGGCAGATGCCCGTCGCAACAGACACGTTCAGGGAGGACACGCTGCCCGCCATCGGGATGCTGATCAGCTCGTCGCAGTGCTCGCGCGTCAGGCGACGCATGCCTTCACCTTCCGCCCCCATCACCAGCGCCAGACGGCCGGTCATTTTGCTCTGATATAGGGTATGATCCGCTTCACCGGCAGTACCGACGATCCAGATGTTCTCTTCCTGCAGCATACGCATGGTGCGCGCCAGGTTGGTCACGCGGATCAGCGGAACGTTTTCCGCCGCGCCGCAGGCCACTTTCTTCGCCGTCGCGTTCAGCTGCGCGGAGCGATCTTTCGGCACGATCACCGCATGCACGCCCGCCGCATCCGCACTACGCAGACACGCGCCGAGGTTGTGCGGATCGGTAACGCCATCGAGGATCAGGAAGAACGGATTCTCGAGCTCAGCGATCAGATCCGGCAGATCGTTTTCCTGATACTGACGGCCCGGCTTCACGCGGGCAATGATCCCCTGGTGAACCGCGCCTTCACTTTTCTCATCCAGGAACTGGCGGTTAGCCAGCTGGATCACCACGCCCTGCGCTTCCAGGGCGTGGATCAGCGGCATCAGACGTTTGTCTTCACGCCCTTTCAGAATAAACACTTCCTGAAAACGCTCCGGTGCGCGCTCGAGAAGGGCCTGCACCGCGTGGATGCCGTAAATCATTTCACTCATTGATGGTTCTCGTAATAAGTATTTCCCCTCTCCCGGTTGGGGAGAGGGTCAGGGTGAGGGGAGAATTTACTCCGCCTGCTTTTTCTTAGCCGCGCGCTTCGCTTTGGTGGCGGCCGCTATTTTCTGTGTCTTCGCGGAAGGTTTCTTCGCGGCACGGGCTTCTTTCTTCGCCGCCTTCGGCTTCTGCTTCTTCTCGCCGCGGAACGCACTGTCCGGCTCGAAGTTCACCTTCTTACCGGCCTGACGGCGCTTGCCGCTCGTTTTGCCGTTTCCGCCTTTTTTCGCTCTTTCGCGATCGGTTTTACCGACGTTACGCGGTGCGCGCTCGCTGGAGATCAGGCTGAAGTCGATTTTACGGTCGTCCATATTCACGGCCTCAACCTTCACTTCCACACGGTCGCCCAGACGATAGGTCTGGCCGCCAGATTCGCCGATCAGACGCTGACCGACCTGGTCGAAGCGGTAGTAGTCGTTATCCAGGCTGGAGACGTGCACCAGACCGTCGATAAACAGCTCGTCCAGACGAACGAAGAAGCCAAAGCCGGTCACGCTGGCAATCACGCCTTTGAAGACGTTACCGACCTGGTCCAGCATAAAGTCACACTTCAGCCAGTCCGCCACGTCGCGGGTAGCTTCATCGGCACGGCGTTCGGTCATGGAGCAGTGCTGACCCAGCTGCAGCATCTCTTCCATCGAATAGTGGTAGCCACCGGTTTCGGTGGTGTTCCCTTTATGGCCCTGCTCCTGCGCCAGCAGATACTTGATCGCACGGTGCAGCGAAAGGTCAGGGTAACGACGGATCGGCGACGTAAAGTGGGCGTAAGACTGCAGCGCCAGGCCGAAGTGACCGCGGTTTTCCGGATCGTAAATCGCCTGCTTCATCGAGCGCAGCAGCATTGTCTGTAGCATTTCTGCATCAGGACGATCGCTAATGGATTCCAGCAGCTCGGCGTAATCGCGCGGCTCTGGCTTATTGCCGCCCGGCAGCTCCAGGCCCAGTTCAGCCAGCACGGAGCGGAACGCGGTGATGGCTTCCGTCGACGGTTTATCGTGAATACGGAACAGCGCAGGCTCTTTGGCTTTCTCAACGAAGCGTGCCGCCGAGATGTTCGCCAGGATCATACACTCTTCAATCAGCTTGTGCGCATCATTACGCTGGGTCTGCTCGATGCGCTCAATGCGGCGCTCGGCGTTGAAGATAAATTTCGCCTCTTCGCTCTCAAAGGAGATCCCACCGCGCTCTTCGCGCGCCTGATCCAGCGTTTTGTAGAGGTTATGCAGCTCTTCGATGTGTTTGACCAGCGGCGCGTACTGTTCGCGAAGATCCTGGTCGCCCTGCAGCATATGCCAGACCTTGGTGTAGGTCAGACGCGCGTGCGAGCTCATCACCGCTTCGTAGAATTTATAGCCAGTTAAGCGCCCTTTGTTGGAGATGGTCATCTCGCAAACCATACAGAGGCGGTCAACCTGCGGGTTCAGGGAACACAGGCCGTTAGACAGCACTTCCGGCAGCATCGGTACAACCTGCGACGGGAAGTAGACCGAAGTACCGCGGCTGCGCGCTTCGTTATCCAGCGGAGTATGCGGACGAACGTAGTAGCTTACGTCTGCAATCGCTACCCACAGACGCCAGCCGCCACCGCGTTTTTTCTCGCAGTAGACGGCGTCATCGAAGTCACGGGCGTCTTCACCGTCGATCGTAACCAGCGGCAGGGAGCGGAGATCCACGCGGCCCACTTTGGATTCTTCCGGCACTTCTTCACGCAGGCTTTCGATCTGCTCTTCAACCGCTTTCGGCCAGATGTATGGAATTTCGTGGGTGCGCAGCGCCATATCAACGGCCATGCCGGTGCCCATATTATCGCCCAGCACTTCGACGATTTTACCTACCGCTTTGGTGCGACGAGTTGGGCGCTGGGTGAGTTCCACCACCACCACAAAGCCCATGCGGGCGCCCATCACCTCTTCAGGTGGGATCAGAATGTCGAAGCTCAGACGGCTGTCGTCCGGCACCACGAAGCCCACGCCCGCGTCGGTAAAGTAGCGGCCAACAATCTGGCTGGTTTTTGGCACCAGGACGCGCACGACGCGCGCTTCTCGGCGACCTTTACGGTCAGCGCCCAGCGGCTGCGCCAGAATTTGGTCACCGTGGATGCACATTTTCATCTGTTCAGATGAGAGATACAGATCGTCTTTACGGCCTTCCACGCGCAGGAAGCCGAAGCCATCGCGGTGACCAATGACGGTCCCTTTCAGCAGGTCGAGGCGTTCTGGCAGCGCGTAGCACTGGCGGCGGGTAAAGACCAGTTGCCCGTCACGCTCCATCGCGCGCAGGCGGCGGCGAAGGGCTTCAATTTGCTCTTCACCTTCAATGTTTAATTCAACAGCAAGTTCTTCACGATTGGCGGGTTTTTCGCGTTTTGTTAAGTGTTCAATGATGAACTCGCGGCTGGGGATAGGATTCGCGTATTTTTCGGCTTCGCGTTCCTGGAAAGGATCGTGTGACATGTCGGTTCCTCCGTTGTCAGCTCCGGTGGAAATTTTCTTCATTCCACCAGCAATAATTTATAAAGCGGTTGATTCTCTTCAACCAAATCGGCCAGCGTGTAGTTATCCAGCTCCTTGAGAAAACTTTGCACGGCCTTAGAAAGCGCCTTTTTCAGGCGGCAAGCGGGCGTGATGTGGCAGAACTCGCTGCTGCAGTTCACCAGAGACAGCGGCTCCAGTTCACGTACCACATCGCCAACACGAATACTCTGTGCCGGTTTACCGAGACGGATCCCACCATTCTTCCCGCGGACGGCAGCAACGTATCCGGCACGACTAAGTTGATTGATTATTTTGACCATATGATTACGGGATACGCCGTAGACCTCTGTGACTTCAGAGATACTGGTCATTTTCCCATCGGGTAACGACGCCATGTAGATCAGCGCGCGTAAGCCGTAATCGGTGAAACTTGTTAACTGCACATCAACCTCAGGAAAAAGGGAAATCGCGGACAAACCGCAGAGATATTCATTAATGATGATAAACCAGCCAGATAGTTAGCGGCTAATTTATTTGACAGACGGGGCGAAAAAGCGGAGATCCAGGAGCGGTCGCCGGATGGCGCTACGCTTATCCGGCCTACGGGTCTCCCCGCAGGCCAGCAGTCACGAAGATTATGCGTCGAACGGGTCGCGCAGGATCATCGTTTCAGTACGATCCGGGCCGGTAGAAATAATATCGATCGGCACTTCGGTCAGTTCTTCAATACGCTTGATATAATCCAGCGCCGCCTGCGGCAGGCCGCTACGCTCTTTCACACCGAAAGTGGTCTCAGACCAGCCCGGCATGGTTTCGTAGATTGGCTCAATGCCTTCCCAGTCGTCAGCAGCCAGCGGCGTGGTGGTCACTTCGCGGCCATCAGGCATACGGTAGCCTACGCAGATTTTCACTTCTTTCAGGCCGTCCAGTACGTCCAGCTTGGTCAGGCAGAAGCCAGACAGGGAGTTGATCTGCACTGCACGACGCACGGCAACCGCATCCAGCCAGCCAGTACGACGACGACGACCGGTGGTCGCGCCAAACTCGTTACCCTGCTTGCACAGGAACTCGCCGGTTTCATCAAACAGTTCGGTCGGGAATGGACCTGCACCCACGCGAGTGGAGTACGCTTTGATGATGCCCAGAACGTAATCCACATAACGTGGACCCAGGCCAGAGCCGGTCGCCACGCCACCCGCGGTGGTGTTGGAAGAGGTTACGTACGGATAGGTACCGTGGTCGATGTCCAGCAGCGTACCCTGCGCACCTTCGAACATGACGAAATCGCCACGCTTGCGCGCCTGGTCCAGCAGATCGGACACATCAACAACCATACCGGTCAGAATGTCTGCAATCGCCATGACGTCATCCAGCACTTTCTGGTAGTCAACAGCGTCAGCTTTGTAGAAGTTCACCAGCTGGAAGTTGTGATATTCCATCACTTCTTTCAGTTTTTCAGCGAAGGTTGCTTTGTCGAAGAGGTCACCCACGCGCAGACCGCGACGAGCTACTTTATCCTCGTAAGCCGGGCCGATACCACGACCGGTGGTGCCGATCGCTTTCGCGCCGCGGGCTTTTTCACGCGCAACGTCCAGCGCCACGTGATAGTCCAGGATCAGCGGGCAGGCTTCGGAGAGCAGCAGACGCTCGCGAACCGGGATACCACGGTCTTCCAGACCTTTCATCTCTTTCATCAGCGCCGCTGGAGACAGCACAACGCCGTTACCGATGATGCTGGTGACGTTTTCGCGAAGAATGCCTGATGGAATAAGATGGAGGACGGTTTTTTCACCGTTGATTACGAGAGTATGGCCTGCGTTGTGACCGCCCTGGTAGCGCACAACATATTTAGCCCGTTCAGTCAGAAGATCAACAATCTTCCCTTTACCTTCGTCACCCCATTGGGTGCCCAGTACGACGACGTTGTTACCCATTTTTTTCAAAATCACCGTTTGCTTAAAAATGGATTCTACCATCGCTTTTTCAGATATACAGCACTTTTTGACCTCAGAATATCCCAAATCCGACCATTTTTTGATCAGCCAATCGTTTTCCTCAACATGTAGTAGATCACGATGCCCGCAACCACAAGACCGCCGCCAAAACGACGTAAAATATTATCCGGCAGTTGGCTCATGGTGGCGATCATTCGACGCCAGGTGCGTGGATAGAGCATCGGTCCCAGACCTTCCAGCACCAGGACCAGGGCCAGCGCGAGCCAGATCGTTGAATTCATTTTTGTTCCTTATAAAAGAAAACCACCGCTCCGTGGGGAGCGGTGGTTTGAATACTCAAACGAGCCTGAGTTTATCGCGTTGCGTTAGTCGGCGTCTTCATATAACGGAAGAAATCGCTGTCCGGGCTGAGCACCATCACATCCTGGTTGCTCTGGAAGCTATTCTCGTAAGCACGCAGGCTACGGATAAAGGCATAGAAGTCAGGATCCTGACTGAAGGCATCGGCAAACAGCTTCGCCGCCTCGGCATCACCTTCACCGCGCAGGATACGACCCTGACGCTCAGATTCCGCCAGCGTTTTGGCCACTTCGTAGTCCGCAGCAGCGCGCAGCTTCTCCGCCTCTTCCTGGCCCTGTGAACGGTGACGACGGGCGACCGCTTCACGCTCAGCGCGCATACGGTTGTAAATCGCCTCGGACACTTCCACCGGCAGGTTGATCTGCTTGATACGCACGTCTACCACTTCAATACCCAGCGCAGCCATACTGTTCGGGTTGATCACCGGCACTTTACCGTTGGTTTCAGCCTGAACGCGCTCAGCCGCTTTGGCAATCGCATCATCTGCTGCCGGCGTTGAAACTTCATCTTCAGTGCCCGCTGTGCCGGAGTTCAGCGCATCGCGAACTTCCAGGGTCAGACGGCCACGGGAATCGGTCACGATGTCTTTCACATCCAGACGACCAATCTCAGAACGCAGACGGTCAGAGAACTTACGTTTCAGCAGCACTTCTGCCTGAGAAACGTCACCGCCGCCCGTTGCCAGGAAGTAACGGCTGAAATCGCTGATGCGCCATTTGATATAGGAATCAACGATCAGGTCTTTCTTCTCTTTGGTCACGAAACGGTCGGCCTGGTTATCCATGGTCTGGATACGCGCATCAAGCGTTTTCACTGACTGAATGAACGGCACCTTGAAGTGCAGACCCGGCTCGTAGATCACCGGGCGTTTGTCGCCATCACGCACGACGCTGCTGAACTGGAACTTGATCCCACGCTCGCCCTCTTTCACCACAAAGATCGAGGTATAAAGCACGACCAGTACGATGACGATGATCGCAATAACTGACTTACGCATCCTTATTCCCCCTGACGCTGGTAGTCGTTACGCTGCGCGTTAGCACGGCGTTGGTCCATAATGTCACCATCGCTCGAAGAAGACGTGGTTGTTGCGCTTGTGCTACCGGATGACGCAGGTGGCAGACGCAGCAGGTTGTTCGCACCGCTGTTGTCTTTTGCTGCCGATGCAGAACTGCCTTTCAGCATCTGATCCAGCGGCAGCACCATCAGGTTTCCGCCTTTACTGTCATTAACCAACACTTTGCGGGTGTGGCTCAGCACTTTTTCCATGGTCTCGATATAGAGACGCTCACGGGTAATTTCCGGCGCCGCTTTATACTCAGGCAGGATCTTCGCAAAGCGAGCCACTTCACCCTGTGCTTCCAGGATGGTCTGGGTCTTATACGCACGCGCTTCTTCCAGAATACGCTGCGCCTGACCGTTAGCACGTGGCTGAACTTCGTTGGTGTAGGCTTCTGCTTCACGGATGTACTGCTGTTCGTTTTCACGTGCAGCAATCGCATCGTCAAAGGCCGCTTTCACCTCTTCCGGCGGACGAGCGGCCTGGAAGTTGACGTCCAGCAGGGTAATCCCCATGTTGTATGGACGAATGGTCTCTTCCAGCTCACGCTGGGTATCGCTACGGATAACGGTACGACCTTCGGTCAGGATACGGTCCATGGTGTATTTACCGATCACCCCGCGCAGGGCGCTGTCGGTCGCCTGACGCAGGCTGTCATCGGCGCTGGTCACGCTAAACAGATAACGCTCAGGATCGGTCACGCGGTACTGCACGTTCATCTCAACGCGCACCACGTTTTCATCAGACGTCAGCATCACACCAGACGCCGCCAGTTCACGAACCGATTCCACGTTGACCGCGGTCACGTCGTCAATGAAGGTCGGTTTCCAGTTCAGGCCCGGCTCAACCAGATGGCTGAACTTGCCAAAACGCGTAACGACACCGCGTTCCGCTTCTTTAATGGTGTAGAACCCGGTAGCAGCCCAGATGATTACCACTGCAGCGGCAACAATACCGACTACGCGGCCACCCATTTGCGGGCGCGGCCCCTGGGTGGAATTTCCACCTGAGCCAGAACCTTTACCTCCGCCAAGACCACCAAGCTTCTTGCTCAGCTTGCGGAATATATCATCCAGATCCGGCGGCCCCTGCTCGCGACCACCTTTGTTGCCATTTCCCCCAGAGTTGCCGCCTTGATTATTGCTGCTTCCCCACGGGTCGCGGTCCTGTCCGTTATTACCGGGCTGATTCCACGCCATGTATATGCTCCATATTTGTTATGCAAGGGCGAATTATTCAGGCATCCCCTTTCTGATCAGACGATATAGTCGACCAGCGCAGGTTCTTGTTTACAGAGGCGACGCCAGTCAACGATCGGCATACGCACCTGCATCCCCACGCTGCCGTCATCCTCCATCCACTCTTTTTCTATCGCCTGAAGCTGATAAAACCGGCTGCGCAGCCTGCCTTCCTGTGGCGGCAGTCGCAGCGTGTGCTGAGCTACCTCACCGGAAAGACGTTCTGTCAAAGCCTGGAAAAGCAGTGGCACACCAAGACCGGTCTGGGCAGAAAGCCAGACCCGAATCGGTTTGTTCTCTTCATCTCTGTCGATACGCGGTTCGAAATCGTCCAGCATATCGATCTTGTTCATCACCAACAGCGTTGGGATTTCGTGGGCGTCGATCTCTTCGAGCACCACGTTCACCGCGTCGATGTTCTCCTGCACGCGCACGTCTGCCGCATCAATCACGTGCAGCAGCAGGGTCGCCTGTCGCGTCTCCTGCAAGGTGGCCTTGAACGCCGCCACCAGGTCATGCGGCAGGTGACGGATAAACCCTACGGTATCCGCCAGCACCGTTTCACCGACGTCTGCAACGTCAATACGGCGCAGCGTCGGGTCCAGGGTCGCAAACAGCTGGTCTGCGGCATAAACCTGGGCCTCGGTTATCTGGTTAAACAGGGTGGATTTACCGGCGTTGGTATACCCCACCAGCGACACCGTCGGGATGTCGGCTTTGGTGCGTGCCCGACGCCCCTGCTCACGCTGTTTCTCGACCCTTTCCAGACGTGAGAGGATCTGGGTAATTCGGCCACGCAGCAAACGACGGTCGGTTTCGAGCTGGGTTTCACCCGGGCCGCGCAAACCAATCCCGCCTTTTTGTCTTTCAAGGTGGGTCCAGCCACGCACCAGACGCGTTGCCAGATGACGCAGCTGCGCCAGCTCAACCTGCAGTTTCCCTTCGTGGGTACGTGCACGCTGAGCAAAAATGTCTAAAATCAATCCCGTGCGATCGATAACACGGCATTCGCAGAGAGCTTCCAGGTTGCGCTCCTGGGCTGGAGACAGCGCATGATCAAACAACACGACTGACGCGCCGGTTGCTTTTACGGCATCCGCAATTTCGACTGCTTTACCTTCACCAACAAAATACTTTGGGTGCGGCGCTTTACGGCTACCGGTAATCACCTGCATTGCTTCGACACCGGCGGAAGAGACCAGAGATTCAAACTCCTGGAGGTCTTCCATATCTTTGTCTTGCGAAAAATAGATGTGTACCAGCACCGCCTGCTCACCGGCATCATAACGGTCAAACAAGCGTAAACCTCTCTAAAAAGATCAGCGGGGAACGCAGGATCCCTGGCTCCCCGTGTGGATAACAGTGCGAAACCTTATTCGGTCTCGTCGCTGTCCTGCGCTGGCGTTGAAGAACCCTGCGCGTTGCTGCCATGATGGTAGTTACTACCTGTGCCGCCGCCAGCGTTATTGCTGTGATGAGATACCGGACGGGACGGAACAACAGTAGAAATAGCGTGCTTATAGACCATCTGACTGACCGTGTTTTTCAACAGAATCACGAACTGATCGAAAGACTCAATCTGACCTTGCAGCTTAATACCATTCACCAAATAAATAGAAACTGGAACACGTTCCCGACGCAATGCGTTCAGGAACGGATCTTGTAAAGATTGCCCCTTAGCCATTCTATCTTTTCCTTATATGCTTGTTTTGTACTTAGAACCTTGCGATTCTGAAAAATTGCGCACGATACGCCTCAATTGTACACATTCAGTGAGCGATATCACCAACAACCTCAATCACGTCGCTTAACGCCTGTTGTGGTTTTTCACTGTCTAACCAGTGAACCCCTTCCCAACCGCGCAGCCAGGTGATCTGGCGCTTCGCTAACTGTCTCGTGGCGCAAACACCTCGATAAACCATTTCATCGTATGAAATCTCACCTTCAAGGTACGACCACATCTGGCGGTATCCCACACAACGAATGGAAGGCATGTCCGTATGCAAATCTCCACGGGCAAATAGCGCCCGCACTTCTGCTTCAAAATCTGAAGCTAACATCTGATGAAAACGCTGCTCAATTCGCTGATGGAGCAGTTCACGGCTCGCCGGGGCGATGGCGAACTGATGCACCTGATACGGCAGAGCGTCTCCTGACGTTTGCGTCAGTTCCGTTAAAGTTTTACCCGAAATGAAAAAAACTTCCAGTGCCCGGGAAAGCCTTTGCGGATCATTTGGATGGATCCGCGCTGCGGCAACCGGGTCAATCTCCGCCAGTTGCTGATGCAAAACGTCCCACCCCTGCTCTGCCGCCTGCTGCTCAATTTTCGCTCTTACTTCCGGGTCCGCGGATGGCAGAGGTGATAGCCCCTCCAGCAGCGCCTTGAAGTAGAGCATGGTTCCGCCAACCAACAGCGGTATACGCCCCGCCGCCGTTATCTCGGCCATCTCGGCTAAGGCATCCCGGCGAAAATCCGCTGCGGAGTAAGCCTGAGCCGGATCGAGGATATCCAGCAAACGGTGCGGTGCCGCGCGCAGTTCTTCTGCGTCAGGCTTCGCCGTGCCGATGTCCATCCCTCGGTAGATGAGGGCGGAGTCGACGCTAATCAACTCTACCGGCAAAACTTTACGCAACTCAATGGCGAGCGCCGTTTTGCCGGAGGCCGTTGGGCCCATTAAAAAAATTGCCTTAGGCAGGCTCGCCTTACTTACATCAATCATGTTTCAGGGCGTTCATCGCCGTTTTTAAATCAACAGGTTGTAATAACCCACCCGGCGGCGCTTTCACCAGATGCGGACAGAGGCGTTCAACCTCCGCCAGCACGCTGATGGCCTGTGCCATGCTCCACGGCGAGTGTTCGCTGGCCAGATGGCGGGCGATCCACTGCGCGGTGTTAGCGGCATCAAACGATGTTTGCTGCGCCAGGTAGCCTATCAGTTCAGGAATCAAGTTTTGTAAATTTTGTTGGCGTAAGGGTAAAGGCACTGCACGAATTGTCACATGTTGTGGTTCGAGCACAATTTCAATACCCATTTGCGCCAGCTGTGCTTCGGCACGCTGCAATATCCTTGTTTCATCTGGGGATATTTTCAGGCGAACCGGAATTAACAGCGGCTGCGCACAGGCGGCATTTTCGCCCGGCGTGAGCTGCACCTGTTTAAGCCAGCGTTCGGCAACCGGCAGTGCCAGAAGCATCAATTTGCCGTCACGTTCCAGCAGTGCCATATCCGGCGCGATAATCGTCAGCACCCGGCCAAAACTCTGGCTATGGCCGTCCAGAGAAGGCTGAGGTGCCGGAATAGGTTCTTTACGCTCTACGACTGGCGTCTCCAGCAGTTTGCGGTACAACGCGCCCTGCTGCTTTTGATAGCCAGGCTGGGCATTCGGGTAGTTGGCACCCGTTGGACGCGGTGCGGCCCCTGCGGAGGAAAAGCGCGGCGCTTCCGGTTCACGCGCAACGGCGGGCTCCGCAAAATGGTTGCGGCCTGCAGCGACACGGTTTTCAGGAATTGGGCGTGGCGCAGGTTCTGCGTGTTCCAGCGGCAACGGCGTTTCACCCTGCTGCTGCAGCACGCTCAACACGCCCTGATAGATAAAATCATGCACCAGTCGCGACTGGTGGAACCGCACTTCATGCTTGGCAGGATGGACGTTCACATCCACCTGATGCGGGTCGATTTCCAGATAAAGCACGAAAGCAGGCTGCTGATCGGCCCCGAGCTTGTCTTCGCAGGCCTGGCGAATGGCGTGATTGATGAGACGGTCGCGCATCATGCGGCCGTTGACGTAGCAATACTGGATCTCCGCAAACGCAGCGCTGCTCGCGTTCGGATCGGCTACCCAGCCGCGCAGCGCCAGATCGCCGTGCTGCCACTCAATGGCCAGCGCCTGTTCCAGAAACGGGGTCCCGCAAATGGCGCCCAGCCGACGCTCTTTCTGTCCACCTTCTGCCACCGCGCGATACTGACGCATCACCTTGCCGTTGTGGCTGAGGTTGATGGTGACATCGAAACGCGCCAGCGCGATGCGGCGGATGATCTCGTCGATGTGTCCGAATTCGGTCTTCTCGGTACGCATGAACTTGCGTCGGGCGGGAGTGTTGTAGAAGAGATCTAATACTTCAAGCGTCGTGCCGACAGGGTGCGCCGCGGGTTTGACCGTCACATCCATATCGCGCCCTTCGGCGTAAGCCTGCCAGGCTTCCTGCTGTTCGGCGGTACGGGAGGTCAGCGTTAAGCGCGAAACCGAGCTGATGCTCGCCAGCGCCTCACCACGAAAGCCAAGGCTAATAATCGCTTCCAGGTCATCCAGAGAAGCTATTTTACTGGTGGCGTGACGCGCCAGCGCCAGCGCCAGCTCCTCTTTTTTTATGCCGCAGCCGTTGTCGCGAATGCGGATAAGCTTCGCGCCACCGCGCTCGATATCAATATCGATGCGGGTCGCGCCCGCATCGAGGCTGTTTTCCACCAGCTCCTTCACGACCGACGCAGGGCGTTCCACCACCTCACCGGCGGCGATTTGGTTCGCAAGCTGCGGCGGCAGAACCTGAATCGGCATGAATTCTCCTTAGTTGGTCGCGGTCATCTCACCCGGTAGCGCTGCGCTGGCCGTCTGGGCAGCGCCGCTCTGTGGCGCAGACTGCAGCGGATGGGCATCAAAGTATTTACGCAGACCGTTATAAATCGCTTCAGCAATTTGCTGCTGATAGCTGTCGCTTCCCAGCAGACGCTCTTCACCGTTGTTACTGATAAAGCCCGTCTCTACAAGGATGGACGGGATATCCGGCGAGCGCAGAACGCCGAGGCTGGCATGTTCAGGACGACGCTTATGCAGCACACCAATGCTTTGCAGCTGGTTCAATACGTTAGTGGCCACATCATACCCGACGCGCTGAGAATGACCGAATTGTAAATCCAGCACCGCCTGGCTCAGGTACGGGTCTGACTGGCTGTTTGCCAGCACATCGCCCGCGCCGCCTAGCAGTTCAGACTGCTTCTCATGCTCTTCCAGCCAGTTGGCCATTTCGCTGTTGGCGCGACGGTTCGAGAGTACCCATACCGAGGCACCGGTCGCGTTACGGTTAGGCGCAGCATCTGCGTGGATGGAAACCAGGAAATTCGCATTCTGCTTGCGCGCGACGTCCGAACGCCCCATTACCGAAATGAAGTAATCCCCGTCGCGGGTCAACACGCCTTTGAACGTAGGGTCGTCGTTGAGCAGTGCACGCAGCTTACGGGCAATGGCGATGGTGACATTTTTCTCTTGCGTCCCACCCGGGCCAATCGCACCCGGGTCCTGTCCACCGTGACCTGCATCAATGGCGATAATCACTTTGTCACCGCTGGTCGCAGCACGGCGCGTACTCACCGCCGGACGGGTCACCGTATTGCTGCTGGTTGCCGCAGTGATGCGATCGTTCTGCGATTTAAACGGATTACGCGCGGGTTCAGCAGGACGCGGCGTATACACCGGTTCTTCCACGCGTTTGGCAACGACAGGCGGCGGTGGAGGCGGTGGCGGGACATCGGCATTGATGGTAAAGACCACCGTATAGTTCGCCCCGTTTTGCTGCTTCACCGCCTTCGTTTTGCCCTTTTCGGTCAGATCGACCACCAGGCGTAACGACTGGCTATCCTGCGGCGTACCCGAACGGATACTTTTCACCAGATTGTTGCCGCTGAACTGCAGCGGGAGTCCCTGGATCACGCCTGTCTGTTTGATATCCAGCGCCACGCTGTGGCTGTCTGGCTGTGAAAACGCATACTCAGGATCGCCCATAAAGCTGAACGTGATCCGGGCCTGGCTTTCGCCGTTCGATACCTGAATATCAGAGAGGTTTGCCGCCCCGGCCTGCGCGCACAGCAGCACGGTGGCAGCCAACAACCAACCTTTAACGCGATTTATCATCCCGTCATCCCTACGCTTAACCGGCCAGTCGCGCCAGTAAGGAACTGCCTGATGAGGAAACAGCACTGATGCGTGCCTCACGCCCTTGAGCCTGGTAATCTAAGTGAATTTCGACATCCGGGTCAGGCAGCACACCCGCACCTTGTTGCGGCCACTCCACCAGGCAAATGGCGTCGTTGGCAAAATAATCACGGATCCCCATAAATTCCAGCTCCTCAGGATCCGCAAGGCGGTATAAATCGAAGTGGTACACCATGAGATTTTCAAGGGTGTACGGTTCTACCAGCGTGTAGGTTGGGCTTTTCACATTCCCGTTATGCCCTAACGCCTGCAAAAAACCCCGGCTGAAGGTGGTTTTACCCGCCCCTAAATCACCATACAGATAAATGACGGTTGCCCCCTGACAGGCCTGCGCCACGCGCTTGCCGAGATCTAAAGTGGCTTGTTCATCAGGTAAAGGAATCGCTCGATTAGTCATTTTCTACGTCAATCACATCCGGGTTAACTACACGCCGCAGCGTGCAAAAGAGATCGGTGGCCAGCATACCGCGCGTACCGTAACGCGCAGCCAGTTTATCTGCCGCAACGCCGTGGGCCACGCAGCCCGCACAGGCTGCATCATAAAGGGGAAGTTTCTGTCCAAGCAATGCGCCAATAATACCGGAAAGCACATCGCCCATGCCGCCGCTCGCCATGCCCGCATTTCCGGCATCAATAATGCCCTGCGTCTCGTCACTGGCAACAACGGTTCCTGCCCCTTTTAAAACGGCAACACCTCCGTAACGTTTTACCAGACGCTGAGCAGAAAGTAAGCGATCGCTTTCAATTTCTGCCACGCTGCAGTTAAGCAGCCGCGCGGCTTCGCCGGGGTGTGGCGTCAGAATGCGATTGTGACGCTTATCCGGGTTTATTGCCAGAAGGTTAAGCGCGTCGGCATCCCACAGCATCGGTTTGCGAAAATTCTCGACCTTTTGCAGGGCCTGTTTACCCCACGCCTGCTGCCCAAGCCCGGGACCGATCACCACCACATCCGCCCATTCGAGGCTTTCCTCCAGCGTCTGGAGCGTAAGCTCATGGACCATCAGCTCCGGTCGGGCCGTGACGATCGGCGCAATATTCTCAATGCGAGTGAGCACTCGCACTAATCCGGCGCCGCTGCGCAGAGCCGCTTCACCGGTCATGCGAATCGCACCCGCCGTACCGTGGTCACCGCCCACAATCACCAGCCTGCCGTGATCGCCCTTATGTGACGTTGGTCGTCGCGGCGGGAGCCACGCTGCAAGCTGCGACGCATCATAACGCATGAGGTGCGTTTCCTGCCCGGCCAGCCAGCTCTCCAGCCCCAGCGCACTGTGGTGCAACACGCCAACGACATCCCGCGCTTTGCCGGTCAGTAACCCTGGCTTCAGGGCGATAAAGGTTACCGTATGTGCCGCCTGAATCACCGCCCCCGGCGTCGCACCCGTTTGTGCAATCAGGCCAGAGGGAATATCCAGGGCGACTACCGGCGCGGAATGTCTGTTAGCGTGTTCAATGAGTGCGGCAACGTTTTCGCGCGGCGCGCTGCGCAGCCCGGTGCCCAGCAGCCCGTCAACAATCAGATCAACATCCTCTGGCCAGACGATATCAGGCGCATGAATCACACCGCCGGCGTTCAGCCATGCCTCCCGCGCCGCGCTGGCCTCTTCCGGCAGCGGTTTATCACTTTCGAGAGCCAGCAAGGTCACGCGGATACCCGCAGCCACCGCGAGACGGGCGACGACGTAGCCGTCACCGCCGTTGTTGCCGTGCCCGCACAGAATCAGCCAGTGGGCGGCCTGCGGCCAGGCGCTACGGGCAACGTCAAACGCTGCCTCACCCGCGCGGAGCATCAGTTCATACAGGGTAATCCCGAGGCTGTCTGCAGCCTCTTTTTCGGCGCGCCGGAGGTCATCCGCATGCCAGATGGAATGTGGTATACTTGCGGGGTTTTTCTTCACCGTATGGTCCGTCATGTCACAGCCCCTCGATCTCAATGAATTAGCGCAAAAAATCAAACAGTGGGGTGCTGAGCTTGGCTTCCAGAAGGTAGGCATTACCGATACCGACCTCTCCGCCAGCGAGCCCAAACTGCAGGCCTGGCTGGACAAACAATACCACGGCGAAATGGAGTGGATGGCACGTCATGGCATGATGCGCGCCCGTCCACACGAGCTTTTGCCGGGCACATTACGCGTCATCAGCGTGCGCATGAACTACCTGCCCGCCAACGCGGCCTTTGCTCGCACGCTCAAAGACCCCTCGCTGGGTTACGTTAGCCGGTACGCCCTCGGTCGTGATTACCATAAGCTTCTGCGTAACCGTTTAAAAAAACTCGGGGAAACTATTCAACAGCACTGTGTTTCGCTGAATTTTAGACCCTTTGTCGATTCCGCGCCTATTCTTGAGCGTCCGATCGCCGAAAAAGCCGGGCTTGGCTGGACAGGTAAGCACTCACTTATTCTTAGCCGCGACGCCGGATCGTTCTTCTTCCTCGGTGAACTGCTGATTGATTTACCGCTGCCGGTAGACGGCCCGGTAGAGGAAGGCTGTGGCCGCTGCGTGGCCTGTATGACCATCTGCCCCACCGGCGCCATCGTTGAGCCTTACACCGTTGATGCGCGCCGCTGTATCTCCTACCTCACGATCGAACTGGAAGGCGCCATTCCAGAGGAGTTCCGACCGCTTATCGGCAACCGCATCTACGGCTGCGACGATTGCCAGCTCATCTGCCCGTGGAACCGCTATTCACAGCTCACCGACGAAGAGGATTTCAGCCCGCGCAAGGCGCTCCATGCCCCGCCGCTCGCTGAACTGTTCGCCTGGACCGAAGCCTGGTTCCTGAAAGTGACGGAGGGTTCGGCCATCCGCCGTATCGGCCATCTGCGCTGGCTGCGAAATGTGGCCGTCGCGCTGGGGAATGCCCCGTGGGATGAAGCGAATATTCGGGCGCTTGAAAGCCGTAGAGGTGAGCACCCACTTCTTGATGAACACATAGAATGGGCGATTGCGCAGCAAGTTGAGAAACGTAATGCCTGTGTGGTCGAGGTGCAGCTACCGAAGAAACAGCGTCTGGTGAGGGTGATTGAAAAAGGGCTTCCGCGGGATGCCTGAACTATTCACAGCCTGTGAATAAAATTACAAACTCAAGCGCCATCAGGGCTGGAGAAGAGTTCAAGTGATCTCAATAACATTTTGAAATCAAATTTTATTAAGTAAATACAGTATCTTATGAAGATATTATTCACCCTGCTAAGTTTTAACCCTGTTTCGGTTAAGCGCAGTTTCTGTGGATAACTCTGTTCACAAGAGTATTTCAGAGAAAACAGAAAACGTCCCCAGCGATTCTTTTCGCTGTGGATATTTTAGAGATGAAGAAGAATTTGGAGCGGGAAACGAGACTCGAACTCGCGACCCCGACCTTGGCAAGGTCGTGCTCTACCAACTGAGCTATTCCCGCTTGGGTGGTCCGTGCTGTGGAAGCACTTTCAAATTTTGGAGCGGGAAACGAGACTCGAACTCGCGACCCCGACCTTGGCAAGGTCGTGCTCTACCAACTGAGCTATTCCCGCTTGGGCAGTCTGTGCTGTGAAAGCACTTTCAAATTTTGGAGCGGGAAACGAGACTCGAACTCGCGACCCCGACCTTGGCAAGGTCGTGCTCTACCAACTGAGCTATTCCCGCAAATCTGCACTGCTTTTGTTGCTGTCGTAACGTGTAATTCTCTGTCGTTACGGGAGGCGCATTATACGAGAAATCCTTTTAGCTGCAACCCCCCTTAAAGCGATTTTTTCGAAATTCAGTTCAAATGCTTATTTAATCGGCAAGCTGCACAATTTAACGACAAAAACCCGGCCACGCAAGGCGCCGGATCTCAAAATCACAGCTTAATAAAGTTTTCGCGGTAGTAAGAAAGCTCCGCCACGGACTCTCGGATATCGTCCATCGCCTGATGCGTCCCCTGCTTTTTAAAGCCGTCGAGAATTTCAGGCTTCCAGCGACGCGCCAGCTCTTTCAGCGTGCTGACATCCAGATAGCGGTAGTGGAAGTAAGACTCCAGCTCCGGCATGTACTTAAACAGGAAACGACGATCCTGGCCGATGCTATTCCCACAAATAGGTGATTTGCCCGCCGGAACCCACTGTTTCAGGAACTCAAGCGTCGCCAGCTCCGCCTCACGGTCACCCATGGTGCTCGCCTTCACGCGCTCCACCAGGCCACTGCCGGTGTGGGTACGCACGTTCCACTCGTCCATCAACGCCAGCTGGTCATCAGACTGATGCACCGCAATCGTAGGCCCTTCCGCCAGGATATTCAGGTTGGCGTCCGTCACCAGGGTCGCAATTTCAATAATGCGATCGCGCTCGGGATCCAGCCCGGTCATTTCGAGATCGATCCAAATCAGGTTGTTTTCATCCGCGCTCATGTTATTTTCCACCCTTCTCGCATAACCGGCAGTAGCAGGTTAACTAGTATTAATTAGAGTGTATCATAGAGGTTTTGCCCCCTACGGGCGACCAGGAGCCAGTGCGATTGAGTAAAAATAAACTCTCCAAAGGGCAGCAGCGCCGCGTGAATGCCAATCACCAGCGCCGTCTTAAAACCACTGCGGAGAAGGTCGATTACGACGACAACCTGTTTGGCGACCCAACGGAAGGCGTAGTCATCAGCCGTTTCGGTATGCACGCTGACGTGGAATCCGCCGATGGTGCGATTCACCGCTGCAACATCCGCCGGACCATTCGTTCTCTGGTGACCGGCGACCGCGTCGTCTGGCGACCGGGTAAAGAGGCGGCGGAAGGCGTAACGGTAAAAGGTATTGTTGAAGCGGTCCATGAGCGTACGTCCGTGTTAACCCGTCCCGATTTCTACGACGGGGTCAAACCGATTGCCGCCAACATTAACCAGATTGTTATCGTATCGGCGATTTTGCCCGAACTTTCGCTCAATATTATCGACCGTTACCTCGTCGCCTGCGAAACGCTGCAGGTTGAACCGATCATCGTGCTGAACAAAATCGATCTGCTGGACGACGACGGAATGGCCTTCGTCAATGAGCAGATGGATATCTATCGCAAAATTGGCTACCGCGTCCTGATGGTCTCCAGCTACACCAAAGATGGCCTGAAACCGCTTGAAGAGGCGCTTACCGACCGCATCAGCATCTTTGCGGGCCAGTCCGGCGTGGGTAAATCGAGCCTGCTGAACAACCTGCTTGGCCTTCAGCAAGAGATCCTCACCAACGATGTGTCTGACGTCTCGGGCCTCGGCCAGCACACCACCACCGCGTCACGCCTGTATCACTTCCCACATGGCGGCGGCGTGATCGACTCCCCGGGCGTGCGAGAGTTCGGTTTATGGCACCTTGAGCCGGAACAAATCTTTAACGGATTTGTCGAATTCCATGATTATTTAGGCGCTTGCAAGTACCGCGACTGTAAACACGATAACGATCCAGGCTGCGCTATCCGTGAAGCGGTTGAGAAAGGCGAAATCGCGGAGACCCGCTTCGAGAATTATCACCGCATTCTTGAGAGCATGGATCAGGTAAAAACGCGTAAAAACTTTTCTGATTCTGATAACTGACAACTAAGCTAAGCATCGCTAAAATCGTCCCCTTTTTTCAGGTTCCGGTGGCTTACCGCCGGATCAGGAACGACAAAACAATGGCCTGGAGGCTACCTTGTTAAACGCATTTAAACTTTCGCTTCAATACATTCTGCCAAAACTGTGGCTCACTCGCCTGGCGGGCTGGGGCGCGAGCAAACGCGCAGGCTGGCTGACCAAACTGGTCATCGACCTTTTCGTAAAATATTACAAGGTCGACATGAAAGAGGCGCAGAAGCCGGATACCGCCAGCTACCGCACCTTCAACGAATTCTTCGTGCGCCCGCTGCGTGACGACGTGCGCCCGGTGAACACCGACCCTAACGTCCTGGTGATGCCGGCAGACGGCGTGATCAGCCAGTTGGGTAACATCGAAGACGACAAAATTCTGCAGGCGAAGGGCCATAACTACAGCCTGGAAGCGCTGCTGGCGGGTAACTACCTGATGGCGGATCTGTTCCGCAACGGTACCTTTGCCACCACCTATCTGTCACCGCGCGACTACCACCGCGTGCACATGCCGTGTAACGGCATCCTGCGTGAAATGATTTACGTCCCGGGCGATCTGTTCTCCGTGAACCACCTGACCGCGCAGAACGTGCCAAACCTGTTTGCCCGTAACGAGCGCGTCATCTGCCTGTTCGATACTGAATTTGGCCCTATGGCACAGATTCTGGTCGGTGCGACCATCGTTGGCAGCATCGAAACCGTCTGGGCAGGCACCATCACCCCGCCGCGCGAAGGCGTGATCAAACGCTGGACCTGGCCTGCCGGTGAAGCGGAAGGTTCCGTGGCCCTGCTCAAAGGTCAAGAGATGGGCCGCTTTAAGCTGGGCTCCACCGTGATCAACCTGTTTGCGCCGGGCAAAGTGAAGCTGGCTGAACAGCTTGAAAGCCTGTCGGTGACAAAGCTGGGCCAGCCGCTGGCGGTCTCTACCGAAACCTTCGTGACGCCGGATGCAGAGCCTGCTCCGCTGTCACAGGAAGAGATTCACGCCGAGCACGACGCCAGCCCGCTGGTTGACGACAAAAAAGACGAAGGCTAACAACAGAAGGATCGCTGACGTGCGCCCGATTATCGTTCTACTGATGGCCTGGTGCCTCAGCATGGGGGCGTACGCAGCGACAGCCCCCGACGCCAAACAGATAACCCAGGAACTGGAGCAGGCAAAAGCGGCCAAACCCGCTCAGCCAGAGACCGTCGAGTCGCTCCAGTCCGCACTGAACGCGCTTGAGGAGCGGAAAGGCTCGCTTGAGCGCGCTCAGCAGTATCAGCAGGTTATCGACAACTTCCCCAAACTCTCGCAGACGCTGCGCGCGCAGCTCAATAACTTGCGCGACGAACCGCGCGATGTGCCGGCAGGGATGACCTCCGACGCGTTGAACCAGGAGATCCTGCAGGTCAGCAGCCAGCTTCTGGAAAAGAGCCGCCTTGCTCAGCAGGAGCAGGAGCGAGCGCGCGAAATTGCCGACTCCCTCAGCCAGCTTCCGCAGCAGCAAACCGACGCCCGCCGCCAGCTTAATGAAGTTGAGCGCCGCGTGGGGACACAAAACGGCAACACGCCACAGGCGCAGGCCCAAAATCTGGGCCTGCAGGCAGAATCGGCTCGCCTGAAGGCCCTTGTCGATGAGCTCGAGCTGGCGCAGCTTTCCGCCAATAACCGCCAGGAGCTGTCGCGGATGCGCTCAGAACTCGCTCAGAAGCAGAGCGAGCAGCTGGACGCCTATCTTCAGGCCTTGCGCAACCAGCTCAATAGCCAGCGCCAGCGTGAAGCGGAGCGCGCGCTGGAAAGTACCGAGCTGCTGGCAGAAAATAGCGATAACCTGCCTGCCGGCATCGTCGAGCAGTTTAAGGTCAACCGTGAGCTTTCGGCCGCGCTGAATCAACAGGCGCAGCGTATGGATCTGGTGGCCTCGCAGCAGCGTCAGGCCACTAATCAAACCCTTCAGGTTCGCCAGGCGCTCAACACCCTGCGCGAACAGTCCCAGTGGCTCGGATCGTCAAACCTGCTGGGCGAAGCGCTACGCGCCCAGGTCGCGCGCCTGCCGGAGATGCCGAAGCCGCAGCAGCTGGATACCGAAATGGCCCAGCTACGTGTTCAGCGACTGCATTTTGAAGATCTTCTCAATAAGCAGCCGCAAATCCGCCAGATCCGTCAGGCTGACGGACAGCCTCTGACCGGCGAGCAAAGCCGCATTCTGGAAGCCCAGCTGCGTACCCAGCGTGAACTGCTGAACTCTCTGCTCCAGGGCGGGGATACGCTGATTCTTGAGCTGACCAAGCTAAAAGTGTCCAACAGCCAGCTGGAAGATGCCCTGAAAGAGGTGAACGAGGCGACGCACCGTTACCTCTTCTGGACGTCCGACGTGCGTCCGATGACCTTCTCGTGGCCAATTGAGATTGTCCAGGATCTGCGCCGTCTGATTTCGCTGGATACCTTCAGCCAGCTGGGACAGGCCAGCGTGATGATGCTCACCAGCAAAGAGACCATTTTCCCGCTGCTGGGGGCGTTAATTCTGGTGGGCTTCAGCATTTACTCGCGCAGACATTTCACCCGCTTCCTCGAGCGTTCCAGTTCCCGGGTGGGGAAGGTTACCCAGGATCACTTCTGGCTGACGTTGCGCACCGTATTCTGGTCGATTCTCGTCGCCTCCCCGCTGCCGGTGCTGTGGATGACGCTGGGCTATGGCCTGCGGGAAGCCTGGCCCTATCCGCTCGCGGTAGCAATTGGCGATGGCGTCACCGCCACGGTGCCGCTGCTGTGGGTGGTGATGATTTGCGCCACCTTTGCGCGACCCAATGGCCTGTTCATCGCCCACTTTGGCTGGCCGCGTAATCGCGTGGCGCGCGCCATGCGTTACTATCTGATGAGCATCGGGCTGATTGTGCCGCTGATTATGGCGCTGATCATGTTCGATAATCTCAACGACCGGGAGTTTTCAGGCTCGTTGGGCCGCCTCTGCTTTATGCTGATATGCGGAGCGCTGGCTATCGTCACGCTCAGCCTGAAACGCGCGGGTATTCCGCTCTATCTGGATAAAACCGGCAGCGGCGACAATATGTTCAACCGGCTGCTCTGGAACCTGCTGCTCAGCGCACCGTTGATTGCGATGCTGGCAGCCGCGGTGGGTTACCTGGCGACGTCGCAGGCGCTGTTGGCACGTCTCGAAACCTCGGTGGCCATCTGGTTCCTGCTGCTGGTGGTGTATCACGTGATCCGCCGCTGGATGCTGATCCAGCGCCGCCGTCTGGCGTTTGACCGTGCCAAGCATCGCCGGGCGGAGATCCTCGCCCAGCGCGCGCGGGGTGAGGAAGAGCCAAACCACGTTAACAGTACGGAAGGTACGACGGAGGCGGATGAGGTCGAACTGGATCTGGATGCCATCAGTACCCAGTCCCTGCGTCTGGTTCGCTCCATCCTGATGCTGATTGCCCTCCTGTCGGTCATCTTCCTGTGGTCGGAGATCCACTCGGCATTTGGCTTCCTGGAGAACATCTCGCTGTGGGACGTGACCTCTACGGTGCAGGGCGTTGAAAGCCTGGAGCCGATCACCTTAGGGGCGGTGCTGATTGCCATTCTGGTGCTGATTATCACCACCCAACTGGTGCGCAACTTCCCGGCACTGCTGGAGCTGGCGCTGCTGCAGCATCTGGATTTAACGCCGGGTACGGGCTATGCGATCACGACCATTACCAAGTATCTGATCATGCTGTTTGGCGGTCTGGTTGGCTTCTCGATGATCGGCATTGAGTGGTCGAAGCTCCAGTGGCTCGTCGCAGCGCTCGGCGTTGGATTAGGTTTTGGTTTACAGGAGATCTTCGCCAACTTCATCTCGGGCCTGATCATTCTGTTCGAGAAACCGATCCGTATTGGCGATACCGTCACGATCCGCGATCTGACCGGCAGCATCACGAAGATCAACACCCGAGCGACGACGATCAGCGACTGGGATCGGAAAGAGATCATCGTGCCAAACAAGGCGTTTATTACCGAGCAGTTCATCAACTGGTCGCTCTCAGACTCCGTTACCCGTGTGGTGCTGACGGTACCGGCACCGTCGGACGCGAACAGCGAAGAGGTCACCCAGATCCTCTACACTGCCGCGGAGCGCTGCTCGCTGGTCATCGACAACCCGGCGCCGGAAGTCTTCCTTGTGGATTTACAGCAGGGGATTCAGATTTTCGAGCTGCGTATCTACGCCGCCGAAATGGGCCACCGTATGCCGCTGCGCCATGAGATCCACCAGCTGATTCTGGCGGGCTTCCGCGAGCACGGTATTGATATGCCGTTCCCACCGTTCCAGATGCGTCTGGAAAGCCTGGACGGGCGTAAAACGGGAAGAACGCTGACGTCAGCGGCGCGTACGCGCCCGGCGGGCAGCTTATAACGCGTCTCCCCTCCCTTTCGGGAGGGGAATATTCCCGCTACGCCACTTCTGCGATGTACGCCGTCGCGCGTCGACGGTAATTCTCATAAATTCCCATCGCTAACAGCGAGAAGAAGATTGGGCCGCCCACCATCCACAGCGCGCTGCTCCAGTCGTTCGCCTCAATCACCGGCTGAATGATGGTGAAAATATTGGCAAACGCCACCACCAGCAGCACCACCGTGGTGGCCAACAGCGTTGCCGCGCGGGTTTTGAAGATCACAAACGGACGCTCAAGATCCTGCTTTGCCTTAAAGAACGGGAACGCCAGGGTCAGGAACAGGTACGGCAGGGTCATCGACACGTTCGCCATCAGGGTCAGCTTGTTATAGAACGCCGATGCGGTATCACCGCCAAATGAGACCAGCAGAATAAACACGCACACCAGCAGACACTGCATCCACATGGCGTTGGCAGGCATGCCTGCGGTATTGAGCTGGGTCATGCGTCCCGGCCACAGCGCTTTTGGCGTACCCTGGATGATCGCTTTCAGCGGCGAGTAGATCAGCGTGAAGAATGCGCCGGTATAGGCAAGAAACATCGACAGGCCGGTAATGCGCGCAAACCAGATCCCCATGGTGGCCGATGCTTCCGGCGTCAGGTGCATGGCGTTACCCAGCGTCATCCCCAGGCTTTTCATAAGCACGTAGGTAATGTTCCCGAGGTTGGTGGTGTTGTTACTCAATACCTGCTGCCAGTTGGTGCTGACGCCCCAGAGGAAAATCGCCATTGAATAGCCGATGGAAATCACGATAGCGGCAAAAATAATCCCTTTGGCAAAGTTCTTTTCCGGGTTCTCGGTCTTGTCGACCAGCCCGCCCACCGCTTCAATACCGCCGTAGGCGAAGATGGCAAACACCACGAAGGAGAGCATGGCCAGCCCGGACTGGTAACCTGGATTAGGCGAGGAAACGAAGTTCACCTCCTGCGCAAAATGACCACCGTTCAGGCACAGAATGGCAATACTCACCAACAGCAGCACCAGGTTCAGGCACATCACGGAAATACCGCCAACGGCAGTGATACGGGCAATTTTGTTGATGCCTTTTGACGCCACCAGCGTGACCACCACCATCCAGCATACCGCCAGGATACCGACGACCTGCGTGGAGCTCAGCCCCGCCAGAGACCAGACCTGCGTTTTATCGGCACCGAAAAGAAACGTGGAGAATGGCACCCAGACTTTGGCCGCCGTGCTGACCATCCAGACGACATAAGAGGAGAACCACATAAACGTGCCGATAAAGGCATAACGCGGGCCGACGCTGTTGTTCATCCAGGAGTAGATCCCGCCCTCTTCTTTCCGGTAAGCCGAGCCCATCTCCGCCATCATCAGCGCAAACGGGATAAAGAAGAACAGAGCCGAAACGATATAAAACGGCGTCGCGCTGTAACCCATCAGATAGAACGCTGATGGGCTGTTGGCAAAGCCAAAGACTGAGGTAAATATCATCAGGATGAGCCCGGTGAGGGTCATCTTTTTGAGTGACTGGGACATAGAACCATCCGAAAAGGAATTAAACTGCGCGGATGGTAGCAGATGACCAGACTAATATTGTGGCTATAAGGGGCAAATTAAGAAAAAGACCCGCATATTAATAATATGGCAGTTTTTAATGTGGCAGGGCCAAATGACCGAGTAGGCCGGGTAAGCGACAGCGCCACCCGGCAATTCTTTAAGCGCGATCGACCGTAAAGGCAATCACATCGCCAAGCTGCTCTGCGCCCAGGGCCAGCATGACCAGACGGTCTACGCCCAGCGCCACGCCGGAGCAATCCGGCAGACCTGCTTTTAATGCTTCAAGCAGATTAACATCAATAGGCTGCTGCGGCAGGCCGCGCGCGGCGCGCTTGCGGTTATCCTGCTCGAAACGCTGCGCCTGCTCGCGGGCGTCCGTCAGTTCGTGGAAGCCGTTCGCCAGCTCAATGCCTTTGTAATAGACCTCAAAACGCTCTGCCACACGGTGGTCTTCGGTACTGATCTGCGCCAGTGACGCCTGGCTTGCCGGGAAGTGATAGACAAACGTCGGACGGTCTTTGCCAATCTGCGGTTCCACGCCGAAGGTGAACAGCAGCTGCAGCAGCGTGTCGCGGTCCTCTTCGGCATCTGCCACGTTGCTCAGATCCAGTTTTGCCGCCACTTCGCGCAGCAGGGTTTTGTCCGCCGACAGCGGATCGATTTCCAGATGGCGCTGGAAGGCCTGCTGATAAGAGAGCGTTTCCGCTTCTGAGCAATCCAGAACCTGCTGAAGCAGATCGTCCACCTCATTCATCAGGCGGTACATATCATAATGCGGGCGGTACCACTCCAGCATGGTGAATTCCGGGTTGTGGTGACGACCCATCTCTTCGTTGCGGAAGCTACGGCACAGCTGATAGACCGGACCACATCCCGCCGCCAGCAGGCGTTTCATGTGATATTCCGGGCTGGTCATCAGATACAAATTCATGCCCTGAGAGTGGCCGGGGCCAACAAAACGGGTTTCAAACGGGACCAGATGAATATCCGTTACCGTTGCCTGACTCATGCACGGGGTTTCCACCTCCAGGACGCCGCGGTCGGCAAAGAAACGGCGAATCTCCGTCATAATTGCAGCGCGTTTTAACAGATTAGGGATGGATGCGCTCGGCTCCCAGGTGGCCGTTTCGCTCATGAGTTGTTCTCCGATTTCAGACAAGGGCACGAAGTCTACTCGTTAGCAGGGACAGAGACAAATTTTGCGCAGTAAAAAAGCGCATTTCATTTAGGTGAACAATTGCGTGATGCAATTCATCAATCTCAATGATAAATCGCCGGACAGAACAGCAAAAAAATCGAACACGTCAAATTTCCCTGACATCTACACGGTTATACTGTTTTACCCATAAAGGAGCAGTGGAAACGCTTTCGCAATCGTCCTTTTGGACGGGTGAACTACCTTTAGTTTGTCGCGTTGCGAAATAACAAAAATCTGGAGGAATGTCGTGCAAACTTTTCAGGCCGATCTTGCCGTAATAGGCGCTGGCGGGGCTGGATTACGTGCTGCGATTGCTGCAGCGCAAGCTAATCCCAACGCTAAAATCGCATTGATTTCAAAAGTCTATCCAATGCGCAGCCACACGGTGGCCGCAGAAGGAGGATCCGCCGCCGTTGCGCAGGATCATGACAGCTTTGAATACCATTTCCACGACACGGTTGCAGGGGGCGACTGGCTTTGCGAACAGGATGTCGTTGACTACTTTGTGCACCATTGTCCAACGGAGATGACCCAGCTTGAACAGTGGGGATGTCCGTGGAGTCGTCGCCCGGACGGCAGCGTCAACGTTCGTCGCTTCGGCGGCATGAAGATCGAACGTACCTGGTTCGCCGCCGATAAGACCGGCTTCCACATGCTGCACACCCTGTTCCAGACCTCCCTTCAGTTCCCACAAATCCAGCGCTTTGATGAGCATTTCGTCCTCGACATTCTGGTGGATGATGGACACGCGCGCGGCCTGGTGGCGATGAACATGATGGAAGGCACGCTCGTCCAGATCCGCGCCAATGCGGTGGTGATGGCGACGGGCGGTGCAGGCCGCGTTTATCGTTATAACACCAACGGCGGCATCGTTACCGGCGACGGTATGGGTATGGCGCTCAGCCACGGCGTGCCGCTGCGCGATATGGAGTTCGTGCAGTATCACCCAACTGGTCTGCCGGGCTCCGGCATTCTGATGACGGAAGGCTGCCGCGGTGAAGGCGGTATTCTGGTCAACAAAAACGGCTACCGCTACCTGCAGGATTACGGCATGGGCCCGGAAACCCCGCTCGGCGAGCCGAAGAACAAGTACATGGAACTCGGCCCGCGCGACAAAGTCTCTCAGGCCTTCTGGCACGAGTGGCGCAAAGGCAACACCATCTCCACACCGCGTGGCGACGTGGTTCACCTCGACCTGCGTCACCTGGGCGAGAAAAAGCTGCTGGAACGTCTGCCGTTCATCTGCGAGCTGGCGAAAGCCTACGTCGGCGTCGATCCGGTGAAAGAGCCAATTCCGGTACGCCCAACGGCGCACTACACCATGGGCGGGATCGAAACCGACCAGCAGTGCGAAACCCGTATTAAGGGTCTGTTCGCCGTCGGTGAATGTTCCTCCGTGGGCCTGCACGGTGCTAACCGCCTCGGCTCAAACTCGCTGGCCGAGCTGGTGGTCTTTGGCCGCATGGCGGGCGAGCGCGCGATGGAACGCGCGGCAACCGCAGGCGAAGCTAACGGTGCCGCGCTGGATGCGCAGGTCGCAGACGTTGAAAAACGCCTGAAAGATCTGGTGAACCAGGAAGGTAACGAGAACTGGTCTAAGATCCGCGACGAGATGGGCCTGTCGATGGAAGAAGGTTGCGGTATCTACCGTACCCCTGAGCTGATGCAAAAAACCGTCGATAAGCTGGCGGAACTGCAGGAGCGCTTCAAGCGCGTGCGCATCACCGACACCTCCAGCGTCTTCAACACCGACCTGCTCTATACCATCGAGCTGGGCCACGGCCTGAACGTGGCGGAATGTATGGCGCACTCTGCGCTGGCGCGTAAAGAGTCGCGTGGGGCGCATCAGCGTCTTGATGAAGGCTGTACCGAACGTGACGACGTCAACTTCCTGAAACACACTCTCGCCTGGCGCGATGCGGATGGCACCACACGTCTGGACTACAGCGACGTGAAAATCACCACGCTGCCGCCGGCTAAACGCGTGTACGGTGCAGAAGCAGAAGCCGCCGAGAAGAAGGAGAAGGCGAATGGCTGAGATGCAAAAACTGAAAGTTGAAGTGGTGCGCTACAACCCGGAAGTGGATGCCGCACCGCACAGCGCTTTCTATGAAGTTCCTTACGACGAGCAAACCTCCCTGCTGGACGCGCTCGGGTATATCAAAGACAACCTGGCGCCAGACCTGAGCTACCGCTGGTCCTGCCGCATGGCGATCTGCGGCTCCTGTGGCATGATGGTCAACAAGGTGCCGAAGCTGGCCTGTAAGACCTTCCTGCGTGACTACACCAAAGGCATCAAGGTCGAAGCCCTGGGCAACTTCCCTATCGAGCGCGATCTGGTGGTCGATATGACCCACTTTATCGAAAGCCTGGAAGCCATTAAGCCTTACATTATTGGCAACCCGCGCACGCCGGATCAGGGGCCAAACAACCAGACTCCAGCTCAGATGGCGAAATACCATCAGTTCTCCGGCTGCATCAACTGCGGTCTTTGCTACGCCGCCTGTCCGCAGTTTGGCCTGAACCCCGAGTTCATCGGCCCGGCCGCCATTACGCTGGCGCACCGCTATAACGAAGACAGCCGCGACCACGGTAAAAAAGAACGTATGGCGCAGCTTAACAGCCAGAACGGCGTCTGGACCTGTACCTTTGTGGGTTATTGCTCCGAAGTCTGTCCGAAGCACGTCGACCCGGCCGCCGCCATTCAGCAGGGTAAAGTGGAAAGCTCGAAAGACTTTCTTATCGCTACCCTGAAACCACGCTAAGGAGTGCATGATGACGACTAAACGCAAAGCCTATGTGCGGCCTGTGCCGTCCACCTGGTGGAAAAACCTGCCGTTTTATCGCTTCTACATGCTGCGTGAAGGCACAGCGGTACCGGCGGTCTGGTTCAGCCTTGAGCTGATGTACGGCGTTTTTGCCCTCAAGCATGGCCCGGAAACCTGGGCCAGCTTTGTCGGTTTCCTGCAAAACCCGATCATTGTCATTCTGAACCTGATCGTGCTTGCGGCCGCGCTGCTGCATACCAAAACCTGGTTTGAACTGGCACCAAAAGCGGCGAACATCATCGTAAAAGGCGAGAAAATGGGGCCAGAACCGGTGATTAAGGGGCTCTGGGCGGTGACGATTCTGGTCACTGTGGTCATTCTGTTTGTCGCACTGTTCTGGTAAGGAGACTACTGTGATCAATCCAAATCCAAAACGTTCTGACGAGCCGGTCTTCTGGGGCCTCTTTGGCGCAGGCGGCATGTGGAGTGCCATCATTGCCCCCGTCATCATTCTGCTGGTGGGCATTATGCTGCCGCTGGGGCTGTTCCCGGGCGATGCGCTGAGCTACGAACGCGTACTGGCATTCGCGAGCAGCTTTATTGGTCGCGTGTTCATCTTCCTGATGATCGTCCTGCCGCTGTGGTGTGGCCTGCACCGTATTCACCATGCGATGCATGACCTGAAAATCCATGTACCGAGCGGGAAATGGGTATTCTACGGTCTGGCGACCATCCTGACCGTGGTCACGCTGATTGCCGTGATCACTATCTGACGCCTCTGGCCCGCCATCCGGCGGGCCTTTTATTTCTGCATCTTCCCCACCAGCCACTGTGCAAACTCGCGCATTGCGGGCGTTTCTGCGCGTGACTGCAGCCTCGTGAGCCAGTAGCTACCAAGGTCAATCTGCGTCGCAAAGGGTTGCACAATGCGCTCACTGTTCAGCAGATGGGTGAACATATCGACAGGGGCAATCGCTATGCCCGTACCTGCCTGCGCGGCTTCCAGCATGGTCACGGACGAATCAAATACCATTACCCGGTGCGTCGGTGAAGGCGGGTTTTCTCCCGCGGCCTGCATCCAGGCGGTCCACTCGTCGCGCCGGTAAGAACGCAGCAGGGTAAACTTCAGGATATCGGCAGGGGTGTGCAACGCGGCAGCAATGTCAGGCGTGCAAAGCGGCGCAAGCGGTGCAGGGCAAAGAAACGTCGCTTCCGTGCCGTGCCACGCCCCGCCGCCATAGCGAATGGCGTAATCAAGCCCCTCGGCTGCCGGATCGACGCGATTGTTGTGCGTCGACAGCTGAAGATCGATATGCGGATAGCAGCGACGAAAGTCAGCGAGCTGCGAGAATAACACCCCGGTAGCAAAAGTCCCCACCACGCCAATTTTCAGCTTCTCCTGGGCGCGCTGGCTGGCAAAGCGATCCAGCATTCCGGCAATTCGGTCGAACGAGTCATTCAGCACCGGCAGCAAATTCTCGCCTTCCGTGGTCAACATCAGCCCACGGGAAACGCGGACGAACAGCTGGCAATTGAGGTGCTGCTCAAGCGCCTTTACGTGCTGGCTAATCGCGGAATGGGTGACATTCAGCTCGATAGCGGCATGCGTAAAACTGAGGTGCCTTGCGGCCGCTTCGAAGGCGCGAAGCGAATTAAGCGGAAGATAGCTGCGGGTCATGGTCCCATCCGTTAGAAAAATTAACAGCTAATGCTAAATTTAACCGTTTGTCAGCCACAGTCAAATCCAACAGACTACAGCGGTCTGACGGGCCCGGACACTCCCTTGAACTGCTATTACGGAAGATAACCGATGATGACAAAATCCCTAAGCTGTGCCCTGCTGCTCAGCGTCACCAGCGCTGCATTCGCCGCACCGATGTCCGAAACACAGCTGGCTGAGGTGGTGGAACGTACCGTTACGCCGCTGATGAACGCGCAGGCCATTCCGGGTATGGCGGTGGCGGTAATTTATCAGGGTCAGCCACACTACTTTACCTTCGGTAAAGCCGATGTTGCGGCGAACAAACCCGTCACCCCGCAAACCCTGTTTGAGCTGGGCTCTATAAGTAAAACCTTCACCGGCGTACTGGGCGGCGATGCCATTGCCCGGGGTGAAATAGCGCTGGGCGATCCGGTAGCAAAATACTGGCCTGAGCTCACGGGCAAGCAGTGGCAGGGCATTCGCATGCTGGATCTGGCAACCTATACCGCAGGCGGTCTGCCGTTACAGGTGCCGGATGAGGTCACGGATACCGCCTCTCTGCTGCGCTTTTATCAAAACTGGCAGCCGCAGTGGAAGCCGGGCACCACGCGTCTTTACGCTAACGCCAGCATCGGTCTTTTTGGTGCGCTGGCGGTTAAACCTTCCGGCATGAGCTATGAGCAGGCCATGACGACGCGGGTCTTTAAACCCCTCAAGCTGGACCATACCTGGATTAACGTCCCGAAAGCGGAAGAGGCGCATTACGCCTGGGGATACCGTGAGGGTAAAGCGGTCCACGTTTCGCCAGGGATGCTGGACGCGGAAGCCTATGGCGTAAAAACTAACGTGAAGGATATGGCGAGCTGGCTGATAGCCAACATGAAGCCGGATTCTCTTCAGGCTCCCTCACTCAAGCAAGGCATTGCTCTGGCGCAGTCTCGCTACTGGCGCGTGGGGGCCATGTATCAGGGGTTGGGCTGGGAGATGCTCAACTGGCCGGTCGATGCCAAAACCGTCGTCGGAGGCAGTGATAACAAGGTGGCGCTGGCACCATTGCCCGTGGCAGAAGTGAATCCACCCGCGCCGCCGGTCAAAGCCTCCTGGGTCCATAAAACAGGCTCGACGGGCGGGTTTGGCAGCTACGTGGCATTTATTCCTGAAAAGCAGCTCGGCATTGTGATGCTGGCGAATAAAAGCTATCCGAACCCGGCACGCGTTGAGGCGGCATACCGTATCCTCGACGCGCTGCAGTAAAACATTGCCGGGTGGCGGCTTCGCCTTACCCGGCCTTCAAAACCACGGTGTGCGGCGAAATTCGCCGCACAATCTTCCGCATTTTTCCTGCTGTCATCTACACTTAACAAAAAACAGTAAGGAAACTCCTATGCGCATTCTGCCTGTTATCGCCGCGGTGACAGCCGCGTTTTTAGTGGTTGCCTGCAGTTCCCCTACCCCGCCTCCTGGCGTCACCGTCGTCACGCCTTTTGATGCACAACGCTTCCTTGGAACATGGTATGAAATCGCGCGCCTCGACCATCGGTTTGAGCAGGGTTTAGAGAAGGTCACGGCGAATTACAGTCCGATGGATGATGGCGGTATTCAGGTGATCAACCGGGGCTATAATCCCGATCGGGA
This sequence comes from Enterobacter sp. GER_MD16_1505_Eko_090, assembly GCF_003331015.1. Classification (NCBI taxonomy): domain Bacteria; kingdom Pseudomonadati; phylum Pseudomonadota; class Gammaproteobacteria; order Enterobacterales; family Enterobacteriaceae; genus Enterobacter; species Enterobacter sp. GER_MD16_1505_Eko_090. The sequence goes on along the minus strand of NZ_PUQF01000014.1, from coordinate 16,873 downwards.
GATGTGGCAGCAGTCGGTGGGAAAAGCGTACTTCACTGGCGACCCGCGACGGGCCGCGCTTAAGGTCTCTTTCTTTGGTCCGTTTTATGGCGGTTATAACGTGATAGCGCTCGACAAAGCGTATCGCCATGCGCTGGTCTGTGGGCCGGATCGCGACTACCTGTGGATACTCTCCCGCACGCCAACTATTTCACCCGAAATGAAGCAGCAGATGCTGGACGTCGCGACCCGGCAAGGGTTTGATGTATCAAAACTTATCTGGGTAAAACAGCCCCATTAGTGGGTGCTGAGCTTAAGCCCAACGATCCCGGCCACAATCAGAGCGAGGCTGGCGATACGCGCCAGACTCGCTGACTCGCCGAGTAGCAAAATGCCGGTGATGGCGGCCCCCACTGCGCCAATACCCGTCCAGACGGCATAAGCCGTTCCCACAGGCAAAGAGCGCATCGCCCAGGATAGCAGAACAATACTGACTATCATGGCGGTAACGGTAATGACGCTGGGCGTCAGGCGGGTAAATCCGTGGGTGTACTTGAGACCAATCGCCCATACCACTTCGAGCAGGCCAGCAATAAAAAGAATGATCCAGGACATGTCAGGCTCCTTAACTTAATGCAAGTTGGGGCCGTCCCCGGTGAAAGAAACGCTTACGGGTCGTCCCGTAAGGCAGAGATTACGCCACCTATTGTGGTTAGCGTGCTATTTTTTTTCAATCCTTTTTTGCTGAACACGTTAAGGCAAGAAATAGCCGCAGTATGGCGCGGAGTTCCGGCTTTTAGCACTCATCCGACTTCTCTATGATGATGTGCTTTCTGATGGCAGGAAGCCAAACCACTAGCCGACTGCGAATAAAATATGTTCAAAATTCTTTTGATTGACCGTTGTCACTTCACCCGCGCGGGGTTTGAAGCATGGCTCAATCATTCCGGTTTGTTCCCGGGACACTACGTAGTGACCGGGCTGAATAATCTGTTTCTTGCCAGAGAACACATTCTGCAATGGAAACCAACGCTGGTTATCGCTGACCTGTACGGCTTCAGGCAGGATATTCACCATTTTCAGCAGCTTTCTTCCCTGCTTAACGCAAGTGAACGATTACCGTTTATTTTGCTGCAGTCGGGAGAGGATAGCGGCATGACCGACTGGCTTGGGAAGTTTCCGGTCTGGTCGTCGCTGTTGAAAAACGCCAGTCTCGAAGAGGTGGCAACGGTTATCAACGACGCGTTAATTTCGCGCGCCAGCGCTGACAGGCCAACGGCGGCAGCCCCTTTGCTGACCCGACAGGAAGAGAAGGTGCTGACGTTATGGATGGACGGCGCGAGCAATCAAAAAATTGCCGCTCACCTGAGCATCAACGGAAAAACGGTTTATACCTATAAACGCAATATCCGCATGAAATTACATATGGATACGCGTTTTTCTCCGTTCTTATCCCTGCAGGAATCAGAAAGCTGACGGTACGAAACCCGGCTGGTCCCGTACCGTTTATTCATTACTGCTGAGCTTTTGTTGCCGCACCAGAGATTGCGCTACCACCTTCAGAAATATCCTGACCGACGCCACGCGTGGTATTACAGGCCGTTAACACTGAAGAAAGTACCAGGACTGAAAAGATCGCTGCAATTGTCTTCTTAACCATAATATCTTCCTTTTATAGCCAAAGTTGTTTTGTGTATAGCAACTTAAGAATAGACAAAATCCCGCCGGTTGACGGAAGAGGAAGCATTTTTAGGAAAATTAGACGAACTTAGCTGGCGGCGTGAGAAATGATATGACCCAGATCCTGGATATCTTGTCCCATTCCACGCGTGGTGTTACAGCCAGAAAGCAATGCACTGGAGAGCGCTAACAGAAGCAGAATTTTAACGGTACGTTTCATCATCCCTGCCTGCAAAAAATCGGGCGCAGCGGGCGCTGCGCCTTCAATCATACGTAAATTACTTCACGCGGGATACGTATTCGCCGGAGCGGGTATCCACTTTGATCACTTCGCCAGTCTGTACGAACAGTGGCACTTTCACCACTGCGCCGGTAGACAGTTTGGCTGGCTTACCGCCGGTACCTGCGGTATCACCCTTCAGACCTGGATCGGTTTCAACGATTTCCAGTTCTACGAAGTTTGGTGGGGTCACTGCGATAGGCTGGCCGTTCCACAGGGTCACGATGCACTCAGCCTGATCCAGCAGCCATTTAGCGCTGTCACCTACCGCTTTCTCATCAGCAGACAGCTGTTCGAAAGTGGAGTTGTTCATGAAATGCCAGAACTCGCCATCGTTGTACAGATAGGTCAGGTTCATATCAACAACATCAGCGCCTTCTGCAGAGTCAGTAGACTTGAAGGTTTTCTCAACACGGGTACCGGTCAGCAGACGGCGCAGCTTAACGCGTGCGAATGCCTGGCCTTTACCTGGTTTAACGAATTCGCTGGCTTCAACCGCGTACGGTTCGCCGTCCATCATGATTTTAAGACCAGCACGAAAATCGTTGCTATAGTACGTTGCCATAAGGCCCTCTAAATTTGTTAACTGGTAGCTAAGCCACAAAATGGCGCATATTGTAACCCTAAACACCCCGTCCAGAGAAGATTGGTTATCGCAACTTGCCGATGTAATCACCAGTCCTGATGAATTGCTGCGTCTTTTAGACCTCGATCAGCACCCAGAGTTGCTTGCAGGCCGCGAGGCAAAGCGCCTTTTCGCCCTGCGCGTTCCCCGTGCGTTTGTGGCCCGGATGGAGAAAGGCAACCCCGACGATCCGCTATTAAAACAAACGCTTACTTCGCAGGATGAATTCATTACTGCGCCGGGATACAGCACCGATCCGCTGGAAGAGCAGAACAGCGTGGTGCCGGGTTTACTGCACAAATATCTCAACCGCGCCCTGCTGCTGGTAAAAGGCGGGTGTGCGGTAAATTGTCGTTATTGCTTCCGTCGGCACTTCCCCTATGCCGAAAACCAGGGCAATAAACGCAACTGGCAGGTCGCGCTGGACTATATAGCCGCCCATCCGGAGCTGGATGAGATTATTTTTTCCGGCGGTGACCCGTTGATGGCGAAAGATCATGAGCTGGACTGGCTACTGACTCAGCTTGAAGCCATCCCGCACATTAAGCGCCTGCGCATTCATAGCCGCTTACCGATTGTTATTCCGGCACGTATCACCGACGGCCTTGTGGCACGCCTGGAGCAATCCCGCCTGCAGGTGCTGCTGGTGAATCATATTAACCATGCGAACGAAATTGACGATGCGTTTCGCGCGGCGATGGCGCGACTGCGTAAAGCGGGCGTGACGCTGCTGAACCAGAGCGTGCTGCTGCGCGGCGTGAATGATAGCGCCCGCGTGCTGGCCGATCTGAGCAATGCTCTGTTTGATGCGGGCGTGATGCCGTATTACCTGCACGTGCTGGATCGCGTTCAGGGCGCGGCGCATTTCATGGTGACGGATGAAGAAGCCCGGCAGATTATGCGCGAACTGTTAACGCTGGTTTCAGGCTATATGGTGCCGAAGCTGGCACGCGAGATTGGCGGAGAGCCGAGCAAGACGCCGCTCGATTTGCAGCTGCGGCAGCACTAAAAAGGCAGGTGGCGCTACGCTTACCCGCCCTACAGGGCCGGGCGCAGCGCCATTAGCACATTACATCAGTTCGGGCACTTATAGACCTGGCCCGTCATCTGGCTGGCGGTCGGCACGAAGCTGGACAGCATACTCTGCGTTGGGCTACTTACGCCGTAAATCACGTTGCCGCCCATTGCCGCAGCCTGATTACGCAGGGCATTCGCCGCTCCGCGCATAGAACCGCCTTCCTCACCGTGCTGACCCGACATCCAGTTACTTTGTTCACCGGTTGCCGTGCCTAACAGCTGGCATTCACTGCCAGGCTTATCTTCCACAAAGCGAACGCCCTGGCCCGCTGCCGACAGCTCATTGCTGGAGCTACAACCCGCCAGCAGCAGTGCTGCCCCTACAATCCCTGCACAGACTTTTACGCGCATGTTATTCCTCGTTTTCAATAAGCTGGACAGTAATTGTCCGTGTGTAAATCTTATACCTAAAAGATGACTAAAAGAAAAACCCCCGCGCATTTCTGCGAGCCAGATTCCGCGAGGCACTCCTCCGACATCTTAAATGAATTCTGATAATAACCTTTGGGATATCGTGTTTTAGCCCCCGATCGTTTTTAGTGATGCAACGTACAACTTTTGTACGCGACTAAAAAAGGAGGTTTTATGAGTGCATCATCCTCAGGAGAGGAAAAAGTGACATGGGTGGGTTATGTGGCGTTTGTACTTACCATCGTTTTTTTCTCGGGCTTTTTCGCCAAAAGCACCGAATGGTGGCGCGTGCTGGATTTTACCGTCTTAAACGGCAGCTTTGGCCCGGTCAACGGCGCTCTGACGTTTCGCGGAACGGGCGGAACGGGGGCGAAAGACGGTTTCCTCTTTGCCCTTGAGCTGGCTCCCTCGGTCATTTTATCGCTTGGTATCATCGCCGTCACCGAAGGTCTGGGCGGGCTGCGTGCCGCACAGCAGCTTATGACTCCCATTTTACGTCCGCTGCTGGGTGTGCCGGGCGTTTGCTCCCTGGCGCTGATAGCCAACCTGCAAAACACCGATGCGGCGGCAGGGATGACCAAAGAGTTAACCGATGAAGGCGCGATTACGGACCAGGAGCGCGCTATTTTCGCCACCTTTCAGACCAGCGGTAGCGCCATCATTACCAACTATTTTTCTTCCGGTGCCGCGCTCTTCACCGTTATCACCATCCCGGTGATTACGCCGCTGGCCGTTATTCTGGTGTTTAAATTCGTTGGCGCGAACGTCCTGCGCCTGTGGATCGCCCACATGGAAAATCGTCTTCAGGAGGAAGAACATGATCGCCCAGCCGCGTAAAAATATCATGGATATGTTTATTGATGGCGCCCGCCGCGGCTTTACCATCGCCACCACCAGCCTGTTGCCGAACGTCGTTATGGCGTTTGTCATCATTCAGGCGCTCAAGGTCACCGGCCTGCTGGATATTGTCGGCAAGATATGCGAGCCAATTATGGCGCTGTGGGGCCTTCCGGGTGCGGCGGCAACGGTTCTTTTGGCCTCGGTGATGAGTATGGGCGGCGGCGTGGGCGTCTGCGCCAGCCTGGTCGCCGCCGGCACGCTCAACGGCCACGATGCCACCATCCTGCTGCCCGCCATCTATCTGATGGGCAATCCGGTGCAAAACACCGGCCGCTGCCTGGGTACCGCCGGCGTAAACCCGAAATATTATCCGCATATTATTACTCTTTGTGTCATTAATGCCCTGCTCTCAATGTGGGTGATGCAGCTACTCTTCTGAGGAGATAAAAATGGATTTTTCAGTGCTGAACCCTCACCTTTTCCGCAACGCACATCTCTACGCCCCGGAGGATAAGGGACATTGCGATCTGCTGATCGCTGCGGGAAAAATCGTGGCGATCGAAAAAGCGAACCACGGAACAACGAGGCCAGACTGCCCGGAAAGCGATCTGGCTGGGGCGGTGGTTTGCCCGGGGTTTATCGACCAGCATGTGCATTTGATCGGTGGCGGCGGCGAGGCGGGCCCTCACACCCGCACGCCAGAGGTTCGCCTGTCTGCACTCGTTGCCGCAGGCATCACCTCGGTTGTTGGCCTGCTGGGCACCGACGGCGTGACCCGGCATCCTGAATCGCTGCTGGCAAAAACGCGGGCGCTTGAGCATGAAGGGATCAGCGCATGGATGCTGACGGGGGCGTACGGGCTGCCTTCGCCGACCATCACCGGCAGTGTCGAAAAAGACGTGGCGCTGATTGATAAAATCATTGGCGTGAAATGCGCGATCTCTGACCATCGTTCTTCCGCGCCAGCCGAGGACCAGCTCGCCAGTATGGCTGCCCAGTCACGCGTAGGCGGGCTGTTGGGTGCCAAAGCGGGTATTTCCGTGTTTCACCTCGGCAACAGCCCAAAGCTGCTGGAGCCGCTATTTAGCATCCTGAATAACGCCGACGTTCCCCGCGTAAAACTGCTGCCAACCCACGTTAACCGCGCCCGGGCGCTGTTCCTTGCCGCGCTGAGCTATGCCCGCGAAGGCGGCTTTATCGACATCACGACCAGCATCAGTGAACCGATTGACGCCGCCAGCGCCATCGTGATGGCCCGCGAGGCGCAGGTGCCGTTTAACCGGCTTACGCTCAGTTCGGACGGCAACGGCAGCCAGCCGAAATTTGATGAGAGCGGCAATCTGGTGGGTATGGGCGTGGCGGGGTTCGAATCCCTGCTCGAAACGCTGCAGCAGCTGGTCAGCCGGCATCAGCTGCCGCTGGAAGAGGCGCTTCTTCCCTTTACGCGAAACGTGGCGGCGTTTCTCGGGCTGGAGCATAAGGGACGGCTCGCGCCCGGATGCGATGCGGATTTCCTGGTACTGACGGACGATCTGAAGATTCGCGAGGTCTGGGCCAAAGGCCGCCAGATGGTGCGTGAAGGTGCCGTGTGCGTCAAAGGCACTTTCGAATAGCACCCAATAAAAAACCCCGGGCATTTCTGCCCGGGGTTCGTTCTGAGAGGTTCAGAACAACATGATTACATCATGCCGCCCATTCCACCCATGCCGCCCATGCCAGCAGAACCTAAGTCAGGCGCATCGCCTTTAGGCAGGTCGGTCACCATGCACTCGGTGGTGATCATCAGACCAGCAACAGAGGCCGCGTACTGCAGAGCAGAACGGGTCACTTTAGTTGGGTCCAGGATACCGAAGTCGATCATGTTGCCGTATTCTTCAGTTGCCGCGTTGTAACCGTAGTTACCTTCGCCCGCTTTCACCTTGTTCGCCACCACAGATGGCTCTTCACCGGCGTTAGACACGATCTGACGCAGAGGCGCTTCCATTGCGCGCAGCGCAACTTTGATACCCACGTTCTGGTCTTCGTTCTGAGCGGTCAGGCCAGCCAGTTTAGCGGCAACGCGCACCAGCGCAACGCCACCACCCGCAACCACGCCTTCTTCTACCGCAGCACGGGTCGCGTGCAGGGCATCGTCAACGCGCGCTTTTTTCTCTTTCATTTCAACTTCGGTCGCAGCACCGACTTTGATTACCGCAACGCCGCCTGCCAGTTTCGCTACGCGCTCCTGCAGTTTTTCACGGTCGTAATCGGAAGTCGCTTCTTCGATCTGCTTACGGATCTGACCAACGCGGCCCTGAATAGCGGCTTCTTCACCCACGCCATCGATGATGGTGGTGGTGTCTTTGTTGATCACAACGCGTTTTGCCTGGCCCAGGTCTTCCAGGGTCGCTTTTTCCAGCTCCATACCGATCTCTTCGGAGATGACGGTACCGCCGGTCAGGGTAGCGATATCCTGCAGCATCGCTTTACGACGATCGCCGAAGCCAGGTGCTTTAACCGCAGCCACTTTCACGATGCCGCGCATGGTGTTAACCACCAGGGTCGCCAGCGCTTCGCCTTCAACATCTTCAGCGATGATAACCAGCGGTTTGCCTGCTTTCGCAACGGCTTCCAGCACTGGCAGCATTTCGCGGATGTTGGAGATTTTTTTGTCAGCCAGCAGGATGAACGGGCTTTCCAGCTCAACAGCGCCAGTCTCTGGCTTGTTGATGAAGTATGGGGACAGGTAACCGCGGTCGAACTGCATACCTTCAACCACGTCCAGTTCGTCTTCCAGACCGGTACCGTCTTCAACGGTGATTACGCCTTCTTTACCGACTTTGTCCATCGCTTCCGCGATCAGTTTACCTACGGTTTCGTCGGAGTTAGCGGAGATGGTACCAACCTGAGCAATCGCTTTAGAGTCAGAGCACGGTACGGACAGCGCTTTCAGTTCTTCCACTGCGGAGGCGACAGCTTTGTCGATACCACGTTTCAGATCCATTGGGTTCATGCCCGCCGCAACGGCTTTCAGACCTTCGGTGATGATGGCCTGCGCCAGAACGGTCGCGGTGGTGGTACCGTCGCCTGCAGCGTCGTTCGCTTTAGAGGCCACTTCTTTCACCATCTGCGCACCCATGTTTTCGAACTTGTCTTCCAGCTCGATTTCACGTGCTACGGAAACACCGTCTTTGGTGATGGTTGGCGCGCCGAAGGATTTATCCAGCACTACGTTACGGCCTTTCGGGCCCAGGGTCACTTTAACTGCATCTGCCAGTACGTTTACGCCGCGGAGCATTTTTACACGAGCGTCGTTACCGAATTTTACGTCTTTAGCTGCCATGTTCTTATTTCCTCAAATTCTCGTGCGTAAATTACGCTTCAACAATTGCCAGAATGTCGCTCTCGGACATGATCAACACTTCTTCATTGTCGATCTTCTCGGATTTCACGCCGTAGCCATCGTTGAAAATTACGATGTCACCAACTTTAACGTCCAGTGGCTGCACAGTTCCGTTTTCCAGGATGCGGCCCTTACCGACAGCGATGATTTCGCCACGCGTTGATTTGGCTGCTGCAGAACCGGTCAGAACGATGCCGCCAGCAGACTTGGTTTCAACTTCTTTACGTTTGACGATCACACGATCATGTAACGGACGAATACTCATTGATAGCTCTCCTTTGAGAAAGTCATTATCAGTTATGGATGACGCCGGCCCGCATGCGGTTTTCCGACTAGTGCCCTGAGAGATGGGGATAGCTTTTTACCCCTTCAAGGGGGAGCTGAAAAAAAATTTTGCGAAAGTGTTACCATCGCCTCTCTTTTGGAATTGGCAGGACGATGTCAATGAGTGGACTCAAGCAGGAGTTGGGGCTGGCGCAGGGCGTCGGCCTGCTCTCAACCTCCTTGTTAGGAACGGGCGTGTTCGCCGTACCTGCACTGGCGGCACTGGTAGCCGGAAATAACAGTCTGTGGGCGTGGCCCGTTCTGATTGTATTGGTTTTCCCGATTGCCATTGTGTTTGCCATCCTGGGGCGGCATTTCCCCAGCGCGGGCGGCGTGGCGCATTTTGTCGGGCTGGCATTTGGCCCGCGACTGGAGCGTGTGACCGGTTGGCTGTTTCTCTCCGTTATTCCGGTTGGGCTTCCTGCGGCGCTGCACATTGCAACCGGCTTTGGCCAGGCGCTGTTTGGCTGGCATGACGAGCAGTTGCTGTTGGCCGAACTGGGTACGCTGGCTATCGTCTGGTGGGTGGGTTCACGCGGAGCCCGCTCCAGCGCCAACCTGCAGACACTGGTTGCGGTGCTGATTGTCGCGCTCGTTGCCGCTATCTGGTGGGCGGGCGATATCACCGTAAAAGAGATTCCCTTCCCGGCCGTGACAGACGTCAACCACTCACAGCTTTTTGCCGCGCTCTCCGTCATGTTCTGGTGTTTTGTCGGTCTGGAAGCCTTTGCCCATCTGGCGTCGGAATTTAAGCAGCCTGAACGTGATTTCCCCCGCGCACTGATGATCGGCCTGCTGCTGGCAGGCACGGTGTACTGGGCGTGTACCGTGCTGGTGTTGCACTTCAAGGCTTTCGGAGCCGATCTCGCCGCCGCGGCATCGCTGCCGGGTATCGTGGTTGAACTGTTTGGTGTGAAAGCGCTGTGGATCGCCTGCGTTATCGGCTATCTGGCCTGTTTTGCCAGCCTTAACATTTATATCCAGAGCTTTGCCCGTCTGGTGTGGTCTCAGGCGCTTTACAGACCTGATAACCGCCTCGCACGGCTGTCTAAACGCCAGCTGCCGCTGAATGCCCTGAATGCCGTACTGGGCTGCTGCGTGGTGAGTACGCTGTGCATTTACGCCCTGAAGGTCAATCTGGATACGCTGCTCGTCTACGCCAACGGCATTTTCATCATGATCTACCTGCTGTGCATGCTGGCGGGATGCCGTTTGCTGAAAGGCCGTTATAAAGCACTGGCGCTTGTCGGGGGGCTACTGTGCCTGCTGCTGCTGGCGATGGTGGGATGGAAGAGCGTGTATGCCATCGTCATGCTGGCGGTGTTGTGGCTGGCGCTTTAGTAGGCCCGGTAAGCGAAGCGCCACCGGGCAACAAAATCACCGATCGTCTTTGTGATCCAGACGGTCGTGCTGTTCATCCTTACGCTGATATTCCCCTTCAAACGTGTCGCCTGGCCCGGTGCTGAACCCACCGCCCGGCATACGGCTAAAGCGCAGATGCGGCAGCAGCTTCATGGTCAGGTGCTTTTGCACCGGCGGCAGAAGCAGCAGAAGGCCGAGGAAGTCGGTAAAGAACCCGGGCAGAATCAGCAGCAGCCCCGCAATAATCAACGACACGCTTTTGATCATCTCTTCCGCCGGGCTTTCGCCTGCGGCCATCTTTTGCTGCATTATCAGGAAATTTTTGAAACCCTGATTACGCACCAGCGACATGCCGATGACGGAGGTGAAAATCACCAGAATCAGCGTCAGCAGGACGCCCAGCACATGGGCAACCTGGATGAAAATGGAAATCTCAATGTAAACATAGAGAAAGAAAGCAATAAACGGTATCCAGCGCACTGGCATCTCCTGTGTGGCAGAGGCCATCGGGCCCCTGTCTGAATGTGTTCGCGACGCGCGTTTGTATGAGATGGTGACGGTTAGCGAAAATTCAATCAGTTTGCACGGATATTTTTTTTGGAAATATTAAAGCGGTGACCCATTTCACAGATTAATAATTATCATGGAATCGGCTCGATAATAAGTGATCCAGCTTACGGCAATTCGCTATCATCAGCATATGATCTCGAGCATCTGGCTGATTGAGGGAATAATCGTCGGTCAGAAAATATTCAAAACCACATAAATACTGTGTGTTTAGTACAATCCATCGGCAGCTTGAAAAGAAGGTTCACATGTTAAACAACATTCGTATCGAAGAAGACTTGTTGGGTACCAGGGAAGTTCCAGCGGATGCCTACTACGGTGTCCACACTCTGAGAGCGATTGAAAACTTCTACATCAGCAACAGCAAAATCAGCGACATCCCTGAGTTTGTTCGTGGCATGGTGATGGTGAAGAAAGCCGCAGCCCTGGCCAACAAAGAGCTGCAAACCATTCCTAAAAGCGCGGCAAATGCGATTATCGCAGCCTGCGATGAAGTGCTGAACAACGGCAAATGCATGGATCAGTTCCCGGTTGACGTCTATCAGGGCGGCGCGGGCACCTCCGTCAACATGAATACCAACGAAGTACTGGCAAACATTGGCCTGGAGCTGATGGGTCACCAGAAAGGTGAATACCAGTACCTGAACCCGAACGACCACGTCAACAAATGCCAGTCCACCAACGACGCCTACCCTACCGGCTTCCGTATCGCGGTGTATGCCTCCGTGGTGAAACTGGTGGATGCGATCAACCAGCTGGGTGATGGCTTCCAGCGTAAAGCGGTTGAGTTCCAGGACATTCTGAAAATGGGTCGTACCCAGCTGCAGGATGCGGTGCCGATGACCCTCGGCCAGGAATTCCACGCGTTTAACGTCCTGCTGAACGAAGAGACTAAAAATCTGCTGCGCACCTCCGAGCTGCTGCTGGAAGTGAACCTGGGCGCTACCGCCATCGGTACGCGTCTGAACACCCCGGATGGCTATCAGCAGCTGGCGGTACAGAAGCTGGCTGAAGTGTCCAACCTGCCGGTTGTGCCTGCAGAAGACCTGATTGAAGCGACCTCCGACTGCGGCGCCTACGTCATGGTACACAGCGCGCTGAAACGTCTGGCGGTGAAGCTGTCCAAAATTTGTAACGACCTGCGCCTGCTCTCTTCCGGCCCGCGCGCTGGCCTGAACGAAATCAACCTGCCAGAACTGCAGGCAGGTTCGTCCATCATGCCAGCCAAGGTGAACCCGGTCGTGCCAGAAGTAGTGAATCAGGTTTGCTTCAAAGTCATCGGTAACGATACGACCGTGACCATGGCCTCTGAAGCGGGTCAGCTGCAGCTGAACGTGATGGAGCCAGTCATTGGCCAGGCGATGTTTGAATCTATCCACATTCTGACCAACGCCTGCTACAACCTGCTGGAAAAATGCATCAACGGCATCACGGCGAATAAAGAAGTCTGCGAGGGTTATGTCTATAACTCCATCGGGATCGTCACCTACCTCAACCCGTTCATCGGGCACCATAACGGCGACATCGTCGGTAAGATTTGCGCCGAAACCGGTAAGAGCGTGCGTGAAGTGGTGCTGGAGCGCGGGCTGTTGACCGAAGCCGAGCTGGACGATATTTTCTCAGCCCAGAACCTGATGCACCCGGCCTATAAAGCGAAACGATATACCGATGAAAGCGAACAGTAACCGTTCAGGCTAGGCTTCTTAAGGCACGTCACTTGTGACGTGCCTTTTTTCTTTTTAGGCGTTACCAAAATACAACAATTCAATATCAACTTGTTAATAAGCAAGGCAGGTCCTTATGTTTGGAGCAGAACTCGTCATCGTCTTGTTGGCGATTTATTTGGGAGCACGACTCGGGGGTATCGGCATCGGTTTTGCCGGCGGTCTTGGAGTGCTCGTTCTTACCCTTATCTTTCAGATTAAACCCGGCGCAATCCCGTTCGACGTTATCGAAATCATCATGGCAGTCATTGCCGCTATTGCCGCCATGCAGGTGGCAGGCGGTATGGACTACCTGGTAAGCCTGGCGGAGCGCATGCTACGCCGCCACCCGAAATACATTACCTTCCTTGCTCCGCTGGTGACCTGGTTTATGACCATTCTCGCCGGTACTGGCCACACCGCTTTCTCCACGTTACCGGTGATTACCGAAGTGGCGAAAGAACAGGGTATCCGTCCGTCGCGTCCGCTCTCTATTGCGGTCGTCGCATCCCAGATCGCCATTACCGCCTCGCCGATTTCCGCGGCGGTGGTCTTCTTCGCCGGTATCCTGGAGCCGATGGGCGTGAGCTACCTGACGCTGCTGGCGATCTGCATTCCGGTGACGCTGATTGCGGTGATGATTACCGCCGTGCTGTGTAACTTCCTCGGTGCTGAACTGAAAGACGATCCGGTTTATCAGGAGCGTCTGGCAAAAGGTGAAGTGAGCCTGCGCGGCAGCCAGGTCTTCGAACTGAAGCCACATGCGAAACGCTCCGTGCTGCTGTTCCTGATTGGTATTGTTGCCGTCATGTTCTATGCGACCGCCATCAGCGATACCGTGGGGCTGATCCAGAACCCGGTCCTGCCGCGTAACGAAGCGATTGTGGTGTTCATGCTGACCATCGCGACGCTGATTAGCATCACCTGTAAAATTGATACCAGCGAAGTGCTGAACGCCAGCACCTTCAAATCCGGTATGAGCGCCTGCGTGTGCGTACTGGGTGTGGCGTGGCTTGGTGATACCTTCGTGAAAGCGCACATCAGTGATATCCAGACCGTCGCTGGTGACCTGCTGCACAACTACCCGTGGCTGCTGGCTGTCGTGCTGTTCTTCGCGGCGACCCTGCTTTACTCCCAGGCGGCGACCACCAAAGCGCTGATGCCTGCGGCGCTGATGCTGGGTGTGACGCCGCTGACGGCAATTGCCTCTTTTGCGGCGGTTTCTGCCCTGTTCGTATTGCCAACCTACCCAACCCTGCTGGCGGCGGTGGAGATGGACGACACCGGCTCAACCCGTATCGGTAAGTACGTGTTTAACCACGCGTTCCTCATCCCGGGCGTGGTGGCGATTACGCTTTGCGTGGTCCTCGGCTTTATCATCGGCGGCATTGTGCTGTAAACGGTTAGCCGTTGTAAAAATAGTTAAAATCGGGCCGCTCAGCGGCCCGTTTCATTAATGACCAATCGTCTTGCGTGATATAGTGAAGACTTTCGTGATGAGGAGGTCGACTTGTGAACACGCCTGATGCCGTTGTCGTACTGTGCACCGCCCCTGATGAAGCCTCTGCCCAGGATCTCGCCGCCAAAGTGCTGGCCGAAAAACGGGCAGCCTGCGTCACGCTCCTCCCCGGCGCTACCTCTCTTTACTATTGGGAAGGTAAGCTGGAGCAAGAGTACGAAGTCCAGATGTTGCTTAAAACCAATCTGGCGAATCAGCAGGCACTCCTGGACTGCCTCAAATCTCATCATCCTTACCAAACCCCGGAACTGCTGGTCTTGCCAGTGGTTCATGGCGATAACGACTATCTCTCATGGCTCAACGCTTCCTTACGCTGATCCTGCTGCTTTGCAGCACATCAGTTTTTGCCGGGCTGTTTGACGCGCCCGGCCGTTCGAACTTCATTCCTGCCGATCGGGCGTTTGTTTTCGATTTCCAGCAACACCAGCAAGACCTTACGCTCAACTGGCAGGTGAAAGAGGGCTATTACCTCTATCGCAAGCAGGTGAGCATTACGCCTGCTCAGGCCAGCGTGGGCGCATTACAGATGCCCGCTGGCGAGTGGCATGAAGATGAGTTTTACGGCAAAAGCGAAATCTATCGCCAGCGCCTGAGCGTGCCCGTTACGGTGAACCAGGCGGATAAAGGCGCGACCCTGACGGTGACCTATCAGGGGTGCGCGGATGCCGGATTCTGCTATCCGCCGGAAACAAAGGTGGTTCCGCTTAGTGAGGTGAAAGCGTCGCCCACGATTTCACCTCTTCCTTCAGGCGAGAAGCATGAGGATACCGCTGACCTTCCGTTCTCCGCGCTGTGGGCCTTACTGATTGGCATTGGCATTGCCTTTACCCCCTGCGTGCTGCCGATGTATCCGCTCATCTCTGGCATCGTGCTGGGCGGCAAACAGCGCCTTTCCACCGCACGCGCGCTGCTGCTGGCCTTTATTTATGTGCAGGGTATGGCGCTGACCTACACGGCGCTCGGCCTTGTGGTCGCCGCTGCCGGGTTGCAGTTCCAGGCCGCACTTCAGCACCCGTACGTGCTGATTGGCCTGTCGGCGATATTTATCCTGCTGGCACTGTCGATGTTTGGCCTGTTCACGCTGCAGTTACCGTCAGCTCTGCAAACCCGCTTAACGCTGATGAGCAATCGTCAGCAGGGTGGTTCGGCAGGCGGCGTGTTTATGATGGGGGCCATCGCCGGACTGATTTGCTCCCCTTGCACCACTGCCCCGCTGAGCGCCATCCTGCTCTATATTGCCCAGAGCGGCAATCTGTGGCTCGGCAGCGGTACGCTGTACCTTTATGCGCTGGGCATGGGCCTGCCGCTCATTCTGGTCACGGTTTTTGGCAACCGCCTGCTGCCGAAGAGCGGCCCGTGGATGGAGACGGTGAAAACCGCATTTGGTTTTGTGATTCTGGCGCTGCCGGTGTTTCTGCTGGAACGCATTACGGGTGACGTATGGGGCACTCGCCTGTGGGCGATGCTCGGCGTAGCGTTCTTCTCCTGGGCATTTATCGTCAGTCTGGGGGCCAAAAAAGCGTGGATGCGCCTGGTGCAAATTCTCCTGCTCGCCGCCGCGCTGGTGAGCGTGCGTCCTCTGCAGGATTGGGCGTTCGGCTCGCCGGTCGGCCAGACGCAGGCGCATTTGAACTTTATGCAGATTAAGAACGTCGATGAGCTCAACAGCGCGCTTGCGCAGGCGAAGGGCAAACCGGTGATGCTCGATCTCTATGCCGACTGGTGCGTCGCCTGTAAAGAGTTTGAAAAATACACCTTTAGCGATCCACAGGTGCAAAACGCCCTGAAAGAGACGGTTCTGCTCCAGGCGAACGTGACAGCCAATAATGCGCAGGATAAGGCTCTGCTGAAGCAGCTTAACGTGCTCGGGCTGCCAACCATTCTGTTCTTCAATCAACAGGGTCAGGAGCAGCCAGAACAGCGTGTAACCGGGTTTATGGATGCAGCGGCATTTAGCGCGCATTTGCGCAATCGCCAACCGTAAACAACACTTTAAACGGAACATACCGTTGGGAATAGCGGAGGAGATAACCGTGCAACGTGAAGACGTACTGGGACAAGCCCTGCAATTACTTGAGATTTATGGGATCGCCAGCACCACGCTTGAGATGGTAGCCGACCGTATCGATTACCCCCTGGATGATCTTAAGCGCTTCTGGCCGGATAAAGAGGCGCTCGTTTATGATGCTCTGCGCTATCTCAGCCAGCAGGTTGATATCTGGCGCAGGCAGCTGATGCTGAATGAAGAACTGACTGCGGAACAAAAGCTTCTGGCGCGCTATACCGCCCTGACGGAATGTGTCAGCAACAACCGCTATCCGGGCTGCCTGTTTATTGCGGCCTGTACGTTCTATCCCGATCCCGACCATCCTGTCCATCAGTTGGCGGATCAGCAAAAACGGGCTGCGCATGACTTCACTCACGAGCTGCTGACCCGTCTTGAAGTGGATGACCCGGCAATGGTGGCGAAACAGATGGAGCTGGTGCTGGAGGGCTGCCTGAGCCGCATGCTGGTGAACCGTAGCCAGGCCGATGTGGATACGGCGCACCGGCTGGCAGAAGATATTCTGCGCTTTGCTCAGTGCCGTATGGGCGGGGCGTTGACGTAAGCGAGCCTGTTAAATTTGCCCTATTCGACGCGTAAACCATCAGATTGCCGCAAAGTTAAGCAATTGAACAGCTTTTCCCGAAATAATGTTGACGATAAGGCGCGATTGCGGTTTAATGCGCTCCGTTGCCCGGATAGCTCAGTCGGTAGAGCAGGGGATTGAAAATCCCCGTGTCCTTGGTTCGATTCCGAGTCCGGGCACCACTATTTAAAGAACCCAGCCTATGGCTGGGTTTTTGCTTTTCTGCGTTTATAAATCCCTTCTTTAGTATTCTTGCTTCTTTTTACCGTGGGATCGTGCGGTCTGCCATGCCCGGTGGCGCTGCGCTTACCGGGCCTACAGGTTTTGTAGGCCGGATAAGGCGAAGCCGCCATCCGGCATGATTCCTGACGCACAAAGCAAAAAACCCCGCACCTTCCGGTACGGGGTTTTTCTTATTTGATGCCTGGCAGTTCCCTACTCTCACATGGGGAGACCCCACACTACCATCGGCGCTACGGCGTTTCACTTCTGAG